>JBEGUQ010000001.1:0-69668 GCA_041178805.1 Actinomycetota bacterium
TAGACACCGATGTCAAAGATCGCAACATTTTGATCGTTGAAGACATCATCGATTCTGGCCTAACCCTGTCTTGGCTCACAGCCAATTTGAAGGCTCGTGGGGCAGCATCTGTAGAGATTGTTACCCTGCTTCGAAAGCCAGATGCCGCCAAGGTTGAAATAGCTGTCAGATGGGTGGGGTTTGATATCCCGAACGAGTTCGTAGTTGGATACGGTCTGGATTACAACGAGCAGTACCGCTCACTCGATGGCGTTGGCATCCTGTCGCCAAACGTCTACAGCTAGAGATTAGGGAAGGGGCATACGCCCACATGAAGATGAAGAAGTTTTTGCGCGGCCCTTGGCTTTGGATTGGTCTTGCAGTTGGTGTGATGCTCATTGGCAGCCAGCTGATGACTACCCAGCAGTTCACCAAGGTCGACACCCAGGTCGGTCTTGAGCTAATCGAGACCGGTAAAGCAAAGACTGTCAAAATCTTCGACGGTGACCAGCGCGTTGATGTCACCTTGATCACCAAAGATGCCGAGTTCGGCGAGCAGGTGCAGTTTTACTACGTGCTAGGCCGCGAAGCTGCGGTAACCAAGGCAGTAGCCGATGCAACCATCTCCGAGGGTTGGACCGATGAGGTGCAGCGTACCCCTTGGTATCTTGCGCTTTTGGGATCGCTACTACCTTTCGTAATCATCCTGGCGCTGTTCTGGTTCCTAATGGGCTCAATGTCTGGCGGTGGACGCGGAGTGATGAACTTCGGTAAGTCCAAGGCCAAGATGGTTACCAAGGAAACCTCGAACATCACCTTCAAGGATGTTGCCGGTATCGATGAGGCAATGGAAGAGCTTGTCGAAATCAAAGACTTCCTAAAGGACCCTAAGAAATTCCAGGAGATGGGCGCCAAGATCCCTCGCGGAGTTTTGCTCTACGGACCTCCGGGAACCGGTAAGACTTTGGTCGCCAAGGCGGTTGCCGGCGAAGCTGGTGTGCCATTCTTCTCAATTTCTGGTTCTGACTTTGTTGAAATGTTTGTCGGTGTCGGTGCATCTCGAGTACGTGACCTATTTGAGCAGGCCAAGCAGGCCTCCCCAGCGATCATCTTCGTTGACGAGATTGATGCAGTCGGTCGTCACCGCGGTACCGGTATCGGTGGCGGTAACGATGAGCGTGAGCAAACCCTGAACCAGCTTTTGGTTGAGATGGATGGTTTTGACACCAACACCAACGTGATCTTGATTGCAGCTACCAACCGTCCAGACGTTCTGGACCCGGCGCTATTGCGCCCGGGCCGCTTTGACCGTCAGGTTGGTGTCAGTGCACCTGACCTGAAGGGTCGCGAGCAGATTCTCGGCATTCACTCCAAGAACAAGCCACTGGCTGAGGATGTAAACCTCGAGTTGGTTGCTCGCCGCACTCCTGGCTTCACCGGAGCTGACCTTGCAAACGTTCTAAATGAAGCGGCACTTTTGGCTGCTCGTCTAAACCGCAAGGTAATCGACAACGAGATTATCGACGAGGCCATCGACCGCGTCATCGGAGGACCTCAGAAGAAGTCCACCTTGATGCGCGATCACGAACGCCTAATCACCGCTTACCACGAGGCTGGCCACGCATTGGTTGCAGGGGCTCTCAACCATTCGGATCCGGTCACCAAGATCACCATCTTGCCCAGAGGTAGAGCACTTGGTTACACCATGGTGATGCCGATGGAAGACCGCTACTCGATCACTCGCAACCAACTGCTCGATCAGATTGCCTATGCAATGGGTGGCCGCATCGCAGAAGAAATTGTTTTCAAGGACCCAACAACCGGTGCTTCAAACGACTTCGAAAAGGCGACCAGCACCGCAAGAACTATGGTGACTCGCTTCGGCATGAGCCAAAAGGTCGGAGCTATCTCTCTAGGTTCAAGCGCTTCCGAGCCATTCTTGGGTCGCGAACTTGGATCCCACCGTGACTACTCAAACGAGATGGCACAGCAGGTGGACGTTGAAGTGCGCCTGATTTTGGAGTCTGCCTTGGATGAGGCTCACAAGGCCATCACTCAGAACAGATTGATCCTGGATAAGTTGGCAAAGGCGCTTTTGGAGCAGGAGACCCTGAACCAAGACGAGATTGCCAAGATTTTCAAGGGCATCAAGAAGCTTCCTGAGCGTGCAACCTGGCGCTCATCTTCTAAGCGTGCGGTTTCCACCAAGGGACCAATTGCGGTTCCAAAGCGCAAGGTAAAGCAGCTTGAGGCACTTCCAGAAGAGCCAAAACCAGAGACTGAGTCCAAGGAAGAAAGTGCAAGCTGATCGAATCCGCAGTGCGGTCCGCGAACTGCTTTTGGCAATTGGCGAGGATCCAGATCGCCCTGAGCTAGCCGCAACCCCGGCAAAGGTTGCTGACTCTTACGCTTCCTTTTTCAAGGGCATCGGCCAGGACCCTCTTGCGCCATTGGCGGATAACTTTGCCGCCGAGCACAACGAAGCGGTAATTCTTAAAGACATCGAACTGGTTTCGATTTGTGAGCACCACCTACTTCCATTCACCGGCGTTGCGCACATCGCCTACCTGCCAACCGAGAAGGTTGCAGGTCTTGGCCGGTTGGCAAACGTGGTTGAGATTTTGGCATCGCGGCCACAGCTCCAGGAGAATCTAACCGCTCAGGTTGCGGATGCAATTGAGGCTGGTCTTTCGGCTCGAGGCGTTGTGGTTGTGATTGAGGCCAGACACCAGTGCGTGGCATCTCGAGGAGCTAGACAGCCAGAGGTAAATACCATCACCATGGCCACCCGAGGAGAATTCTCGGATCCTTTGCTGCGCGCAGAGATCATGGGTTTGATTAGTCGTGCATCATGACCTGGGTCGCCCCAAAGATCATGGGAGTGGTGAACACCACTCCAGATTCATTTAGTGATGGCGGTCAGTTCTTAGAACTCGACCAAGCACTTGCACACGCCAAGCTTTTGGTTTCACAGGGTGCGACCATCATTGATGTTGGTGGCGAGTCAACCCGTCCGGGAGCCTTGCGGGTATCGCTGGAAGACGAGCAGGCTCGGGTTGTCCCAGTAATCAAGGCAATCAAAGCCGAGCTCGAGGTCGAAGTATCGGTCGACACCATGAATGCCCAGACCGCAAAGTTGGCGGTCCTAGCTGGGGCAGATTACGTCAACGATGTATCTGGCGGGCTGGCAGATAAGGCAATGTTTGCAACCATCGCACCACTTGGTTGCAAATACATCCTTGGACATTGGCGGGGTCATTCCAACGTCATGGATCAGCTAACCGGTTACCAAGACATCGCCAAAGATGTGGTTGCAGAACTTAGCGAGCAGGTGGCGATGGCGGTTGCCGCTGGCATCGATCGCTCACGTCTTGTGGTTGACCCAGGACTTGGCTTTGCCAAAAACATCTCCGAGAACTGGGAATTGGTGGCTCGTCTTGATGAACTCAAAAACCTAGGGCTGCCAATCTTGGTCGGAGCCTCTCGCAAGCGATTTTTGGCTGCAGCACTTGACGAGGAAGACCCTGGGTCAGTTGCCAATGGTCGTAGGGATGTGGCGACAGCAGTGCTAACTGCGCTACTACTGCAGCGCGGACTTTGGGGAGTCAGAGTCCACAATGTGGAGCTAACCGCTGACACAATTGCAATTGTGAAAAAGCTCAAGGAGTCGATTTAGTGCGCTACACAATTGAGCTCAAAGGCCTAGAGGTTTTCGGTTACCACGGTGTGCTGCAGCACGAGAAGGACTTCGGGCAGATCTTTTTGATTGACTGCCGCTACCAGGTCGAAGCCGAGGCTGAAGACCAGCTCTCCTCAACTGTCTCCTATGCGGCTATCGCGGACCTTTTGCATGTCACCGCAACCAGCAACCGCTTCGACCTAATTGAGTCATTGGCTTCCGCTTGCTTGGCCGCAGTTTCGACATCCGATAGCAAGATTCAAGCGGTGAAGATCACCGTGCACAAACCTCACGCTCCTATCGAGCACGGTTTTGAAGATGTATCGGTGAGTGTTCAAAGCGGTCGGTTTGAAGACTAGGGCGATCCTCGCACTCGGTGGAAATCTAGGCGACCGGGTGCAAACCATCCGCGAAGCAGTTTTACAAATTGATTCACATCCTGACATCTCGGTAAAGCGACAGTCCGGGCTCTATGAATCATTTGCGATGACATCCAAAGGCATTGACCAGTCAGAGCCGAATTACCTAAATGGCGTCATTGAGGTATCAACGAGCCTCAAGCCAAAAGCCTTATTGAAGGCTCTGAACGAAGTCGAGAGTTACTTCGGCCGCGTGCGGCTAGAACGCTGGGCGGCAAGGACCTTGGATATCGACATCATTTCCTTCGGCAGTGAACTAATCGAAACCAAGTCTTTGATAATCCCTCACCCAAGGGCTTTTGAGCGAGCATTTGTGTTGGTTCCCTGGGCAGAGCTTGACCCCGACTCAGTCTTACCAGGCCATGGCAAGGTAGCTGATCTCGCCTCCCAATTGGCAAACCAGGTTTGGAAGTTTGAATGAAACTAGACATCCGTTTTCTAATTGGTTGGTTTGTTTTTGGAGTTGTGGCAGGCGCGGTCGCAAGTCAACTGGCAACTGGCTTCGGGCTTGCCTTCCCAGTAACCGATGCGTTTTTGGTGACCAGCCTGATAGCTATTGGCATTGCGATTTACGGGGCGACCTTTCCGATTTTCCGCTACCGCAACCAGATTGAGAAGGCCCAACAGAAGAACGTGAAGCGACCTGATCCGCTACTTTCGTTCCGACTCTTGGTGGTCTCGAGAGCTGTGATGATTACCGGTTTGGGCTTTATGGGGTGGCACATTGGTCAGCTGGTCTGGCTATGGCTATTTTCGATTGCTCCAGCCGGTTTGGTGCTGCCCACCTTGATAGGTGTCGCAGCATCACTGCTGTTGTATCTTGGAGGCCTTGGGGCTGAATACAACTGCCGGCTCCCAAAAGACCCAGATGGAGAAACAGCGTGAAGATCGGTTTCGTAGGTAACGAGCCAGCCGGACCTGTTTTAGCAAAGGCCTGGGCGCAGGCTGGCCACGAACTGGTTGGTGCAGCTGTTGACTCGCCAGAGGCAATTGAGCGAGTTGAAACCCTGCTACCAGATCTTCCAATAGCTGGAATGGCAGCGGTTGCCGAAGATGCCGACCTGGTGCTATTCGCGGTTCCATATTCGGATGTCGAAATTGTTTGCGATGGGCTAACTGACCTCGGGCTTTTTGGGCCGAAGAAGTTAGTTGCCCACCTCTCGCCACTTCGTGGTTACGGAGTGCTCGCATCAGCTGCTCAGTTGGGAGCCGTTCCGATTGCGCTTCACCCGGTTATGCACTTCACCGGGACCAGTATGGACCTATTGGTTTTGAAAAATAGCACCATCGCGGTCAGCGCTCCTGAGGTGCTTTTGCCTATTGCTCAGGCGCTGGCAATTGAGCTTGGCGGCGAGCCGCTGGTTATTCAAGAGCACCAGCGCGCAGCCTATGCCGAGGCATTTGAAGTTGCCAGCAGCTTCTCCTCGTTGGTGGTTCAGCAGGCTGTCGGCATCCTGGAGGAGGCTGGCGTTGAAGCTCCAGCCAAACTAATTGGACCAGTGGTTAGAAGCGCCGTTGATAAAGCGCTCTATCAGCCGGTTACTCCGCTAGACCCTGAGGATTTGCTCTAATGCAACTTATTCACTCGGTGTCTGAGCTTCGGAATTTGATCTCGCAACAGCGATCAAATGGGGCACGAATTGGTTTTGTGCCAACCATGGGGGCACTACACCAGGGGCACTCATCGCTTGTTGAGCTAGCTCAGAAGCGCTGTGATTTTGTGGTGGTTTCGGTATTCGTGAATCCGCTTCAGTTTGGTGCCAATGAGGATTTCGATAAGTATCCGAGGACGCTCGGGATCGACGCCAATTTGCTTTCCGACCACGACGTGGATGTCCTTTTTGCACCAAGTCCCGCCGAGGTTTACCCAACTTCTTCTCCGGTAAAGCAGCTAACTGCAGGCGAACTTGGGGAAAAGTTTGAAGGTGAGGTTCGCCCGGGTCACTTTGATGGAATGTTGACCGTGGTAAATCGACTCTTTGACATCGTGGCGCCGGACTGCGTTTTCTTTGGACAAAAGGACGCCCAGCAGGTTGCCCTTGTGAAGCAGATGCTCAATGAGCAAGTAGCTTCCGGGCGACGATCTCCGATTGAGTTGGTGGTCGGTGAAACCATCCGCAACGAATCAGGTTTGGCACTTTCCTCAAGAAACAAGTTCCTGACTGAGCGGGATATGCCGGCCGCACTGTCTTTGAGCAGAGCCTTGTTTGCTGGAGAAAAGGGAACCACTCGGCAAGAAGTGCTTGCGCTCGCTCGAGCGGAGATTTCCCCTGAGGCTAAACTTGAGTATCTAGAGCTAGTCGATGCGGATAGCTTTGAACCAACCGAACCGGGATCTTCCAAGGCAGCGCTGATTGTTGCGGCCAAGGTGGGCGAGGTTCGACTAATTGACAATGTGTATATCGATAGGAAATCGTGAGCGAGCAAGAGATTGAGGTCGACGACCTTCCAGAACAGATCGCTGTTCGCATGCAAAAGCGTGAGCGTCTAAACCAGACCTCTTCCGCTTACCCGGTCTCACTGCCTATCACCCACACCATCGAGGCCGTTCGCGCTAACTACCCAAGTCTCGATGTAGACACCGCCACCGGTGATGTGGTAGCGGTCGCTGGTCGAATCATGTTTTTGCGCAACACCGGAAAGCTTTGTTTTGCAACCTTGCAGGCTGGAAACGGCGAGCGAATCCAGGCCATGATCTCCTTGGACAAGGTGGGTGAAGAAGCCCTTGAGTCTTGGAAAGAACTAGTAGACCTCGGCGACCTCGTCTTTGTTCGCGGCGAGGTAATCACCTCGAAGCGCGGTGAGCTCAGCATCTTGGCCGATGAGTGGTTGATGGCTGCCAAGACCATTAGGCCGCTACCTAACCTGCACAATGAACTGGGTGAAGAGTTCCGAGTTCGTCACCGCTACATCGACCTAATCGTTCGCGACCGTGCTCGCGAAGTCGTGAAGATTCGCGCTCAGGTAATGCAGTCGATTCGAAACACCTTTGCAAACCGAGCATTCATGGAGATTGAAACTCCAATGCTGCAGGTTGTCCACGGCGGTGCTTCGGCACGTCCGTTCAAGACCCACTCCAATGCCTTTGACACTGAGCTTTTCCTTCGCATTGCGCCTGAGCTGTTTCTAAAGCGCGCTGTGGTTGGAGGTCTAGAGCGAGTCTTTGAGGTGAACCGTAACTTTAGAAACGAGGGTGCAGACCGCACTCACTCTCCTGAGTTTGCGATGCTGGAGGCCTACGAGGCTTACGGTGACTACCACACCATGGCACAGCTGACCCAGGATCTAATCCAGAACGCTGCGATGGATGTCTTTGGCACCCACCAGGTGCAGCTTGAGGATGGTACCGAGAATGACCTTGGCGGCAACTGGCCACGAGTCTCGATGTTCCACTCGCTGTCGGAGGCTGCAGGTGTGGAGATCACTCCGGACACCGACATCGCAGAACTCAAGAAGCTGGCCAAGAGCGTCGATATAGACATCGAGCACCCACTGCACGGTAAGTATGTTGAGGAGCTCTGGGAGCACTTTGTAAAGCCGGGTCTTGATCGTCCGACTTTCGTAACTGACTTTCCAGTTGACACCTCCCCTTTGACTCGTGACCACCGCTCAATCTCAGGCGTAGTTGAGAAGTGGGACCTCTACATTCGCGGTTTCGAGCAGGCAACCGGTTACTCAGAGCTTGTGGACCCAGTGGTTCAGCGTGAGCGTTTTATGGCGCAGATGGAACTTGCCAAGGCAGGTGACCCAGAGGCGATGAAGCTTGATGAGGAATTCCTCAAAGCCTTGGAGTTTGGTATGCCACCTTCGGGCGGAATGGGTATGGGCATTGACCGCCTGCTTATGAGCCTGACCGGTTTGGGTATTCGCGAGACCATCCTGTTCCCGCTGGTGAAGTAGGGGTTATGACAACCACTGACATGCTCTTAGATGCACTGATTTCCTTGATTCCACCCGCCCTGGTTGGAGTCCTGTTTTGGATCATGCTGCGCTCAATTTTGAGAGCCGATAAGGGCGAGCGCGACACCTACGCCAAGATCGAGGCCGAAGAGCGTGCAAAGCGCGCTAACGCCTTGGGCGAACAGCCCTAGTAGTTACCCCAAAGGGCACCTAGCATCTCTATTAGAGATTTTGGAGGTGCCAACTTGTTCGAGAAATTTACCGACAAGGCCCGACGTGTGGTCGTGCTTGCTCAAGAAGAGGCCAAGCTTTTAAACCACAACTACATCGGCACCGAGCACATCCTGCTCGGACTGATTCACGAAGGTGAAGGCGTAGCAGCCAAGGCGCTAGAAGCGCTCGGTATCAACCTCGAGCAGGTTCGCGAACAGGTCCAGGAGATTATTGGCCAAGGCCAGCAGGCACCTAGCGGCCACATTCCATTTACCCCAAGAGCCAAGAAGGTTCTAGAACTATCTCTTCGCGAAGCACTTCAGCTCGGTCACAGCTACATCGGAACCGAACACCTGCTACTCGGGCTAATTCGCGAAGGCGAAGGTGTAGCAGCTCAGGTGCTAACCAAACTTGGTGCAGACACCAACAAGGTCCGCCAGCAGGTCATTCAGCTGCTATCGGGCTTCCAGGGCAAGGAGTCTGTCGCAGTTGGCGGCGAGACCAACCCACAGCCAAAGGGCTCACAGATTTTGGACCAGTACGGTCGCAACCTCACCCAGGCAGCTGCCGAGGGCAAGTTGGACCCGGTGGTTGGTCGCGAGCGCGAGATTGAGCGCGTCATGCAGATTCTTTCTCGCCGAACCAAGAACAACCCAATCCTGATTGGTGAGCCAGGTGTTGGTAAGACCGCGGTTGTTGAGGGACTTGCTCAGGCAATCGTTTCCAACAACGTGCCAGAGACCCTGCGTGGCAAGCAGGTTTACACCCTGGATATGGGAAGCCTGATCGCTGGTTCTCGTTACCGCGGTGACTTCGAGGAGCGCCTAAAGAAGGTAACCAAGGAGATCCGCACTCGCGGTGACATCATCACCTTTATCGATGAGATCCACACCCTGGTTGGCGCTGGCGCTGCCGAAGGTGCAATCGATGCAGCATCTATCCTCAAGCCAATGTTGGCTCGCGGTGAACTGCAGACCATCGGTGCCACCACCTTGGATGAGTACCGCAAGCACTTTGAAAAGGACGCTGCGCTCGTTCGCCGCTTCCAGTCGGTTCAGGTCGCAGAGCCAACTCCGGCGATGGCAATCAATATCCTCAAGGGATTGCGCGATCGCTACGAGGCTCACCACAAGGTCTCAATCACCGACGCCGCAATCGTTGCTGCCGTTGGTATGTCTGACCGATATGTTTCAGATCGCTTCCTACCGGACAAGGCCATCGACCTTATCGATGAGGCCGGTGCAAGATTGCGCCTGAGCTTCCTATCTTCTCCTCCAGAACTTCGCGACATGGAAGACAAGGTTGCAGTTGTAAAGAAGGCCAAGGAGCAGGCAATTGCCGATCAGGACTTCGAGCTTGCAGCAACCAAGCGCGATGAGGAGAAAAAGCTCACCGCCGAGAAGATGCGCATGGAGAAGGAATTCCGTGAGGGCAATGTCCAAAAGCCTGGCATCGTTGACGAGGGTCTAATCGCAGAAGTTTTGGCCCAGGCAACCGGCATTCCAGTGTTCCGCCTCTCTGAAGAAGAGGGCGCGAAGTTGATATTCATGGAGCAGGAACTACACCAGCGCGTTATTGGTCAGGACCTAGCAATTGCTGCTTTGTCCAAGACCATTCGCCGTCAGCGCGCGGGGCTAAAGGATCCAAAGCGTCCATCCGGATCATTCATTTTCGCCGGCCCTACTGGTGTTGGTAAGACCGAATTGGCAAAGGCTCTGGCCGAGTTCCTATTCGATGACGAAGACGCCTTGATCGCTTTGGACATGAGCGAATACGGCGAGAAGCACACCGTTTCTCGACTATTCGGTGCTCCTCCGGGATTCGTCGGATACGACGAGGGCGGACAGCTAACCGAGAAGATTCGTCGCAAGCCGTTCTCTGTTGTGCTTTTCGATGAGATCGAAAAGGCTCACCCGGACATCTTCAACTCGCTGCTTCAGATTTTGGAAGAGGGTCGTCTAACCGATGGCCAGGGTCGAGTCGTTGATTTCAAGAACACCGTAATCATCATGACCACCAACCTCGGTACCCGAGAGATCACTCGCGGAGCTCTTGGCTTTACCTTGGAAGGTGACACCAAGAACGACTACGACCAGATGAAGTCGCGCGTAAACGAGTCGCTAAAGCAGAACTTCAAGCCTGAGTTCCTGAACCGTGTGGATGAGGTAATCGTCTTCCCTCAGCTCACTCGCGAGGAGCTATTGCTGATTGTCGACTTGTTCATCAAGCGTCTGCAGTTGCGTCTGGATGACCGTGACCTGAAGTTGATTCTGACCAGTAGCGCCAAGGAGAAGCTAATTGAGCTTGGCTATGAACCAGCTCTAGGAGCTCGTCCACTGCGCAGAGTTGTGCAGCGCGAGATCGAGGATGCAATCTCCGAACGCATTCTCAGTGGCGACATTCAAAACTCACAGGACATCTTGGTTGACTTCAGCTCCGGCGAATTCACCTTTGTCTCAACTGAGCGCGCGCAGTCGGTAATTTCCTAAATGACCGAGAAGCTGGGTTATCAAGTCATTAAGAACCTCGGTGACATTGAGATTCGTCAGTACCCGCCACACATCTTGGTGAGCACTAACGAGCCTGGCTCGATGTCAACAGCTGGCAATCAGTCATTCCGAAGATTGGCTAATTACATCTTCGGTGGCAATAACGCCGGCAAGTCAATCGCAATGACTGCACCTGTGATGCAGGCTCAAAAAGATGAGGGCTTTGTCACGTCTTTCGTGATGCCAGCCAGTATGTCGATGAGTCAAATGCCATCCAGTTCGGATCAAACGCTTAGCTTTACCGAGCACCCGGGTGGAAAATTTGCTGCTGTTTCATTCTCGGGATTGGCCAGTCAGCCTTTGTTTGATTCCAAGGCCAAGGGGCTCAAAGAGAAGCTGGCCGCAAGAAACATTGAGGTTACAGGGCCGGCAATTTATGCCAGGTTCGACGGGCCTTGGACTCCTTTTTTCCTTCGGCACAATGAGGTTCTAATTCCACTTCAGGGCTAATTGCTCCATAATTGCCCAATGCTCTTGATTCGTTCCGCCCGCACCAGCGACGTTCCGCGCATCCAAAAGATCGCCGAACCACTTGTCGCTGATCGGGTATTGCTTGGCAAGGAAATGGTCGAGCTTTATGAATCAATTCAAGAATTTGTAGTTGCCGAGCTCGATGGCGAAGTAGTTGGCTTCGGCGCACTGCATGTGATGTGGCAGGACTTGGCAGAGGTTAGAACTCTTGCCGTTGACTTAGGTCACAAGCGTCAAGGGCTGGGAGCAGCAATGCTCACCGAACTCCTAGAGCGCGCAAAGGCCCTAGGTATTCACCGAGTGTTCTGCCTAACCTTCGAGGTCGACTTCTTCCAGCGCCACGGTTTTGAAGAGATTTCTGATATCCCAGTTGACGCTGAGACCTATGCCGAGATTGTTCGCTCGAACGATGAGGGTGTTGCGGAGTTCTTGGATTTGGCGAGAGTTAAGCAGAACACGCTTGGAAACTCCCGCATGCTCAAATACCTAAACTAGATTTGTCACATGCCTACCCAGCAACAGATCTATGCCCGCCGTCGCGGAGTTCTCCTTTTGGCCCTGCTAATCCTTGGAGTCTGGGGTTGGATTTCGATCGCCAACCCATTTGGATCTGCTGCCCCAACCACTGTTAATCCAGCAACGAGTGAATCCGCCACTGTTTCTGCTGAAGCAACCGCACCTGGCGATGCACCAGTCTGCCAGCCGGGCGTAGTGCAGGTTGAGGTCATGATTGGCAATGAAACCGAGACTCTAAACACCTTCGGCGCAGATGAGAAACCAATGATTTGGTATTCGATCGTCAACACCGGTTTGGAAGATTGCAAGTTCAACGTTGGACTGCGCGGAACCTTCTTCACCATCACCTCTGGCGATCAGACCTATTGGTCATCCAAGCAGTGTTCCCGCGATGGCCTGACAGACTCTGAGGTAGTTCTTCCTGCCAACCAGGCATTCTCTGCTCAAAAGGGCCCGTGGGACAAGGTTTACTCGTCTGAGACCGGCTGCAGCGCTGAAACTAATGATTTAGTTCCAACTGGCGGCGCAACTTACAAAATCAAGGTTGAGGTCAACGGAGTTATCTCAGAAGAGAAGACCTTCATCCTCAACTAATTGCTTGGTTGATTGCAGCTTTGACTAGCTGACCCTTTTCGCCGATCACTGTTGAGTGCCCAAGGCGTTGAGCTTCTTGATTACGCTGTGAGCCATTGGTGACGCCTCTGATTTCGCCAGCCAATGAGATCTCTCCGAAGGCGGCTATCTGGTGGCTGACAGGCTTGTCTTTCACGGCTGATGCAATCGCGATTGCGATTGCTAAATCTGCAGCTGGTTCGGTGATCTTCATTCCGCCAACGGTTGACACATAAACATCTTTATCTGAAACCGAGATGCCGGCTCGTCTTTCTAGCACCGCAAGAATCATGGCCACTCTCGAAGCATCAACACCGTTGGTGACTCGTCTAGGTTGCGCCGAGGTCGAGTGAACAACCAAAGCCTGAATCTCTGCAATGAGTGCGCGCTTACCTTCAACGGTCACAGTGATGCAGGTGCCAGAGACTGGGTTTTGCGAACCGGAAACAAACAGCGCGCTTGGGTCCGGAACCTCCAAGATTCCCTCGCCGGTTAGCTCAAAGCAGCCAACCTCATCGGTTGGGCCGAAGCGGTTCTTCAAGGTTCTTATGAATCGCAGTGAGGTCTGACGGTCACCTTCGAAGTGGCAGACAACATCCACTAGGTGTTCCAAGGTTCTTGGACCGGCAATCGATCCGTCCTTGGTGACGTGTCCGACTAGGAGCAGCGGGATTTCGTCTTGCTTTGCGGTGCGAATTAGATTGGCGGCAACTTCGCGAACCTGAGCCGGCATACCGGCAACGCCATCGATGTCGCTGGACGCAACGGTCTGAACCGAGTCGACAATAAACAGCTCAGGCTTAATTGCTTCAACCTGACCCAGTACGGTCGCCAAGTCGGTTTCCGCAGCAAGGTAAAGATTTGGCGTTAGCGCGTTGGTTCGTTGCGCGCGAAGTTTTACCTGGGAGGCAGATTCCTCGGCAGAAACGTAGAGCACCTTCTTGCCTTGCTTGGCAAGGCGAGAGGCAACCTCGAGCAGGAGGGTGGACTTACCGACACCGGGTTCACCGGATAGAAGAATGGCAGCGCCTGGAACCAAGCCACCACCTAGAACCCGGTCAAATTCACCAACCATGGTTGGTTGGCTTTGGCTTTCACCGGTTTCGATCTCGGTAATTGGCCTAGCGGCTTGCGACTCGTTGAGTTTGAGCGCTCTAACCTCTTTGGTTGTTCCGCTGGTTTCATCCAGGCTGCCCCAGGCTTGACACTCGCCACAACGACCCGCCCACTTGACGGTGGTCCAACCACACTCAGAACACTTGAATTCGCTTTTTTGCTTAGCCACGAATGAAACCTAACCCACACCTGCGACACCTAAACTCTTCAAACGCACTGGTTTTGAAAGTTGAGACGTGACAAAGAACCATAAGTACGAGTTTTGGTTAGTTTTGATGCTGTCCCTGGGAGCATCTGCGATCTGGTCTACCATCTCCCTTTTGCGCAAGCTGGCCCAAGAAGGCGGTCTGGCTAAGGCAACCGCAACTCTGAATCGACCCCTTGCACAAATAGCTTGGCTAGACCTGGTTAGCCAAATCATCAGTATCGCTCTGGCACTGGTTCCGGTCTTGTTGGCGATCTATTTCTTGAAGCAGGACGGCATTGAACTTGGGCTAAAGCCGAAGTGGTCTGATCTGAAACAAGTGGTTTTAGTTGCGGCGGGAGTCGGGATACCCGGCATCGGTCTCTACTTTCTAGCGCTAGAGCTAGGTCTGACCGCGAGGGTCATCCCAAGTGCGCTAGGCGATAACTGGTGGACAATCCCGGTGCTATTGCTTGCAGCGCTCAAGGCAGGTTTGCTTGAAGAGGTAATCGCGGTCGGGTTCTTTATGAGAAAGCTCTCAAGGTGGAAGCCCGAGGTTTCGATCTGGGGCCTAATCGTGCTTTCTGCTTTGCTTAGGGCGAGCTATCACTCCTACCAGGGCTTCTCTGCCTTCATTGGAAACTTTGTGATGGGGTTGGTCTTTGCTTTCTGGTTCCACAAAACCAAGCGCGTAGCGCCCTTGGTGCTCGCGCACTTTTTGATGGATGCAGTTGTCTTTATTGGTTACCCACTGGTGTTTGGCTCATAGGATTTGAAAATGGACAATCTTCGCATTGCATTTATCGGTAGCGGGTCAATGGGCTCAGCCGTTCTCGATGGCCTGCTAGCCGCCGGTCACCCAAAGCCACTGATCTCCGCCACCACTCGCACCGAGGCGAAAGCCAAGGCCCTTCGCGATCGAGGCATTAGTGCCTTGGCAGGAGAGACCTCTCCAGATGCGAATGCGCTCATGGCAGGCGATGCGGATGTAATCGTGCTGGGCGTCAAGCCCTACCAAATTGTTGATGTGCTCACCGAGCTCAAAGGTGAGATCGGCAAAAACGTCGTTGTCATCTCGATGGCGGCTGGCATCAAGCTCGCCACCATGGCAGCGGTGTTAGATGAAAACCCAAACCTAATTCGCACCATGCCAAACACCCCAGCCCTTGTAGGCAAGGGAGTAACTGGTTTGGCTTCGGCCGCCACTTCCTCTCAAGAAGCGATCGACGCTGCCAAAGCGCTGTTCGAAGCAGTTGGTTCTGTCGTTGTGATCCCAGAGGAAAAGATTGACGCGCTAAGTGCGGTTTCTGGCTCAGGTCCTGCCTGGGTTTACTACATCATCGAACAGTGGGAGAAAGTTGCGATCTCCGAGGGCTTTAGCGAGGAAGACGCCAAGCTAATGGTCCGCCAGACTCTGGCTGGGTCGGTGGAATTACTTGAGAACTCAGGTGAGGAACCAAGTGAGCTTCGCCGCAAGGTCACGAGCCCCGGTGGCACCACCGAGCGGATTATTGCAACTTTAGATGAGGCCGATTTGCAGGGCATTTTCTCCCGCTCGCTAAACGCAGCCGTTGCAAGGGCAAGGGAAATCGCGAACTCTTGATATTCAGGGATAGTCTTATTGCATGGCAGACATCTTTGAAGCAATTGCAGATCCAACTAGACGCGTGCTGCTTGAGACGCTTCTAGATTCTCACCTCACCGGTGGTAGCGGGGAGCTAACCGTCACCGAGCTGGTTGAGCGCACCAAGTTGGGTCAGCCAACCGTATCCAAGCACCTGAAGACTCTTCGTGAGGTTGGCCTTGTGGCTGCCCGTGAAGAAGGCCAGAAGCGCTTCTACTCGGTGGTTCCAGAACCACTTGAGGAAATCGAAGACTGGATGATCAACTTCCTATCGCTTGGTTTTGAGGCGGAAGCCGAAGAGGGCGACGAACTTTCACATGCTCTAGGTGATGCTGGCGAGAAGCTGGGCCACTGGCTAACCGAGAAGGCCGGCTGGTTGGGCGAGCAGCTCAAGACCAAGGTTGACGAGCTTGACATCGATGTTGACGCTAAGGACCTCGGTCACCGCTTAGGTCGCAAGCTAGCCGATGCAAAGGTTGAGGCCGCTAGAAGCGCTAAAGACTTTGAGAAGATTGCCCGCGACAAGGTCGATGAGGTAGTTGACGAGGTAAAGGCCGAGGCTAAGCACTTCGCATCCGAGGTTAAGTCAAAGGTAAACCGCAACAAGTAATCCCGCTTCGATGTTGCTTGAGAGGTTGAGCAGCGCAGGCGTTGGGACTAAACTTGTGAAGTTGTCCAATCGGACAGTAACAAAAGTTTTGTGAGGTCTTTGTGGGTTCAATTATCAAGAAGCGCCGCAAGCGTATGTCTAAGAAGAAGCACCGCAAGCTCCTTCGCAAGACGCGCCACCAGCGTCGCAATAAGAAGTAAATCTTCTCTAAAACCCGCCTTCGGGCGGGTTTTTTATTTTCTGAGGTCGCGTTTTTTGAACTGTTGAATTTCCCACCCAGCAGCTTCGGCATAGCGCTTTAGCACTTTGTCTGGGTTCACTGCAACCGCGTGACCAACCAGCGTCAATAGTGGAAGGTCATTTACAGAGTCTGAGTAGGCGAATGAGCGCTTTAGCGAAATGCCACGCTCTTTGGCTAGTCGCTTTGCAGCCTTGCGCTTGGCCTTGCCGTGAAGTGGTTCACCGACGAGCTCACCAGTAAGCACATCGCCATCGTGACCAACAATGGTCCCGAGTGCTCCAGTGGCACCAAGATCATCGGCAATCTTCTGAACTAGATCTACCGGTGCTGCCGAGATAAGCCAGACCTCGCGACCCTTTGCAAGGTGGTCCTTGAGCGCAACTACCGCCTCAGGCCAAAGTCTCGGCTTGATTTCGGATTCGTAGACGGTGTCAATAAGTTCGCGGAGTTCCGCGATCGGGTGACCCTTCGTGAGCTGAAGAGCACGGTCTTTGAAGTCCGCCATCTTGGAGTTCTTTTCGCCTCTGCGAATAAACATGACCTGCTCAAACATAAAGCGCCAGATATCGCGGCGCTTGATCGCGCCACCCGCGAAGGCAACCTTGCCAAAAAGGATTGAAGTTGAGCCACGAACCAGGGTGTTGTCGACGTCGAAAAACGCAGCCTCTATCTTGGGCTTTATTTCCTGGGGCTCTAGCACCGGCTTAGTCTAATCCGCCATTCAGTGGACTTAAGCTTTATGCGTGCCAGAACAAATTCATCTCACCTTGGTTGTGCGCCAGGGTTGCCACCTGTGCGAAGTTGCAGAGAATGACTTGGCCAGGGTTTTGGGCCGATTCAGCGCTGAATACCCGGACAGCGGCTTCGGGGTGGAGCTGGTCGAGATCGACTCGAAACCTGAGTTTGAGAAATACACCGACGACATCCCGGTGCTACTGATCAATGGCAAACAGGTAGCGTTTTGGAGAATCGACGAAGACCGAGTGTTTGAACAGCTGAGGAAACTGGCATGAGAAAAGTTGTTTTCTGGATTCTAAAGAACTTCTGGTTCCCAATCTTGGTCGCGATTCTAGGATCGCTAGCCAAAAAGCACACCTGGGCGGCCAAAGCGCATACTGCTTTGAAAAAAGTCAGCTGACTCTCTGACTAGCGTCCAGATCTGAGACTAAGGCTGAAGCCTGTTTGGTCCACGGAACAGGAAGCTAGCCTCACGGATGTTTGGCAGGTCTAGAAGCAACATCACAACGCGAGTTAGACCCATGCCGAATCCACCGTGGCTTGGAGCTCCGTAGCGGAAGAAGTCAAGGTAGAAGTTCAAGCCCTCAAGCTCAAGACCCTTGTCCAAAACCTGCTTCTCCAGAACCTCAATGCGGTGCTCGCGCTGAGCACCGGTGGTGATCTCGGTACCCTTCCAGATCAAGTCGTAGCTGTTGGTTAGGTTCTCGTTGTCCGCGTGACGCATGTGGTAGAAGGGACGAATGTTCTTTGGGTAGTCGGTTAGGAACACGAATTCGTGACCGTAGGTCTCCATCACGTGCTGGTGGATCTGACGCTCACCCTCTGGGTCTAGATCGCCATCCATGCGAGGCACCTTGTAGCCGCGAGCTTCAACAATCTTGTGCGCTTCGGCTAGCGGGATGCGTGGGAATGGCGTGGCAGGAATCTGAATGTCGATGCCGTAAAGCTTCTGAATCTCTTCGCCGTACTTTGCCTTCACTGCGGTGATGGCACGAACTAGGAGCTGCTCCTGGAACTGCATGATGTCTTCGTGAGACTCAATCCAGCTCATCTCCATGTCAACCGACACAAACTCGGTTGCGTGGCGGGAGGTGAAAGATGGGTCGGCACGGAATACCGGTCCAATCTCGAAGACCTTGCCCAATCCTGCGCTCATCGCCATCTGCTTGTAGAACTGTGGAGACTGAGCTAGGTAGGCGTGAGTCTCAAAGTACTCAAGCTTGAAAAGCTCGGCGTGTGACTCAGAAGGCGAAGCCATCAGCTTCGGGGAGTGAATTTCGATGAAGTCGTTCTCCAACCAAACTTCGCGCCAGGTCTTCTCGATCTCGGTCTGCACGCGCATCATTAGGTTGATTTCTGGACGACGCATGTCAATAAAGCGCCAGTCCAGTCTCTTGTCGATAGAGGTGTCATCGGCAATTGGGCTGTCTGGGTTTGCCAGAGAAACAATCTTCATTCCAGTGAGCAGAATCTCAATGCCGCCAAGCTTTACGCGCTCGTCGTGCTTTAGGTTTCCGGTGATCTCAACAAAGGAGCCATTCGAAAGGCTTGAGACCTGGTCAGCTAGTGCATCCTCGTCGGCTGGACGAGGGTAGGTGACCTGGACGCTACCGGACTCATCGCGAATGATGATGAACTGAATACGCTTCTGATCCCTAAGGGTTTCCACCCAACCACCAATGGTTACAGGGCCATCTGCTTGGGCTGCAAGCGATGCGATGGTGTGGCGATTAAGCATGTGATTACCTCGATGGGGGTAGGCGTCTAGTTACGTATTCACAAGTTTAGCGAAGGTAGACTTAAGCCATGCCTGCCAACCGTCTTCACTTCGTTCGCCACGGGGAAGTATTCAACCCCAAAGGCGTACTTTATGAGCGAATCCCAGGCTTTCAGCTAAGTGATTTAGGTCACCAAATGGCAGAAGCTGCCGCCAAGCAGCTGGCCTCTGAAAATCGAGAAATCGTAAAGCTTTTGGCATCACCTTTGCAGCGCACTCAAGAGTCCGCAGCTCCGGTTTCCAAAGAGTTTGGTCTTGAGATTGAGCATGAGCCCAGAGTCATCGAACCTTGGAACAAATTCGCCGGCCACAAAATGGGTGGCCGCGCGGTTTTGAAGAAGCCTTCTCTTGCGCTGCATCTTTACAACCCGCAAAAACCAAGCTGGGGCGAGCCCTACCAAGAGATTGCAACTCGCATGACCGATGCAGCACTTTCGGCTTGGGACAGTGTCGAATCGGGCGATGTTGTCTTGGTCTCACATCAACTTCCCATCTGGATGCTCTACCGTTCCAGCCAAGGATTGGCTCTGCCGCACGACCCTAGAAACCGCAGGTGCTCGCTTTCCTCGATCACCTCGTTCGAGGTAGTCGATGGCAAGTTGGTGGAAGTTGGCTACCGCGAACCTGGTTTAGAACTTGCAGCAAGGCTTAGTGAATCAGCGAAGGATGGAGGTGCGGTGTGAAGAAAGAGACTCAAAGAGCAGTCGCCATCGCGCTGGTTATCTTTATCGTCGGTTCTATCGCACTGAGCCTGGCCGGCTGCACCTCAGACCCACTTGCTGACCAGTTTCGCTCCGGGGATTCCAAGAACTACATCGCAGGAGATGGCACCGTAACCGAGTTTGACTCGACTCAAAGGCCAACATTTCTGCCTTTCACTGGCGAGACCGAGTCTGGGCAGATGCTTGACTCCAAGGCCCTAGAAGGCAAGGTCGTAGTCATGAACTGGTGGTACTCAGCGTGTGCCCCTTGCCGGGCAGAAGCTCCTGAATTGCAAGCGCTATACGAAGAGTTCCAGGATCAGGGCGTGCAGTTTGTTGGCGTTAATGTTCGCGATACTGCCGAAACCGCGTTGGCCTTTGATCGCAAGTTTGACATCAGTTTTCCCTCAATTATTGACGCCCAATCCGGTGCCGTCTCATTGGCATTTCAGGGAGTTGTAAGCCCACAGGCAGTGCCAACAACTTTGGTAATCGACAAGCAGGGCAAGGTCGCCTCCAGGATTCTGGGTCGAATCGATCCATCCATTCTCAAGACTCTGATTGAGACCGTGGTAGCCGAGTGAACCCAGCAGATGTAATCCTCAACGGATCACTTTTGGCAGCAATGCCGATTGCGCTGCTTGCCGGTTTAGTAACTTTCCTATCGCCTTGTGTTTTGCCACTGGTTCCGGGTTACCTCGGTTATGTATCGGGTGCTGCCCAAAGTAAGACCAAGTTGGTCCTAGGTGCTGTGCTGTTTGTACTTGGGTTCACAGTTGTTTTCGTATCGCTGGGCGTCCTTGCAGGTTCAGCCGGACTTTTGTTTTTTGCAAACAGTTTCTGGGTTCAATTTGTGCTTGGTTTACTGGTCGTGGTTTTTGGTCTTGCCATGATCGGGCAATTTGGCTTTCTACAGCGCAGCTTCAAGATCCCATTTAGTCCAAAGGTAGGACTTGCTGGAGCTCCGCTGCTGGGCGTAGTTTTCGCCGTCGGCTGGACCCCTTGCATTGGTCCTACGCTTGCTGCCGTTTTGACTATTGCTTCAACAACCGGGGATCCAGTTCGCGGTGGCATTCTCGCTCGCGCTTGGTATGCGCTGGGCGGTGTCGAGTGTGGCATTTGTGAAGAAACACCTGCGGGCATTCAACCTCTTTGGCGGCGGCTTATTGATCTTGATCGGCCTAATGCTGATGACCGGCCTGTGGGGCCAGTTCCTGACTTGGATGCAGGGGGTGCAAAGTGGCTTCGAACTTATTCTCTAGGTTGATCTTTTGGCCAAGGTGGTTCTGGCGTCAGCTCACCTCGATGCGCACTGCACTTTTTCTACTTTTGCTTCTGGCTATAGCCGCGGTCCCTGGTTCGGTCTACCCGCAGCGCTCGGCTGACCCCAACGGCGTTCGCATCTTCTTTGACAACAACCCAGACATTGCCGAGGTGATGGATGACTTCCAGCTCTTCGATGTATACACCTCGGTCTGGTTCTCATCGATCTACATCCTTTTGTTTGTTTCACTTGTTGGCTGCGTTGTTCCAAGAACCAAGGTGCACTTTGAAGCATTGAAGGCCCAACCAGTCCAGACGCCACAGAACCTAAAGCGCATGCCGGTTCACCAAGAAACCCAAGATCAGCCTGGTTACCTAGAGGCAGCGCTTGAGGTTCTGAAGTCAAAGCACTACAAGGTTGCAATGCACCAAGAGTCTGTCTCTGCGGAGAAGGGCTACATCAAAGAAACTGGCAACCTCGTCTTCCACTTCTCGCTGATTGGCGTTCTAATCGCGGTTGGTGTTGGTGGCGGTTTGAGCTTTAGCGGGCAGAGGGTTTTGGTGGTTGGCGATAGCTTCGTGAATAACCTGGCAAGTTATGACTCGTTCTCACCGGGTCCGTTTTTTGATGAATCCCAGCTCTCGCCTTTCAGCGTTCGACTTGATGATTTCCAGGTTCTTTACGACCTGCAAAACCCAAATAACTTAGGTCAACCAATCGACTTCATCGCAAGCGTTACCTCTGAAGGCAAAGTTTCTGAAGTGAGAGTCAATTACCCGCTAGAAGCCCCAGGGGCGAGCATTTACCTGACCGGTAACGGGTTTGCTCCGGTTCTCACTGTCTTTGACGGCGAGGGGAACGTTGCGTTCTCCGGACCAAGTGTGTTCTTGCCGCAAGATTCGAATATGACCTCGCTCGGAGTCATCAAGGTCCCAGATGCACTTCCAGAGCAGGTCGGCATCATCGCCTTTTTCTACCCAACTGCTGAGCAGTTGGAATCCGGTGCATACACTTCGATTTATCCCGACCCAATTGATCCGCTGTTGACCATGAACGTCTACTCCGGTGACCTGGGGCTTGATGAAGGAGTTCCTAAGAACGTCTTTGCGCTGGACACAGAGAACCTAGAAGTTGTGGCATCCAGAGACGGTCCAAACGATCCAATCCAGCTTCGCATCGGCCAAACTGTTGAGCTACCAAACCAATTGGGCAAGGTCAGATTCGATGGACTGTTGCGATTTGCATCTCTGGATGTTGCCTATAACCCAGGTGGGATTTGGGTATTGCTCTTCGCCCTGCTTGCGCTTTTCTCAATGGGGCTGTCGCTCATGACCCCGCGTCGCCGAATTTGGGTGAGACGTAACCAAGATGGGACAATTGAACTTGCTGCTCTGGCTCGCAGCGATGATCCAAGACTTGAAGAAGTGTTGGTCGAAATCCGAAATGCAATTGAATCCAAGGTTGGAAGTAAATGACGATTGTTCTAAACGAGCCGCTATCTCAGATTTCGCTGCTGTTTGTCTCGGCAGCGATGGCGTTTATTGCGCTGGCTCTGGTGCTGTTCTCACTTCAGCTTTCAAGGCTCTTGGGTCAGACCCCAGAGGAGCGCGCCAAGCCATCAAGCCTTGAGCGCATTGGTTTTATCGTTACCGCAGTCGGCACAGTGGTGTTGGCTATTGGCGTTGTGATGCGAGGCATTGCCGCGGGCCGTGTGCCATGGGCAAACATGTACGAGTTCTCGATCTCGTCTGCGCTATTGATTTTGTTGGTTTACCTAACCTCGCTAAAGATTAAAGACGTTCGCTTTATTGCAACCTTTGTAACCGGGTTCGTTCTGGTGACTTTGTTTGCTGCGGTTTCGCTGTTCTATGTTGAGGTCAAGACCTTGATGCCAGCTCTACAGAGTTACTGGTTGGTAATCCACGTCGTGGTCGCAATCTTGGCAACCTCATTCTTTGCAATTGCTGCAGGTCTTCACATTGCCTACCTGGTCAAATCCAGTAACTTCGCAAAGCGCTTGATGGAGCTGTTCCCAGCGCTTGAGCAGCTGGAGAGATTGGCATACCGCTTCAACGTGGTTGGTTTTGTGCTCTGGAGCTTTACCTTGATTGCCGGTGCTATCTGGGCAGAGCGAGCCTGGCACCGATACTGGGGTTGGGACACCAAAGAGGTCTGGACCTTCATCATCTGGACTCTTTACGCCGGTTACCTACACGCCATGGCAACCAGGGGTTGGAACGGTAAGCGAGCGGCTTGGCTTGGTCTAGTTGCATTCCTTGCGATCATCTTCAACTTCACGATCGTGAACCAGTTCTTCAAGGGACTGCACGTTTACTCAGGACTCTAAAAGGTCATAGCAGCGCTCAAGCCTGTCGAGCCACCACTTGGTGCGCTCGGGACTGGCTTGGTATTTCTGCAATAGAGCCGCATCCGGCTGAATCTCGCGCGGGGTGATTCTTCCCCCAACTGGACTTAGCGGCTCGAGGGTGATGTCTGACTCCATAAGGCTCAGGGTTCCAAGGCCGCAGTCAAAATCAAGCTCTGGAAGAGCTGCCGCCAAGTATGCGCCTTGAGAGAGCCCAATGCTGGTCTCAAGGGCTGAGCTGACGACAGCACGCAGCCCGGTTTGCCTTGCTATCTCTAGACTGCGCGCAATGCCACCCAAGGGCTGAACCTTCAACATCACAACATCCGCGGCTTGTCTTTGAGCAACTTCCATCGGATCACTTGCCTTACGGATCGATTCATCGGCAGCGATGAGTACCTTGAGATCAAGGTGTCTGGTGGTGGTTCTAAGTTCTACTAACTCGTCGATGCTGGCGCAGGGCTGTTCAAAATAATCGAGTCGCTCGAGTGGGATTTGTGCCAAAAGTTCCAGCGCCTGCTCGGGGGAGAAGTTGCCGTTGGCATCGAGTCTGATTCTGACGTTTGGATAACTGGAGGTGACCTTTAGAACCCTTGCTATGTCATCGACTAGTGTTTGCCCAGTTTCAGCAATCTTGATCTTTACGGTTGAGAACTCACCAAATTTGCTAAGTACTTCTTCTACCTGATCTGGGCTGACCGCAGGCAAGGTGGCATTCACACCAACTGACTCTCTGCGAAGTTGTGGCAGGTCCTGGTTTGCAAAGCTCAAAGCCGCAGCCAACCAGTTACTAGCTTCTTGGTCTGAGTACTCAATAAAGGGGGAGAACTCGGCCCAGCGCTTGGTGCCCTTGAAAATGAGTGCTTCGCGATGGCTTAGGCCGCGGAATTTGGTCAGCATTGGGATGCTCACAACGCTGATTTGGGTTATTTTCTCCCCGTACACCCGATTAGTCTAATTGCATGGCAAATTCGATTTCCGAGACCTTTGATCAGAACCTTTGGCATTCCGTTGCCGGTTTTGAGGAGCTGACCGACGTCAGCTACCACCGTCACAACACCCTTGGGGTGGTTCGAATCGGCTTTTCGCGCCCAGAAGTTAGAAATGCTTTTAGACCACAAACCGTAGACGAGCTCTACCAAACCCTTGAGCACGCGAGAGCTTCTAGTGATGTTGGCGTTGTACTCCTGACTGGCAATGGACCTTCTCCAAAGGATGGTGTCTGGTCGTTTTGCTCCGGTGGCGACCAAAGAGTTCGAGGCGACAGCGGTTATGAGTACGGACCTGGAACTGCCGGTCGATTGCACATCCTTGAGGTACAGCGCCTAATTCGTTTTATGCCAAAGGTAGTTATCGCCCTAGTTTCTGGTTGGGCCGCAGGCGGCGGCCACTCGTTGAACGTGGTTTGCGATCTCTCGATTGCATCCCGTCAGCACGCTCGCTTCAAGCAGACAGATGCCGATGTTGGTTCCTTTGACGCCGGTTACGGCAGCGCTTACCTGGCTCGACAAACTGGACAAAAGTTTGCACGCGAGATCTTTTTCCTAGGTCGCGAATACGACGCTCAGCGTGCTTATGAGATGGGCGTTGTGAACGCGGTTGCCGACCACGACAAGTTGGAGAGCACTGCGCTCGAGTGGGCCGAAGACATTTTGGCTAAGTCCCCAACCGCTATTCGAATGCTGAAGTATGCCTTCAACGCGGTTGACGACGGCTTGGTTGGACAGCAGCTGTTTGCAGGCGAAGCAACTCGCTTGGCCTACGGCACCAAAGAGGCTGCCGAGGGTAAGAACGCATTCTTGGAAAAGCGAAAGCCAGACTGGTCTGACACCCCCTGGCACTTCTAATGAAACCGCTTCGCCTGATACCTGCCAATGACACCTTTCGCGCGCTATCTAGCTGCATCGAAATGCTTGATGGCAAGATCGCACTCTTCATAACCGAGCCTGAACTAAACGGGCTAATGCCCGAGGTAAACGGATTACCAAACGAAGTCCCAAGCGATGTTGCACTAATTGTCGAGAGCTCAGGTTCCACCGGAACCCCTAAGCGCATCGAACTCTCTGAGAGGGCTCTTCGGGCCTCCGCTCAAGCCTCTGCGGAGAGACTCGGCGGCCAGGGACAGTGGCTATTGGCCCTACCAACCAAGTTCATCGCTGGCATAAACGTGCTTATTCGATCGGTTATTGCAGACACCCAACCGGTAATCATGAACACCCAATTGCCATTTACTGCTGATGCGTTTTTTAGGGCGGCATCTTTGATGACCGAGGCCAAGCGCTTTACCTCTTTGGTTCCGGCTCAGCTTGCAAGACTGCTCGATGCAGTGAAAACCGACTCCTATTCGCTCTCGCTACTTCGTCGCTTTGATGCGATTTTGGTCGGCGGACAAATGCCAGATCAGTCAGTCGTCGAGCAGCTGCGAGCGTTAGGCGTGAACATCGTCATTTCTTATGGCATGAGTGAAACCTCGGGCGGCTGCGCGTATGACTCCGTTCCACTATCTGGAGTATCGGTAAACATTCGCGACGGACGGATTGCCATCTCAGGTGCGGTCTTGGCCAATGGCTTGCCAGAAGAGTTTCTAACCAGCGACCTAGGTGAGATGCATGACGGCAAGCTCTATGTCACTGGCCGTGCGGACCGCGTAATCATCTCCGGAGGTCACAAGGTAGCGCTTGAGGCCATCGAGGCAAGGGCTTCGGAGATTGCTGGAGTCAAAGAGGTTGCAGCAGCAGCTATTGCAACCAGCTGGGGAGAGTCTGTCGGTCTGGTCTATGTTGGCGAGCCAGAGGTTGACTTCGCTGTCTTGGAGGAGCTCTCAGTAGCTGCCAAGCCACATCGAGTGCTATTGGTTCCTGAGCTTCCAAGGCTGGTAAGTGGCAAAGCCGACCTTGTGGCAATTGCAAAGCTCTTGAGCGAATAGCATTTGTGGGTTATGTCGATTAAAAACTGGATCACTGGAGCAAGGGTTAGAACCCTGCCACTTGCCGTAGCACCAATCGTGCTCGGTTCTGCAAGTGCAGACCTGGTTGATCGTTTTGATCCGTTACTTGCCATTTTGGCACTGCTAGTTGCTCTGCTATTGCAGATTGGCGTGAACTACGCGAATGACTACTCGGACGGTATTCGTGGCACAGACGCCAATCGAGTTGGACCACTTCGCCTAACCGGTTCCGGATTGGTTCGGCCACAAGTTGTGAAATTTGCCGCGGCGCTCACCTTCGGTTTGGCTGCTCTTGCTGGTCTTGCCATTGTTTTGCTAACCGGGCAGTGGTGGCTAATTGCAGTCGGACTTATTTGCATTGTTGCCGCCTGGTATTACACCGGAGGCAAGTCGCCCTATGGCTATGCCGGTCTTGGCGAAATTGCGGTCTTTGTTTTCTTTGGCCTGATTGCCACGGTTGGCACCGCCTACATTCAAATCCTTGAAGTGGACCCGATGGCGATTTTGCTCGGTATTAACTTCGGTTTCTATGCCACGGCTGTCTTGCTGGTGAACAACATTCGCGACGTGGAGACCGATCGCCAGAGTGGGAAGAACACCCTCTCGGTTCGCATCGGAGTTCGCGCATCAAAGGTGCTCTTTGGGGCGCTTTTGGTTTTGCCGGTGATTTTCAATCTGTTTTTGGCCGCCATCTACCCGGCAACGATTATTGGCCTTGCCAACCTGATGCTGGTGTTCCCGGCCTTTTTGGCGGGAGTCAAGGGTAAGAATGCGAAGGATTACATTTCTGCGCTGAAGCTAACTAGCTTCGCGGGGCTAGGTTTTGGGCTACTTGTCGGCCTCGGGCTTTTTGTTGTTTCGCTCTGAGTCCAGAACTTCATTCTCGAGATCACTCTCGTCGTCCTGGTAGCTGCCGCTCGCATCACGCGAGAGCTTCTTTGCAACCGAGGCACTTAGGGCATCGCGCTGTTTATCTAAAAACATAAGTGAGAGCGCGAAGGAAATAGCTGCTGCAAAAACTGTCGAAGCCAGCGCGCCAAATTCCAAGAGCATGAACACAGCGAAAATGCCGAAGAACATGCCCAATCGGAGCAGGGTGTAGGCAAGCCAAGGGTTCTTCACGGTTACAAGTCTAAGCGAGTCTGAATTAGGGTTGATGGTATGACAAGACTGGCAGTTGCCTCGATCGCCTTTTTGGTGATCTTTACGGTTTTCACCACCGTCTTTGCCGCAGCGGCAAACAAGAGCGAAGTTAGGCTTTTGCCTAAGTGGGTGTGGGTGCTTTTGTGTGTTGCGGTGCCATTCTTCGGCGGTCTTTTGTACCTAATGGTTGGAAGGCCTTTGGGTAAAGGGCCTCAGGGCGGTCAAAAGAACAAGCGTTTCGTCGCACCTGACGATGATCCAAACTTCCTTCGCGATCTGCAGCGCAAGCTAAAGAAAGACGAAGACGACCAGAAGTGACAAACCCAAGCTCCCAATCATTCGCAGCTGAGCTATTGGCGACTCTGGTCGCATCTGGTGCAAAGCACCTCTACCTCGCTCCGGGAGCAAGATCACAGGCCCTGGCAATAGCTGCTGATCAACTGGCAGCAAAGAATCTTGCCGACCTAACCATTCGCCTTGATGAGAGATCGATGGGTTTTGTTGCTCTGGGTCGGGCCATGGCAACCGGTCAGCCTTCGGTTGTGATCACCACCAGTGGCACGGCGGTTGCGAATCTGCACCCAGCAGTGCTTGAGGCTCACCACAGCGGCGTGCCGATGATTTTGCTTACAGCAGACCGACCAGCTCGTTTGCGTGGCAAGGGAGCTAACCAGACCACCAACCAGGTCGGCATCTTCTCCGATGCGGTTATTCGGTGCATCGATGTGAGCGTTCCAGAACTTGAAGAGTTTGATCCAAGGGCATTGGCTATTGAAGCCATTGAGCTTGCTACCGGAGAGAATCCGGGTCCAGTTCAACTAAACCTGCAATTCCAAGAGCCGCTAAGTGACCTGACTCCGAACGCTGGCGAAATCGCAGTGGGGGAGATCTCACTACATCCACTAACTTCAGAAACCTCAGCCCTTGAGGTGGTTGTCTCAAACCGAGCGGTCGTGGTTGCAGGTGCTGGGGCAGGACCTAAAGCCGTCGCGTTCGCAACCGCAGCAAACCTGCCACTTTTGGCAGAGCCGACCTCCGGCGCTCGCTACTCAGAGCGAGCCGTTATCGACTACATCGGCGCACTAAATGGTGAACTTGGGCAAACGGTTGATCAGGTGTTTGTATTTGGAAAGCCAACGCTTTCAAGGCCAATCCAACGCCTGATTGCTAACTCCAAGGTCTGGGTGGCTGTGAGTAAAACCCACGGTCACTTCGACCCAAGTGGAAATGCATTGGGCTATGCCGATGAGCTAATCCCACTTGGAAGTGCTGAGCAATCTTGGGTCGATGCTTGGCAGAGGCAAGACGTTTTTGTTTCAAAGCGAGGGGAACTTGCTAAGGCGGTTTGGGATGCAACAGAGCCAAACCAGCAGCTACTTTTTGGAGCATCGCAGATTATTCGTGAGGCTGACCGAGTGTTACCAGCCAAAGAGCTCTCGGTATTTGCCAATCGCGGGCTAGCCGGTATCGACGGCACAGTTTCGACAGCAATTGGACTTGCTCAAAACGGCGAGAAGACCAGAGTGCTACTGGGCGATCTCACGCTGCTACACGATGCCAGTGGGCTAAACGTCTCTGGTATTAGCGGTTTGGATATTCAGGTGATTGTTGGCAATGATCACGGTGGTGAGATTTTCAAGAAACTTGAAGTAGCTCAGCTGTTGCCAGAGAGCACTTTGGAGAGGCTCTTCCTAACCCCGCAGAATGTGGACCTCAAGGGTTTGGCAGCAGCTTATGGCTGGGGGTATTTTGCAGTGAGCTCTATCGAGGAGCTCAGTGAAGTGATGCAGCGCTCAGGGCTGCTGCTGATCGACTACCAGCTTTAGTTTTCGAAGGCGTAGCGAACTGCGCGGAACTTCAACTCGGTTTCCGCAAGCTCGGCTTGAGGGTCAGACTCGGCAACAATTCCGCAGCCGGCAATTGCTCTCACAACTACCTTGTCCTCAGAAGTCTCAATGATTCCGCCGCGTAATGCGATGGCAAGTTCCCCTGAACCATCCGCTGAAACCCAGCCCACCGGTCCCGCATAGCCACCGCGGTCATAGGGTTCTAATTCTTCGATTACGGAGATCGCAAGTTCACGGGGAGTGCCGGCAACCGCTGCGGTCGGGTGCAGTCTTGCGATTACATCTAGCAGGCTGGTTGCAGGCTTGAGTTTTCCTCGAACATCGGTTGCGAGGTGCCAAAGATCCGGAAGGGCTAGCGAGAACGGCTGAGCATCGGCCTCAACCCAGTCGCAAAATGGTTCTAGTTCCGAGACCATCGACTGCACGGCATAGCTGTGCTCGTGATTGTTCTTGATCGAGTGCGAGAGGCCATCAGCAATCGCACGATCGACATCCGGGTCGGTTCCGCGTCCTGCGGTACCTGCCAGCACTCGTGCCGAAACCTCACCGCGCTCTGCACGAAGCAGTAGCTCAGGTGATGCGCCAAAGACGCCCTCAACCTTGTAGGTCCAGCAATCTGGGTAGCGAGAGCGCAGCCTCGCAAGTGGGGTGGTCAAATCAGGCTGTGAATCTAAAACCATCTCCAGGTCTCGGGAGAGCACTACCTTCTTCAGATCGCTCTGCTGGATTTTGGCAATTGCCTCAGTAACCGCTGCCTCAAACCCTGTGGCGCTTAGTCGACCAGTGTGGAACTGAGTTGGGGCTGAGGTCTTGGCCGGGGGCACATCTTCACCCTCGACTTCGATGACAAAGCTGGCTTCTGGGCGAATTACGTAAAGCCTTCGTGGGACAATCAAAACGCTCTCGGTTTTAGAGTTCTCCGAAAAGCTGATTGAGCTAAATGCCACCAGCGAGCTACCTGGGAGTTTCACGTTGTCTTGGATTTCTGCTTCGGCACACACCTCGCGCCACTTTGCGGCCAGGGTAGAAATGCGCTCTGGGCCGATGGCTGAAAGCCTTAGGGCAGTTCCCTGACCCACCAAAGTTTGGTTGCTTCTGGCAAAAAGGAAGTCACCCGTTGGGATGCTGGCCAGCTCAATTAGACGTGACGTCACCTTGAGCGGCATTGTGGTCCTTTGCTAAGAGTTGGCTGTGAGCATCAGCGAAAGCTGGGGTAGAACACGAGCACTATCTATTCTTGAGATTAAGTCTAGGTGAGGAGTCCAATGCGAAAAGCTGTCGCGGTATTCCTCGCACTCCCGATGATCCTGTCTCCACTAGCCGCCTTTGCCGATGAATACGGCGATGAGTCAGAGTCTCAGGAGCAAGTAATTGGCCCCCAGGTTCATAGCCCGGAGGGCAGCGCACCAAAGTCTGAGCCGATCAACGTCTCCGAAATTGTGATCACGAGGCAAACTCCAGCGGACACATTTGTGTTGGCAACCACACCTTTGGTGTTGGCATTGGGAGTTGGATCGATCGGCTTAGTGATTTACACCTTCGCTCGGGGTTCCAAGCGCGAGGATAAAGATTAGACTCTACGGGTGAGCAAGGCTGATCTTTCCAAACAACCGCAAGCCGTATCGGCGATGTTTGATTCAGTCGCAGATTCTTACGACAAAACCAATGACCTACTTTCCTTCGGGCAATCCCGCCTTTGGCGCGGCAAGGTTGCCAAGGCGGTAAACGCCAAATCTGGCGAACAGGTTCTGGATATCGCAGCCGGCACCGGCACCAGCTCAATGGCATTTCTATCCGACGGCGTTCGCGTTGTAGCAGCTGATTTCTCAAAAGGCATGCTCGAGGTTGGCAAAAAGAAGTATCCAAAGCTGGAGTTTGTTTTTGCAGACGCCATGAAGCTTCCTTTCCAAGACGCCGAGTTTGATGTCGTAACCATGAGCTTTGGATTGCGCAATGTCCAGGACCACAAGGTGGCTTTGGGCGAATTCCTAAGAGTGCTAAAGCCGGGCGGACGTTTGGTTATCTGCGAGTTCTCTCACGTTCCAGGCCCATTTGGCGCTCTGTACCGCTTTTACCTAAAGAACTTCTTGCCAAAGATCTCGGGTCTTTTCTCTAAGAGCCCAGAGGCTTACGACTACCTATCCGACTCCATCCAGGCATGGCCTAAGCAGAAGGAGTTGGCTCAGGACATTGCAAATGTTGGCTTCAGTGAGGTTGGTTACCAGAACCTCTCGCTCGGCATTGTCGCTATTCACAAGGCGGTGAAGCGATGAAGATCTCACTTCCTAGCCAGCTCAGACTGGTTTCCGACAAGGCATTGATTGCAGACCTCGAGACTCGTATGGCAATCGTTGAGAAGCGCATTGCAGAGGCAACCTCGCACACTGAGTCACTGGTCAACGACATGTCCAGTCACCTGGCGGCAGCCGGCGGCAAGCGACTACGCCCAGTGCTTACGCTTTTGACTTCTCACCTTGGTAACTCCAAGGAGGAGCAGGTGCTAGATGCTGCCGTTGTGATGGAGATCACTCACCTGGCAACTTTGTACCACGATGACGTGATGGACCAGGCCTCAAAGCGCAGGGGTGTTGACACCGCTCACATGGTTTGGGGCAACAACGTTGCCATCCTCACCGGCGACCTGCTGTTCGCCAGGGCTTCTAACATCGTCTCCGGTTTGGGAGATGAGTCTCTAAAGCTTCAGGCCAAGGTCTTTGAGCAATTGGTGCTTGGTCAGCTGCACGAGACCATTGGACCGCAGGATGGCCAAGACATCCTCGAGCACTACTACGAGGTACTGCGTGATAAGACCGGTTCGCTAATTGCACTCTCAGCACAAATCGGTGCTTTGGTCTCCGGAGCTCCTGGTGAATACCAAGAGCCGCTGAAGCAGTTTGGCGAAAGCATCGGAGTTGCCTTCCAGCTGATTGACGACATCATCGATATCCAAAGCACCAAGGACCAGTCCGGCAAGGTTGCTGGAACTGACCTCTTGGCAGGGGTTCCAACCCTTCCGGTATTGCTTTTGGCTAATCACCACGATGCGGATTCCCAAGCGCTCTTGGCAAAAATTTCGGGTGGCTTGGAAGAAGCGGACCTCAAAGACGTGTTGAGTAAATTGCGCTCTCACAAGGTAATGGCTGAGTCACTAAGTATTACCAATGGCTGGGCGGATCGGGCCAAGGCTGCCTTAGATTCACTTCCAGCTTCGAGCGTGAAGTCGGCATTGATCGCATTCGCCGACGCAGTTGTTGATCGGCAAGGTTAGAGGAAAGTAATTGGCAAAACTACGTTTGGCAGTAATCGGGGCGGGACCAGCCGGCATTTACGCATCGGACCTAATCCTCAAGGCAGAGCGTGACTTTGAGGTTTCGATCGACCTATTTGATCTACTGCCAGCACCCTACGGTTTGGTGCGCTACGGAGTTGCTCCTGACCACCCAAGAATCAAGGGCATCATTCGCGCGCTCTACGAGGTATTAGACCGAGGCGACATTCGCTTCTTCGGAAACGTGAAGTACGGGACCGACATCACCCTCGATGACCTTAAGCAGCACTACAACGCTGTGATCTTTGCAACTGGCGCTATTCAAGATGCTGACCTAAAAATCCCGGGTGTTGAACTTGATGGTTCCTACGGTGCTGCTGATTTTGTGAACTGGTATGACGCACACCCCGACTTCCCACGTACTTGGCCGCTAGATGCCAAGCAGATTGCGGTAATTGGAAACGGTAACGTCGCTTTGGATGTTGCTCGAATGCTAATCAAGCGTCCGGATGACCTACTTTCCACCGACATTCCAGATCACGTTTACGAGGGCCTAAAGGCATCTCCGGTGACCGATGTTCACGTATTTGGAAGACGCGGACCAGCTCAGGTGAAGTTCAGCCCACTGGAGCTTCGCGAGGCACTTCACGTTGAAGGTGTGCAGTCGATCGTTTACGACGAGGACTTCCAATACGACGACGGTTCTCAAGCTGCTATCGATAGCAACAACCAGGTTCGCGTGATGGTGAAGACCCTCGAGGATTTGCGAGAGAACCCACAGGCTCACGAGGATCGCAGACTGCACCTGCACTTCTTCTCCGCTCCAGTTGAGGTTCTTGGTGAGGACGGCAAGGTTGTTGGCCTGAAGGTTCAGCGCACCAAGTTAGATGGCACCGGAAACGTAACCCCGATCGATGAGTTTGAGACCTTCCCGATCCAGGCGGTTTACCGTGCCGTTGGATACTTTGGTTCACCGGTTGATGAGATTCCTTTTGACTCCAAGCACGGCTTGATTCAAAACAACGAGGGTCGAGTGCTAGACGGTCAAGGCCAGCAGATTCCAGGTGTTTACTGCACCGGTTGGATCAAGCGCGGACCTATTGGCCTTATTGGCCACACCAAGGCGGACGCCATTGAGACCATCTCGCACGTCATTGCAGATAGAGCAATGTGGTGGGAGCCGGGTAAGCCTGCCGAGACCGAGATTCTTGCAACCTTGGATTCTCGAGGCGTGAAGTATTTGGAGTGGAAAGACTGGCTAACTTTGGATGCCAAAGAGCTTGCTCTTGGTGCCCTGGATGGTCGCGAGCGTAAGAAGCTGTTTGATCGCGAGGAGATCTCCTCGATTATTGAAGGCTCCAAGTAGTTGGAAAAGCTTTCCGGTAAGCGTCTTCGCAAGGCACAAATTGCGATGCTTATCACCTTTACCTTCACCGGCCACATTGCACTTAGCTCGGTGGCTTGGGTTCCGGAATTCATCGATCGCCTAGGCGTCTCTTTCGCAACCTGGGGAACCATCATCGGATTTGGCGTGGTGGGTTCGATTACTCCGTTGTTCTTTGTCTCACGCCTGATTATGCGTTTTGGCCCGAGGACCTTGATTCGCTTCGGCAACTACTTCGGTGCGGTCTTTTTAGTGCTACTGGGGCTGACGTCCAACCCAATTATCTGGTTCTTCCTAAACATGGGCTTCAACTTCTTCATGTCTATTCTCGGCGTCTCGGTGAACTCGCACTCGGTGCTGCTGCAAAAGCAGATCAAGAAGAATGTCATTGGTCGCTTCCACGCGGGATGGAGCCTAGGTGCTGTTGCAGCTGCGATGACCGGTGGTCTTTCGACGCTGTTTTTGGAACTAGAACAGTTCTTGATCATCGTTGCCATTTTGAACGTGATTGTCTTTGAGTTCGCGATGCGCTGGCTGCTTTCCCCAACCGAGGACGGCCACCTTGAAGAGCGTGCCGGAGTTGTGAAACGTAAGTTCTTCCAAGTTCCAGCCCAGTTGGTCTTGCTGGCATTTGGAATGATCGGCATCGTTTTCCCTGAGGTTGCGGTCATCGACTGGGCGGCTGTTTTTGCTCGGGATATCTTGAATGTTGAGCTAGCGCTCCGATCGCTACCGTTTGCGGCCTTTATGGTCGGCATGATAATTGGACGCTTGTCTATGTCTAGGTTGGCTGAGAAATATCACCCGAACCTGATTGCATCCAGGGGTGCCTTTTTGGCGGCAGGAGTATTGGCGCTTGCGGCAATCTTTGCTCCGATATTGGCCAACAACTCCAGCAGTTTGGCGCTCGGTGTGACGATGGTGCTTTGGCTAATTGCTGGCCTTGGACTGTCTCCAGGCGCACCGACCTTTATGTCTGCCGCAGGTCATATCCCAGGAGTATCAACTGCCTGGGCGGTATCAAGGCTGTCGCTGATGAGCTCGACGCTGCAGGTTATGTCAAAGACTTTGATGGGTGCTTTGGCGGAGGGTGTTGGCTTATCCCTAGCGTTCTTCTTCCCGGTTACTCTTGCGATCATTTCCGGCTTGATTGCTCACCAGTTTGCGCAGAAGGCAAAGCAGGCCGATCTTGATTCGGTTGCCCCACCAACCTCACCGATGCCGATTATCGTCATCGAGGAAGAGCGCAGGTAATCGATGACGCTTTATGCAATTGGCAATAACCCAATGAACTATGCCTGGGGTTCAAGCCCGCTGCTTTCTGACCTACTTGGCATAGAGGAGCCAGATTATCCAATCGCAGAGCAGTGGTTTGGGACGCATCCAACTGCACCTGCGAAGGTTCTCGATTCAGCCGGTGGAACTCTCGCAGATCGCCACGGGCAACTTGGTTATCTAGTGAAGTTTCTGGCGGCGGCTAACCCACTTTCGATTCAGGCGCATCCAACGAAAGAGCTTGCGGAACGACAGTTTCTAAACCACCACCCTTCCTACTCAGACGCCAATCACAAGCCTGAGCTGATTGTTGCTGTTACCGACTTCCGAGCACTTTGCGGCTTTAGACCAGCTACTGAGTTGCAGCTTGACCTTGATGAACTCTCGAAGGCCAACGCAAGCTTTACGCCACTGGCCGAGGTCTTTGCTCTTGGTGGCTATCAGTCAGCAATGCAGTGGGTTTATGAATCTGACCCGGAACTAATCCTCACTTTGGTTGCCCATGCAGCAGTGCTTGGTCGCAAGCGCGATCGCCTAATTGAGCAGTTGTTCCAGCTCTACGGTCAGGACTTAGGCATCTTGGTTTCGGTATTCATGAACCTAGTCACGCTTTCGCCTGGTGAAGGTTTGTATCTTCCAGCCGGCAACATCCACGCCTATCTTGAGGGCCTAGGCGTTGAGGTTATGGCCAGCAGTGACAACGTGCTGCGCGGGGGACTAACCTCCAAGACCGTCGATGTTCGCGAGCTGCTTAGGGTTCTGGACTACACAGAACTTGCCGAGCCAAAGATTGCGGTGAAGAAACTAAGCCAAGGTATTTGGGAGTATCCGACTACGGCGCAGGACTTCAAGGTCTATCGAGTCGAACCTAGTGCCAGCGTGATGTTGATGGATATGGAACTTCCAAACACCGGCATTGTGGTCTGCACCCAGGGTGAGCTAACTATCTCAACCAGCAAAGATGAGACGCTGACAATCGGCCGCGGCAAAGCGGCATTTATGGCAGATGCCAGATTGTTCTCGGTTACCGGTAATGGAACCGGCTTTATCGCACTTGGCTAACGGAAGTTAGTGAACTGAACGTCAACCTCAAGGTCTGAGCCACGAAGCAGTGCCATGGTGTCCTGCAGGTCATCGCGTGACTTAGAGCTAACGCGAAGTTCGTCACCCTGAATCTGAGCCTTCACGCTCTTAGGTCCCTGATCGCGAATGATCTTGGAAATCTTCTTGGCGTTCTCTTGGTCGATGCCGTTCTTGAGGCTGCACTCGATGCGGAACTCCTTACCCGATGGGTAAGGCTCCCCGGAATCTAAAGACTTCAGCGAGATGCCGCGCTTGATCAGCTTGGTCTCAAATACATCCAAAACCGCGAGAGCGCGGTCTTGCGAGTTGGCCTTGATCATTACCTTTTCGCCGCTCCAGTCAATGGATGCGTCGGTGCCCTTGAAGTCGTAGCGCTGCTCGACTTCTTTGGCAGCTTGGTTTAGGGCGTTGTCCGCCTCTTGGTGGTCAACTTTAGAAACTACGTCAAATGAGGAATCAGCCATGAGGCAAATTCTAGCTAGTGGCTTGTCTCGCCGTTGAAGAACGCACCACCAAATCAATAGGCCAGGTCGTGAGCTGCTCAACATTATTCAAAAGCTTGTCGTCGCCAGCCTCCAGAATGTCGACCAACATGTCGGCACCTCTAGCCCCCTGGGCGTTGGTTTGCTGGTCGATGGTCGAAAGCCCATAGAACTCGCCCATTGGGTGGCCATCCATCGCAATAACGCTGATGTCCTGTGGAACACGAAGACCTAGGTCGCGGGCTGCCTGGATTGCACCAAAGCCCATCTCGTCAGATGCACAGTAAATGGCAGTCGGGGCATTTCTTGGGTCACCGAGCATTTGCTTTGCTGCCACATAGCCGCCGCTAACTGTGAAGTCAGCCTCAGCCACCCACTTCGGGTCAAAGTCCAGGTTTGCATCCAGCAGTGCTTCTTGGTAGCCGGTGCGACGAAGGTAAGGCTGGTGAAAGTCCATCTCGGTGGCAGGAGTTCCGGAGATCATTCCTACCTTGCGGTGTCCCAGCGATATTAGGTGCTGAGTTGCAAGGCGTCCTGCGCCCTCATCGTCAATAGAGATTGAGCGTGCTCCAGGAATCGGCCCACCAATACCAACGATCGGCTTTTGCAACTCACTCAATCTCTTTAGCTCAGATTCAGAAAGCTTCACTGCAACGGTAAGAACACCATCTACGCGCTTACGCAGCACTAGATCTTCGAAGACTCGCTTACGGGAGGCAGGTCCACCAGAAAGACTGTAAAGCGTTACATCGTAACCGCGGTTTACCAGTGCGTTTACCGCTCCATCCAATACCGCGGAGAAAAACCAGCGGTCAATGTATGGCATTACAACGCCAATGTTCTTAGAGCGTCCGGTGGCCAAAGTGTAGGCGGAGGAGGATGCCACATAGCCCAGTTCCTGCGCGGCTTTTAGCACCTTTTCGCGTGCTCTTGCAGACACGTGACTCTTGCCATTTAGCGCTCTAGAAACGGTGGCAGTTGAGACACCTGCGCGCTCTGCAACCTCGATAATTCCGACCATAAGTAAAAACTGTAAAGCTTTACAATCTTTGCCGCTAGTTAGAGCAGCGAAAATGAGCTATTCTTTTGCATCGCGTCATAAAAAACGCTTCTGGCTAGTTACCCAAGTGGCCAAAGGGAACTGACTGTAAATCAGCTGGCTCAGCCTTCGGGGGTTCGAATCCCTCACTAGCCACGAAAACCCACCCCTCCACGGGTGGGTTTTTGCTTTAACCTCTAACTTTTAGAATTAAATTTCAAGACATACGGATAACCGCTGGTTTTAAATAGAAAAACCCTTTAGATTGACGAAATGAAAATTTTCAATCGTCGCTCAGACGTAAATGAGTATCGCGGCAGTCGCCTCTCTTTTCTATTCCTGGTCGTGCTAACGGCTGTGGCTACCGGTCGAAGCTTGGCTCACATTTTCCTTCCGGATGGAGGCGCTCAGAGCATTGCCGGGATGGATGTTGAGGTAGAGGGCGGTAACAACATCATCGCCATGTTCGGGCAGTGGGGTTTCTCCCAACTGTTGCTAGCTGGGCTGATGTGGGTAATCATTTTCAAGCAGCGCCACCTGGTGCCACTGGCTCTGCTATTCCAGACCTTGGATTGGGGCGGTCGAATTCTGGTTGGGCTACTAAAGCCAGTTGAGATCGCATCAGCGCCTCCAGGTGAAATCGGAAGTTATGTCCTTTTCCCACTCTGTGTCATTGCACTTTGGTTCTCGATGCCGAGGGCTAAGCGGTAAAACTGATAGTTAGTCGGTAGCCATGACCCTGAGCCGTTTCGATGGTTTTTACACCTTTGAGAATGCTCAACCAGGAGTCAATCACCGCCGTTCCAACACCGGTTGAAGTCGGACCGGGAATAGCGCCAGCGCCATCATCGGAAATTTCAAGTTGACTGCGCCCTGATGCGTCAGTGGTCAAAGAAACCTTTACGTGCTTGGCCTGCCCGTGAACCAGCGAGTTGAGTAGCGACTGCTCGATAATCCTGAAGGCACCCAACAGCACATCATGGGTTAGCGACTCCGAAGCGTCATCCACGCTGATCGAAATCTCCATGGTCTCGCTATACGGGGCAGCTAGAACTCGAACTGACTCTCGGAATCCGTTGGCTTCGAAGTGAGGGGCAAGGACCTGCACTAGGTCCCGAAGCTCAGCGGTGCGCGTCTGCTCCAACTTCGAAATCACCATGTCGATCACATCGTTTATCTCGGGAGTCGACTTGCCGGCGACCCTCTTTAGTTTCATGGCGGCCACCATCAAGTCCGACTGGACTCGGTCGTGTAGGAATCTTGAGGTTTGATCACGCAGTTCGATATCGGCCTTTACCAAGCCTTCACGGTCTAGCTCCAATTTGGCAACCAGCCTGTCAGCCGCCGCGAGGCGATTTCTAATGGATCGCTCTCCGATGTGCATGACCGCCAATATCCCCAAGACCAAAAGCAGCGAAGCTATAAACAGCGAAGGAGTCAAGGATATTGGTGCGTTGAATTCCAGACCTAATCGTTCACGAAGAACAAGCGTGATTAGCGGGAAAATCAGCAGTAAAAGTGCTTGACCAAACGCCACCTCGACCACGTACGTGAACAAGTTTGAAGGCCACGGTCGGTACTTTTGGAAAAAAATGGCGAGTATGGCGAAGAGTAAACCGGGGATACAAGCCAAAGCCAAAATGATGAGTCCGGCAATCCAGCGCTCAGCCCCCGCAGTCTGCTGGCCAATAGCGGGTACAAACCTAGTGAAATAAGTGGCTGCGAAGAAAATGAAGATTAGGCCGGGGTTGTATGGGTACGGCCCTATCCAAGCCAAATAGCCGCTCAATCTTTTGAGCATCAGGCCAGCCTCATTAGTTCCATGTATTTGAGGACTGCTGTCGTTTTTAGATCATCGCTTGGTGCGGCATCAGGTAGCAAAACCGCATAGGACCGCGAGAGCTCTTTTCGAACGTAGGAGTAGCTGAGTCCTAATTGCGATGCTATTTCCTTAGCGCTTTTGCCTTGCGCGCTCAATGACATGATCGAACGCTGCTGGGGGGAGAGTTGAAAGTAAATTGATGACTGAGCTTCGACTTTGGTCACTTCGCCCAAAGAAACCGACTCCCAGTTTCCATTTCCGGAGGCGGTGGAGCGAAGGATGTCCACGTAATCGTCTATCGACATTTCCGCGGACTTATCAAAGAATGACCAGCCGTGGCGCATCGCCTTGGGTACGCGACTAACCATTTGTGAAACCGAGTATTGAGAATAAACAACGACACCAATGTGCTCGTTAATGTTGCGAAGTGCAATCCCAAGTTCGATGCCGTTTAGCCCGTTCTGATCCAGGGAAAAGTCAACGAGGGCAACATCTGCACCGCGCACCGTTGTTCTGTCGAGGGCTTCGTCTGCATTTGCGCAGGAGCTTACGAGCTCGAGTCTCGGGGATTGGGCGAGCATTTCTCCAAGGATTCGCCTAAGTGCAGAGTCATTCTCGACGTACATGACACGGATTGGTCGCATGGCCAATGTTCCCACGGCTACCCATGTCTGGACTAATGGCTTGTCACAAATGTTCCTTTAAACAGAGTCGCGGTTCCGTTTTTCCGAGGATTCATCTGGCAATACCTACCCTACAAGCCTGGCCTAATCCCTGTATTTCAAATGCAGCAATGCGGGTTCGGCCACATCTGTAGAAACCTCTAAGGAGCACCAATGCGAAGCATCTCAGTCGACCAACAAATGAGGGCTACCGTCATGCAAAAACTAGCTGCCATCATGGCTATGTCGGCCCTCTTGGCATTCAACCTTGGACCGACAGAGGCCAAAGCAGCAGATGTCTTAGTGAACTGCTCGGTGAGCGGCACCTTTACTGTTTCTGAAGTAAGTGGGCAGTTGGTCGCCAAGACCGCAAGTACATGTTCGGGCACCGCTGTGATTCCAGAGGGTGTGCAAAGGATCGACCTCTTTCAGAACAACCCCAACCTATTGCGCGTCGACGTCCCGGCCAGCGTCACCACAATCGCAGGCTTTGCATTCGCTAACAGCAGTAATTTGGCAACCTTTACGGTTGCCCCCAACTCCAACCTCACCAGAATCCCGGAATATGCCTTTTCGAACACCAAAGTGGCAGCACTTGAGGTGCCAGCGAGAGTCACTGCCATTGGTGACGCTGCCTTCGCCGGCACCAGGGCGCTTACTTCGCTAACTTTTGAAGCTGGATCTCAACTTCAGACCATCGGGGTATCAGCCTTCAGCGGCACCCGCCTAACGTCGGTTAGCTTTCCAGACTCTTTGGTGTCGTTAGGAAACGAGTCCTTCAAGGACAACACCACTTTGGCTTCTGTGACATTCGGGGCAGGTTCTCAGCTCACCTCAATTGGTAACAATGTCTTTGCAGGCTTACCCCAATCAACTATCGACCTACCTGCGTCGGTGACCAGCATCGGGAGCGGGATTTTTGGAAGCAACGTGCGCATAACCATTGCGGACAGCAACCCAAGTTACTCCGCTCAAAACGGTGTGCTGTTCAACAAAACCAGAACGACTTTGATCGCTTATGCCCCTTGGCTCACGGACGCGACTTACGAGATTCCGAATACCGTGACTGCATTGAGCGGCAGTTCTTTTGCAAACAGCCAGCTTCAAACACTCAACGTTCCGGCTACAATTGCGACCATCGGTGGATATACTTTTGCAGGCTCGAGCCGACTTACTGAGGTTACCTTCTCCGCAAACTCAACCCTCACCCGAATCCCTAGCGCGGCCTTCCAGTCTTCTGGACTACTGAGAATTCAAATCCCAGCGAGCGTGACCCTTATTGAAGGCTATGCACTAAACACTTCGCTTTTGGAGCAGGTCACCTTTGCATCGAATTCGGCCCTGGTAGAGATCTCAAACAACGTATTTTCCGGCGCAAGACTTCGTTCCATTGAGATACCTGCCAGCGTCCAAAACATTGGAGAAGATGCGTTCTCGGGCAACACTCTGCTAACGAGCATGACTTTTGCCCCGGGTTCAAATTTCCGCTACTTGGGAGCGCGTGCAATCAGAAACAGCCCGCTAACCACATTCACGCTTCCTAGCGCACCAGTGCGGAGCGGTTACAGATTCACAGGCTGGTCCAACACTTCAAATGGCACAGTCATTTCAAACCCAACCACCTCGGCCTTGGCAGGTGGCGCGCTCTTCGCGAAGTGGCTTCAGCTATCGACAGTGACCTTCAACCCGAGCTCTGGCTCTGCTGTTGCAAACGGAAGTTTTGGTCTTGGTGAGAGTGTTGCTGCTCCGACCCCACCGACTCGAACTGGCTTCGCATTCGATGGCTGGGCGCTAAGCAGAAGCGGCACGGCAATTGCCTTCCCATACCAGCCAACATCTTCCGCGAACATCACGCTTTATGCCCTGTGGGAGGAGATTCCGACGATTGCGGCAGGATCGGTAACTGACTCTCAAGTGGTAAGCATCCCATCGGGACTAACCGCTGCAGAAGTTCCTGCTTCCGGCAATCTCCCGAAGGTAAGCCTTGCGTTCACCGCAACCAGCAGTTCGGCTGTTGTGACCCTTGTGCCAATCGACAACCCAGCGGCGGCCTCCGCCACCCCGTTCGTCGTCACTGGAACGACAAAGATTGTCGACATCCAGGTTTCAGGCATTAGCGGACCGGTGACTGTTTGTCTTGACGGTGCAGCTACCGACGACATTTTCCACTTCACCGGTGGAGCTTGGGTTGCACTGCCGCAGCGCTCTTACGTGAATGGCCAGGTCTGTGGAGTTACCGAGAGCTTCTCGCCATTTTCGGCAGCCGAACGTCGAGCACTAACACCGGTAGCTAGTAGTGGACCTTTTGGCCCAAGACTCACCATGGCTTCTCGAGTTGCAGTCTCCACGAATGGTCAGACCCTTGCGCTTAAGGGCGTGCAGCTAAGCGATATCTTCAGCGTCAAGCTCGGCGGTAAAGACATCAAGGTCATCAAGCAGACCGATGGCGAACTTGTAATTGAAGTTCCAGCCGGAGCAGAGGGATTCCCAGACCTTGAGATGAAGCACTCGAGTGGAACACTCACCTACTACCGGATGATTCAGGTCATCAAGCCTTACGAACTTACTCGCTCAATCAAGATCACCAAGTTCGTTGGCAGTCGCCCAACTCTTGCAGGCCTCTCGGCCCTCTACAAGGCTTACCGAGTAGATACCAGCGTCAATGTTTTGACCTGTTTTGTCACCGTGGCATCCGATGCAACAGCACAAGAGATTGCTAAAGCTGAAGCGACTGGCAAGTCAACTTGTCAACGCGTGATCGGTTATTCGAAATACATCAAGCTCGCCCAAACTCAGGTCAAGAAAGATGGACTAACTGGTTCAAAGCCGGTGCTGGAAATCACCTTTGATCGCAGTCTCGGCGGCAGGTAGGGCGGAATCTAAGTTCAGTTGCCAGAGGCCAACGAAACTGAATCCTCGAGTCGAGCGTGTCAGTTTTGTTTTAGAGAAAGCTTGGCCGCAAGGCGAACATTGCCGTTGTCTAGATTTCTCAGTGACCAGGTTCCTCCGAATTTAGAAACCCAAGCCGCGATAATTGCCGTTCCCTGAGCTGCCTGAGTTTCGATCGGCAGGGCTAGGCCATCGTTATCAATTTCTAGGTCTAGCCAGCCGCCAGCTTCCCTCAATTTCACAATGCATCTCTTTGCTTTACCGTGTTTCAAGGCATTGAGGAAGCTCTGCTCGCAGATGCGATAAACGGCAAGGCCAAATCTCGTCTCTGCTTGCTTCGATAGCCCCTCAACTTGGAACTCAACGTTCATGGTCTCAGCGTAGGCAAGTGCCAAATCATCCAGGCAAGCGCCCAGCCCCGCGACACCTAAATCAGGGCTCAGCGCTCGGCTGGCGTTTCTGACGTCGAGACTTCTTAGATTCTCAAGATCAAGCAGCATCGGCTTTAAATCTGCGGCGACCTTCGGTGACGCTTTACTGGAAATCTGATGCAATTTAGTGGCAACCACCACCAACTTCGACTGCACCGAGTCGTGAAGCAAATCCGCTATCTCGCGGCGAGCTTTCTCATCCGCCTCAATCAGCAAGTCTCTCTGCTGCTCGAGCTTTTCAAGCAACCCCAAACTCTTGAAAAGCTCAGACGCTACCCACTTGCGGTAGTTGCCCACGAGAACTGACAGAAAACAGGTCACAAGCAGTAAGCGCACCCAGTTGCTAACTGCAATTGAGAGATTGGGACCAAGGGTGATCTCCACGAGAAAAACCGTGCATGTTGTCGCCAGCACTATCGACAACAAAAAAGAGGCTGCAAGATCTAACCTGCCCAGAAACTTCAGGCGCAGAAGAGTCATTGCCGAGAGTGAGCCGAATACATACAAACCTGTCACCAGGGCTGTTACTACTTGGCCAAATGCATAGTCCGGAAAAATACTTCGTGCAGATTCGTTGACAACCTGTGCCTTGTCTGAACCAAGAAAGATAATTACAGCGACAACCCCAGGCAGTGACATATTGGGTTCCAAGGCAGCTTGCAGAATTGTTTTCCAGCTGCCCGTCATTTTGCCTTTGGGAAACCTGGTCGAGTGGGAACTCAAAATGTGCGCACCTCTTCCAAGTAGCGGCGAATAGCCAATGTGCGGAGGTTGGTTCCAGGCTGTTTGGTTGGAACAAGAATCGTGTACAAACTCGAAATTTCTTGGCGAACTGTGACCGCTGCCAGCCCGAGTGCTTTCGCGATACTGTCGGTGTTTAACCCATCGCTAAGCATTCGCAAAATTTCAAGATCTCTTGGGCTAAGCGATGCCAAAGGCGACTCGGCTTTGGCGCTCATTAGAAGCGAAGGGTCCGTCGAACTAAAGCCCTCGGCCGTTCTCACCAAGCTGGATACGAGCAGCTCGAAATCTATCGGTGCCCTTTTTTCGAGAACGGAAAAACTAAACCGTTGGTCATCGGGCAGTCGTTCCTCGAGACCAGCTTTAGCATGCTGGGAAAAAATCACAATCCCGCAGTGAGGGTCGATTGATCGAAGTGCTATAGCGAGTTCGAGACCAGAACTGTTGCCACTACCAAGCGCTAGATCAAGAAGCGCAACATCAAAAAGTCCACCATTGGCAAATTCCAAACAAGAATCTGAGCTGCTTGTCGCGTGCACCAGTTCCAGACGTTCATCGGTTTGAAGTTGCTGGGAAACCAAGCTCATTAGGGCAAGGTCATCTTCGACGTACAGAACTCTGATTCTTCTCATTTGGCCCTTTTCTTAATAGCCCCATACAAATGTATGGCCCTGAGGGTGTGCAAATTCTCATACAGATGTATGGACATTCTGGATGGGTAAATAAATCCAATTATTTTTAGGCCGTCTATTAAAGAACGGCTTCAACAACCGTCCACGCTGAGGGCATAAACCCGATTCGGGTTCTGAGTCTGGTGGATGTTGCAGGTCATCAAAAAAGCTGGAGAACAAATGTCAAAGTCACTCACGCAAGCAAGCAAAAAAGAAGAGTTGCGATTCAAAATTTCTTCAATACTCACGCTTATTGCCGCCTTGGTAGGGTTCAACCTTGCCCCGATGGCAGCATTTGCCGTCGACGGTGAGGTCACCGTTGACTGCTCAATTTCCGGCAACTTTAAGGTACGCACTCAAGGCGCGGAGGTCAGTGTTCATTCTGGCAACTTTTGCAGAGGAATTGCAGAAATTCCAGCCGAGGTGACCAAGGTGGGCGGATTCTCAAACAATCCACATTTGAGCGCCATCGTGTTCCTTGGCGAAAATGTTCGTTCCATTGAAAGCCAAGCCTTCTACAGCACAGGCCTAACCTCAATCGTGATACCCGCCTCCGTAGAAACCATCGCAGCCGAAGCGTTTATTCACAGCCAACTTACGAGCGTTACTTTCGGGCAAGGTTCGCGCCTACAGTCAATAGGCCAAAGCGCTTTTGCTGCAAATCTGGCACTGACTCAGGTGACGCTGCCTGCAAGCCTCACCACCATTGGCAATTACGCATTCCGGTATAACCGAAACCTTCAATCCTTGACCTTTGAGCCAGGTTCGCAGCTCGTTTCTATAGCTGACTTCGCATTCCATGACACCCGCGTTACTTCGGTGTCACTCTCTTCGACGGTGCAGACGTTCACTTTGAGGGCATTCCTGCAGGGCTCCAAGATCGATATCGCTAGCGACAACCCATACCTAGTTATCCAGAACGGAGTTCTCTTCAGTCGCGACATGACCAAAGTTTTTGGCTACCCGACTACTTTCACTGCGTCTTCGTACGTCATCCCTTCCACGGTTACCAGGATTGAGGGCGGTGCGTTTGAGCAGGCACAATTCACCTCGGTATTAATTCCAGATTCCGTTACCTACATTGGCGGCAGCGCTTTCAATATCAGCCGTCTGACGTCTGTAAGAATTCCTGCCAGCGTCACCACTCTTGAGATCTTTGCGTTCAATGACAACCCAAACCTTGCCAGCGTTGTTTTTGCCCCTGGGTCGAATCTCACCACTATCAAGTACAAGGCATTTAACTCTCTACCAAGCCTGACCACGCTCGATTTCGGGGCCGGCTCACGCTTGACAACAATCGTTGATGGTGCTTTTTATGGTTCGGGGCTGACCTCAGTTACCTTGCCAGCCAGCCTTGAATACTTAGAAGCTGAGGCCTTCAGGGCATCAACTCGACTTTCGACGGTGTCGTTCGAAGTCAACTCACGAATTAAGAAAATTGGCACAAGTGCCTTTTCGAATACCGCATTGAGTGTCAGCACCCCGAAACTGCCTAACTTGCCATCCAATCCAGTTCGCACGGGCTATTCGTTCGCGGGCTGGTCTCTAACAGATGGGGGTGCAGTAGTACAAAGCGCGTCTTCCAAGGTGGTTCAGGGAAGTGCAATATATGCGCTTTGGAATGTGGCACCAACAGTTACCTCAGGGTCTGTGACCAACTCTCAAGTGGTCAGTATCCCGTCAGGATTGAGGGCAGCTGAGGTTCCTGCAACAGCCAACCTCCCAGCGGTCAATTTGGCCTTCACTCCGACCAGCAGCTCGGCTGTGGTGACTCTGGTTCCAATCGACAACCCAGCTTCTGCGGCAGCTACGCCTTTTATCGTGACCGGATCCACCAAGATCGTTGACATTCAGGTTTCGGGCATCAGCGGCGATGTGACCGTGTGTCTCGATGGCGCACCAACCGACGAGCTCTTCCACTACACGGGTGGAGCATGGGTTGCGCTTCCACAGCGTACGTATGTGAACGGCCAGGTCTGTGGTGTTACCGACAGCTTCTCGCCATTCACGGCAGCCGAGATAGCCCCACCTCCAGTAGCATCCGGCATTGGTAAGCCGTTGCCAACTTTCGAAGTCAACTCTCGAATTGCAGTATCAACTTTTGGCCAAAGCCTCAGGTTGAACGGACAGAATCTCGATGAGATCAGCTCAGTCACCGTTGGTGGTAAGGCACTCAAAATCACCAAGAAGACTGAAAACGAGCTTGTCCTCGAGATTCCAGCGGGTCCTGAGGGCTACATCGACATGGAGATCACCCATGCGCGCGGCATCATGGCCTTGCAGGGACTAGTTGAGGCCGTCAAGCCATATACGCTGACCCGCTCAATCAAGATCACCAAGTTCGTGGGTAATAGGCCTACCGTTGCTGGTCTTTCAGCGCTCTACAAGGTTTACCGCGCAGGCACCACAGCCAACATCCTCAACTGTGCCGTCACCGTGGCATCGGATGCATCTGCTGATGCAATAGCAAAGGCCGAGTCACTTGCCAAGGCAACTTGCCAGAGAGTTGTGGGTTACTCGAAATACATCAAGTCCGCCAACATTCAGCTAAAGCGGGATGGGCTGGCTGGCTCGAAGACTGTTCTGGAAATCACTTTCGATCGCACTCTTAGTGCAGCCAGAGGCTGAGAATCTCATACGTCTAAGTAGCTAGGAAAACCCTCTCTGAACTACTTGAACTCTTAGTACAAACGGTTGGCCAGACCCGAGGAGAACCAGTGCGAGGTTTACACTTCGAGCAAAACAGAACAGCGGCCTTTGGTCGCAAATTGACAGCGATCTTGGCGATGTCGGCGTTGATCGCTTTCAATTTCGCGCCACTTGAAGCCACTGCAACAACCACCGTGGTGGACTGTTCCGGCGGAGGAAATTTCGCGGTGTCGCCACTCGGGGGTGAGGTTTATGTCGGGGGTGGATCAGCTTGCTCTGGAACGGCTGTTATCCCGGCGGAAGTCACCCAAATAACGGATGGCGCTTTCTACAATGCCAATTCGATGACCGCAGTTACGTTTGCATCGAACAGCAGTCTCACGACAATCGGATCTCAGGCATTTCAGAGCTCAGGCCTAACGTCAATTACCTTGCCCGACAGTTTGATCTCGATTGGTAACTCTGCATTTTTCAACAGCAACAACTTGACTTCGGTGAACTTCGGTTCTGGATCGCAGCTCACCACGCTGGGCGCTCGAGTATTCGAAAGCAATGCGCAGACAACAGTCGCTCTTCCAGCAACTGTGACAACTATAGGAAGTGGTCTTTTTGGTCGGAATGCCCGAGTGACCATTGATCCAACCAACAATAACTTCTCGATTGAAAATGGAGTTCTGTTCAACAAAAACCGCACCACCCTGATCTCATATGCTTCGTGGCTAACCGACGCCACATATGTGATTCCAGCATCAGTAACAACAATTGCCTCCTCAGCGTTCTCCGGGAGCCGTCTCCAGAGCATTAACATCCCAGCATCTGTTTCGTCCTTTGGGTCATTTGTTTTTATGAACTCGTCCCAGCTGACCAGCATTACCTTCGCTCCAAATTCCAACCTCAGTTCTTTCCCATTTGGTGCCTTTTCCGGAATTCCCTCAATCTCGCTGACTCTGTCTCCATCGCCTTACCGCAGCGGCTACCGGTTCACCGGTTGGTCAAATACCCAGAATGGGAGGGCTCTAGCTAGTCCAACGACCACAGCGCTAGCTTTCCCAAACCCGCCATTGTTTGCACTTTGGGAAGTGGCCCCCACGGTTCCAGCAGCTATCAGCAAGCCCAGCGAACCGGTCGGGCCAAGACTAACCATCGACACTCGCATTGCGGTTTCAACTAACGGCCAAAGCCTTGCTTTGCAGGGGGTCCTGCTTGGTGAAATCCAAAGCGTCAAGCTCGACGGTAAGGAGATGAAGGTAATCAAACAGACCGATAATGAACTCGTTATCGAAGTTCCAGCCGGAGCAGAGGGATTTCCTGATCTTCAAATGACTCACGCGGGTGGGGTAATCACTCACCATGGAATGATCCAGGTCATCAAACCTTACGAACTGACTAGATCCATCAAAATCACCAAATTTGTTGGGAGTCGCCCAACCGTGGCAGGCCTTTCAGCCCTCTACAAGCTCTACCGAGTTGACAAAACTGCCAACATCTTGAACTGTGCCATGGTCGTCGCGTCTGATGCCTCAGCGGAGCAAATCTCTAATGCCGAGTATCTAGCGAAGGAAACTTGCCAGCGGGTAGTTAGGGTCTCTAAACACATCAAAACTGCCAACATTCAAATCCAAAAGGATGGCGCCGCAGGTTCAAAGCCCGCGCTGACAGTCACCTTCGATCGAACTCTTGGCGCTGGAAGAGGCTGACAAGTTCGAAGTTGGAACTAAAACCCACTCTTTCGGGAGTGGGTTTTTGCTTATTGGAAGATTAGGCTTTTCTACCTAAGCCTTGTTTCACAAAGGCTGTGATCATAAGGAAATCCCATGTCAAAAACCCAAGACACTGCTGCGCCTGAAACTGACTCGTTTGAGGGTTGGAAGAAGCGGGTATCGGTCTTCTTGGTTGGGCAAACCATCACGACCTTTGGTTCGTTTTTGGTTCAGTACGCAATTATGTGGCACTTGACCTTGACTACTAAGTCAGGTTTGGTGCTCGCACTTGCCGCTGTCTTTGGCTTCTTGCCACAGGCGATCGTTTCGATCTTCGCTGGCGTTTGGGCAGACCGCGTAAATCGCAAGATGATGATTATTGTTTCGGACTCAACTATTGCTTTGGCTACTTTGGGTCTAGCCCTACTGATGCTCTCCGGTGTTGACGACCTGTGGTTGATTTTCGTCGTGATGGCAGTTAGATCTGTTGGTGCTGGTGTTCAGATGCCTGCAATTTCTTCGCTTTTGCCTCAGCTAGTTCCAGGCGATCAGTTGATGCGAGTGAACGGAATTAACAGCAGCATCCAGTCTTCGATGACCATCTTGGCGCCGGTTGCAGCAGCAGCTGTTTACGCGAACATGTCACTCACCGGAATCTTGTTCATTGACGTAGTGACTGCGGTTATTGGCCTATCGCTTTTGGCAACCGTTGCGGTTCCAACCCTGCCTCGTGCAGCAAGTCTGGATAAGCCTTCCTACTTTGCAGATCTCAAGGACGGTATTCAATACACCTTTACTCACGACTTGGTGCGCTGGGTTTTGGTTATCTTCGCCGTAGTGTTCCTGTTGATTGTTGCCCCTTCAAACCTCTCGCCTTTGATGCTGGTTAGAAACTTTGGTGACGAGGTTTGGATGCTGACCGTGCTGGAACTTTCGTTTGGCGTTGGCATGGTTTTGGGTGGTGCTGCGGTTGCGGTGTTCTCCAAGAAACTGGATCGTCTATCAATGATTATTGGAACCTCAATCGCCTTTGGTGTGATGGCTATTGCCATGGGCTTTACAACCAACCTGATCTTGTTCTACGGACTGTTCTTCCTCATCGGTTTGACCGTCCCAGCATTCTCCACCTCTGCATTCACCCTGCTGCAGGAGACCGTTGAGCCTGAGCGTCAGGGTCGAGTATTTGGTTTTGTTGGAATCGTTATGTCGGTGGCGATGCCACTCGGCATGGCAATTCTTGGTCCTTTGGCTGACGTCGTGGCGGTTGAGCTTTTGTTGATTGTCACCGGCGCAGCAACCGTTGTAATTGCAGCGCTCGCTGTTCTGCTTCCAGCCGGTAAGCGGGCGATTGCGGCAGCGCATGCCTCAACTGGTCCAGCCGCCCCAACTGAGTAGCGGTAGATAACACAGCATTATCAATTCGGCCCAGCGGGAACTTTTTTCTAAACCGCTAGGTTTTACCTTGAGTTACGTCTGGAGAAAACATGAACGCCCTAATTAATTTCATCACTGGTAAGAAGTCTGCTTGGGTCACACTTTTGATCGGTCTGGTCTTTGCTGGTTTGGCATTTGGCCCACTGCGAGCCGCTACCACCGAGACTGCCCCTACCAATGGCTTGCCGGAGACTTCTGAGACTGCTTTGGTGAACAAGGCGCTTGAGGGTCTTCCTGGCTCTGATGCGACCGCAGCGGTATTGGTCTATAAGTCAGACGCCAAGTTCACCGAAGATGAGATCTTGTGGTTGCAGGGAAGTTTTGACCCAACCACCCAGATGCTTGCCGGTGGCGTGAACGAGAAGTTCTTGGACATCACCAACCTTGAGGTCATGGGTGAGCCGTTTGTGCCACCAGCCCAGATTTCGGAGGACGGCAAGGTTGCCGTCGTCACGGTCCCGCTTGAGAAGTCCGACGAGGTAGAGGTTGTTACCGAGCGCGTAACCGAACTTCGTGAACTGGCAGCTGAGGGCATGCCCGCGAGCTTCGAGGTTTACCTAACCGGACCTGAGGGTTTCCAGGCTGATCTAAACAACGTCTTTGCCGGTGCCGACTTCACGCTTTTGCTTTCAACCGTGATTGTGGTTGCGGTTCTACTTTTGATTACCTACCGATCCCCAGTGCTATGGCTAGTGCCACTTATTGTGGTTGGAACTGCTGATGGTATGGCCGGTCAGCTTGGTCGCCAGGTTGCAACCTTCTTCGGAATGGTGCCGGATGGCTCAGTAACAGGCATTCTGTCGGTGCTGGTATTTGGTGCTGGTACTAACTACGCGTTGTTGCTTATTGCTCGTTACCGCGAAGAGCTATTGCTTGAGGAGAACCGTCACATTGCAATGGCCAAGGCACTCAAGGGTGCTGGCCCTGCAATCATCGCGTCTGGTTCAACAGTTACCTTGGCGCTCCTAACTTTGACTCTTGCTGAACTTGGCGGAAACCGAACCCTTGGTTTGGTTTGCGCATCGGGAATCGTGATTGCGATGATCTCAGCGCTGGTAGTTCTACCAGCTGCGCTGGTGGTATTTGGACGCGGTTTGTTCTGGCCATTCGTGCCACGCTTTGGTGGCGTGAACAAGAGCCTAAATGGCCTATGGGGCAAGCTTGGTCGCGCAGTTAGCAAGCGACCAGCAATCATCTCCTCGGTTGGTGTTTTGATCTTGGCTGGTTTGGCAATTGGTGCCAGCGGTATTCAGGTTGGTCTTTCATCCACCGAGCAGTTCCGCGAGAAGCCTGAAGCGGTTTACGGTCAAGAAATTCTTGCTGACGCATTCCCAGCCGGTGCTACCACCCCGACCACTGTGATTGTTGACAAGGGCTCGGAGGCTGAGGCTGCAGAACTTGTGAAGGGCGTTCCAGGGGTGGCAGAGGTAACCATCGGTGACACTGATGGTGAGATCGTTGCCCTGAGCGTTGTGCTAGATGCAACCGCCGGTTCCGAGGACGCTTATCAGTCGATTCGTGACCTTCGCACCGAGCTTGCAACTCTAGAGTCAGCCAACGCTTTGGTTGGTGGCCTAGATGCAGAGACTCTGGATGTGAAGTCCACCTATGAGCGTGACCAGCTATTGGTGATCCCACTGATCTTGATCTTGGTGTTCTTGGTCTTGGTATTGCTACTTCGCTCACTGCTTGCACCGATCATGCTGCTCACCACCGTGGTGGCATCGTTCTTCGCATCCATGGGAGCCAGCTGGTTGATCTTCGAGCAGCTTCTCGGACTGCCTGCGCTAGACCTGAGCGTGTTCCTTTACTCGTTCTTGTTCCTAGTGGCACTTGGTGTTGACTACAACATCTTCTTGGTCTCCAGAGCCCAGGAGGAAGCTGTGAAGCACGGCACTCGCGAGGGCATGGTTCGCGCACTCAGCGCAACCGGCGGTGTTATTACCTCGGCAGGTATCTTGCTGGCTGCGGTATTCGCAGTGCTTGGAGTATTGCCACTGATTGCGCTTTACCAAATTGGAATCATCGTCTGCATCGGTGTGCTACTTGACACCTTGCTGGTGAGAACCGTTGTGGTTCCGGCGCTCGCTTTTATGACCGGTGACAAGTTCTGGTGGCCAAGAAAGAAGCTAACCGCTCCTAAGTTTGGCTAGATAACAACCCAAGCGGTGTCACCCGGCATAAGACTTCCGTCTTCTGCCAGCGGCATAGAACTGAGCACAACTTCCCCATTTAGGAATACCGGCTCGGTGGAGAAGTTGTGGACTATCTGCAGTTTCCCGTTTTGATAGCTCAAAGCTTCGGCCTTAGATGCCCAATCAAATGAACCCTCACCTAGCTTTAGCTCGCTTCGAAGTTTCAGAGCTTTCTGATACATAGTTAGCGTTGAACCCTCTTTGCCCTGCTGCTGGTCACGAGAAAGAGCTGCATAGCTTTGAGGTTGTGGCAGCCAAGCTTTACCGGTTTGGTTAAAGCCATTAGAGGCATTGCCCATCTCCCAAGGCAGTGGCACTCGGCAACCATCTCGACCAACTCTTTGCCCCTGGGTCCTAAAGAAGGTCGGGTCCTGGCGGTGCTCATCTGCAATCGTGGTGTGATCTGGAAGCCCAAGTTCTTCGCCCTGGTAGAGGTAACTTGCCCCAGGCAGTCCAAGCATGAATAGCGTTGCTGCCCTGGCTTTTCGCAGACCAAGAACGTTGTCTGGTTGCGGATTGTTTGGACCAACTCCATCGGATGCTGTGGTGCGGCCATAATCGCCGCCGAAGCGAGAGACGTGTCTTAGAACATCGTGGTTGTTCAACACCCAGGTGCTTGGTGCACCCACCGAATCAAATGCCTCAAAGGATTCATCAATAGCTGCAACTAGTTTTTCTCTATCCCAGCCGGCGTCAAGGAATCTGAAATTAAAGGTCTGATGGAATTCGTCTGGTCTTACCCAAAGCGCCATAAAGCTCAGCGGTAAAACATACGCTTCGCCACACATTGCTCTATCACCCGGGTAGCTATCGAGAATCTTGCGCCAGTCTCTAAAGATTTCGTGCACCGAATCTTGGAACCACATTGGTGGGTTCTCTCGACCCTCGATAAAGCCAGCCCCAGCCTCTTCAACGTATGGGTGATCTGGGAGGCCATGAGCCTTTGCCATGGCATGCGGTTGATCGACTCGGAAGCCATCGACTCCGCGGTCTAGCCAGAAGCGCAGAATGTCTTCAAACTCCTGTCGAACCGCTGGGTTCTCCCAGTTCAGATCCGGCTGGGAAGAGTCGAATAGGTGGACATACCACTGGCCATCTTCGACGCGAGTCCAAGCAGGTCCACCAAACATCGACTGCCAGTTGTTCGGAGGTAGTTCGCCGTTTTCGCCCCTGCCATCTTTGAAGTGGTAGTAGGAACGCTCTTTGGATCCAGGCGCTGCCTTGAGAGCTCTTTGGAACCACTCGTGTTCGCTGGAGGAGTGGTTGGGAACAAGGTCAATCATTACGCGAAGCGATAACCGGTGGGCTTCTTTGACCATCTCGTCAAAGTCCTCGAGGTTTCCAAATAGCGGGTCAACACTCACGTAATCAGAGACGTCGTAGCCGGCGTCCTTTTGCGGCGAGCGGTAAAAAGGGCTCAGCCAAATCGCATCGATGCCGAGGGATGCCAAAGCAGGAAGTCTTTGGGTGATGCCTTTTAGATCCCCCATGCCATCGCCATTTGCATCAGCAAATGAGCGCGGGTAGATCTGGTAGATCACTCCGGAGCGCCACCACTGGGCTCCTTCTTGGCTTAGGTGTAACGGCATGACTAGAGCTTAATCCAGGCAACCTGGTCGTGCTCTAGCACCTCCTCGATAGTTAGGTCGTGCTGAGTGGTTGCAAGCAGCTCACCCTTTGGAAGCGAGATTGCACTTCCGGTGAAGTTAGCCAGCACCAAGACGCCATTGTTGATGTAAGCGAGTGAGTTTTCACCAGCGTATTCATCAGCCCAGGTGAGAGATCCGTGGCCAAGCTTGTGGTCTTTGCGAACCTTGATCAAGCGCTTGTAAAGCTCGAGGGTCGAACCGGCAACACCGCGCTGCGATGCACGAGCGTAGATCTTGTAGTTCGAAGGCTGTGGCAACCAAGCCTCGCCAGTGGTGTTGAATCCAAGCGCAGGAGCGTCTGCCTCCCAAGGAATTGGAACTCGGCAACCATCACGGCCAACGCGCTCACCTTGGGTGCGGAAGTAGGTCGGGTCTTGACGGTACTTACCCTCCAGGGTGGTGTGCTCTGGAAGTCCAAGCTCTTCACCCTGGTAGATGTATGCGCCACCTGGAAGACCAAGCATGAATGCACTGGCTGCACGAGCCACACGCTGACCGCGAGCCTCATCTGGCTGCGGGTAGTCAGGGCCGATTCCATCGCCCTGCTTTGGAACCTCGTCATAAGCCATGCGGGTTACGTGGCGAATTGTGTCGTGGTTAGAAAGTACCCAGGTGCTTGGAGCGCCCACACCACCGAAGGAAGCGAGCGACTCGTCAACAACTTCACGAAGCTCGTCCTTGTCCCATGGGCAGGCAAGGTAACCAAAGTTGAAGGTCTGGTGATATTCGCCAGGTCTAACCCACTGCGCCATCTTTGGAATGGTGGAAAGCCAAGCCTCGCCGCACATCGCACGGTCTTGGTATTCATCAAGAACCTTGCGGAATTTCTTGTTGATTTCGTGAACACCGGGCTGGCCCCAGAAAGGGTGCTGGTAATCCTTGAGCTCATCGCTGATGCCGGTCATGGTCGAGTTGTTCTCAACCACATCTGGCAGGCCAGGTTCTTTTACCAAGCCGTGAGCCACGTCAATGCGGAAACCGGCAACGCCGCGGTCTAGCCAAAAACGAAGAATGGATTCGAACTCTTCGATGACCTTTGGGTTGTCCCAGTCAAAGTCTGGCTGCGAAGAATCGAAGATGTGCAGGTACCACTGACCATCTTCGATCTGGGTCCAAGCAGGACCTCCGAATACCGACTCCCAGTTGTTTGGAGGAAGCTCACCGTTCTTACCCTTGCCGTCGCGGAACATGTACATGTCTCGCTCTTTTGAACCCTTGCCAGCCTTCAGGGCGGCTTGGAAAAGTGGGTGCTGGTCTGAGGAGTGGTTTGGAACAAGGTCAACAATTACGCGGATACCCATTGCGGTGGCTTTGGCCAACATGGCATCAAAATCGGCAAGGGTTCCAAATAGCGGGTCGATGTCCTTGTAGTCGGAAACGTCGTAACCAGCGTCCTTCTGCGGGGACTTGAAAAATGGTGAGAACCAAACGGCGTCAATGCCCAGTTCCTGCAGCTCACCCATGCGCTGGGTAATGCCCTGTAGGTCACCGATACCATCACCATCACCATCCGCGAAGGATCGTGGGTAGATCTGGTAGATGACGGCAGAGCGCCACCACTCTTTACCTGGGGCAGATGGAACTAGCAAGTTTTCAGACATAGTCAGAAGCTTATGACCTAGATTCACGCTGTTCTAGAGCCCTTAGAGCGAGTCGCAATAAGTCTGTAAACGATTACAGTTGCCACGCCACTGGCTTGTAAGCGTTTTCAACTAATTGCCAATAGTTCCCTAAAAATGGGGCCTGTTATGAACTTGTTATTTATGTAAGCGTTTGCAGATTTGACCGCTTCGTTTACCCAGAGTTCACTAGTAGATGTTTGCAGTCCTGCAAATTCTTTTTTACGAAAGGTAACCAATGAAGTTCACCTCACGTGGTTTTAAGGCTGCAGCTGCAGTCATTGCCACCGCATCACTACTAGGTGCAGGTCTTCTACCAGCTCAGGCTGCTCCAAAGACCATCACCGTTTGGGCAGACGAGACTCGCGGCCCACAGCTAAAGAGCCTGATCGATGGAAACACTTCCATCGCACCGGGATACGTCATCAAGGTTAAGTTCTTTGCATCTCTAACCGCTCTACAGAGCGCTTGGGACAAGGCAACTGCCGCTGGTGGTCCAGATGTTCTAACCGGTCCAGCATCTTTCAACGCTGCTGCTAAGAGCGGTAAGGTTCTTCCACTTCTTTACTCGAAGGTCGCACAGAGCGAGATCCCATCCGGCGCAAAGCAGGCATTGTCATACAAGGGTCGCACCTACGGTGTGCCTCTAGACGTTGACACCACCGCTATGTACTTCAACACCGCATTCGGTGCATCAGCTCCAGCAACCATCGACGCAATGTACGAGCTATACAAGACCCAGAAGGCAGCCGGCAAGGTTACCGGTGGTATCTGTGCATTCGACGGTACTTGGGGTGCTCACCCAGTCATCACCGCACTTGGTGGTGGAGCTTACGGCTTCACTAGCAACAACCCAGATGCAAGCAAGGTTCTAATCAACAGCTCTGCCTTCAAGGCAAACGTTAAGAAGTACCTAGTTGGTTCTGACGGCAAGTCAACCGGCTTCCTAAAGTGGGATGGCTGTGCAGACGAGTTCAAGGCTGGCAAGATGCTTGCTGCTAACACTGGTGCTTGGAACCTAGACGGCATCACCAACGCTGGTATCAAGTTCACCTTGGGCCCAGTTCCTGGCCTAACCGCTAAGTCAAAGGGTGCACAGTGGGTTAACTACTCTGGCGCTTGGGTTACCTCTTACGCTCGCACCCACGGTGTTGAGCTAGGTGCCAAGAAGCTAGTTGTTGACTGGATGGCATCCTCTGCTGGTCAGCTACAGATGTACGCTGCCGGCGACCGCCCACCAGCCAACACCAAGGCAGCAGCCGCAGTGAAGAACGCCAGCACCAAGGGCTTCGCAACCGCAGCTGGTACCGGTGTTCCTCAGTTCAGCGCATGGTTGGACGACAAGACCGGTGGCTCTAACTGGTACGACACTCTAGGTTCAACTTTGACCAACATGTTGGTTAAGGGTGACAACGTCGACACCACCTTGGATGCAGCCGCAGCGATTCTGAAGAAGAACTTCGCTAACGCATCTAAGTAAGCACTAACCAATTGAAGGTGTGGGGGCTGGCTCCTTAGGGAACCAGCCCCCATCACTTTGGGAGCAATAAAAAATGGCAAAGAAAAAGCAAGATTCACAGCCGGTAAGGCTGGGACCGCTGGTGATCAAGATCATCATCATGTCGCTGTTCGCATCCGGACTCGGATACATGATGTACGTTGCTTTCCTTGCCGGTGAGAATCTGATCGGTGGCGTTTTAGCCCTGATCCTGATCGCATCATTTGTGGTCTACAGCTCAAAGGGCCTTGTGCCACTGAAGTTCCTACTCCCGGGAATAGTCCTGCTCGCCATCTTTGTGGTGACGCCAATTTTGTACACGGTTCTGATGTCTGGGTTTGTTTACAAGACCGGAAATGAAATCACCCGGGAACAAGCTCTAACTCAGATCTATGAAACCGGATATGTTCCGGATGAAAACTTCACCGCCTTCTACATGACCCTGGGTCGTTACGAAGGCGAAGTCTCGGCACTATTGACCGAGCAGATGACCATGACTCCTTATCTTGGAGCAAAGGGAACCGCAACCATTTTGGAATCCAGCCAGGTTGAACTGGATGAATACGGCACCGCCATTGGACTCGAAGGATTTGAGCCAATCAGCTTCGACGAAGCGGCGACCCTTGAGGCAGAAATTATTGACCTCCGCTTTGACATGGGCGAGGGTAAATTCATTCGCCCAGAGTCCTTGGATGCAGCACTTTTGATGATTCAAGCATTCCGCTTGGACTCCGCAACGGGTGAACTTTATGACTCGGTAAACGACATCACCTATGTCGATAACGGCGAGGGAAACTTTGTAAACAAGGCCAATCCTGAAGAGAAGCTTTTCCCAGGTTGGCGAGCATTCAGCCCGCTTGAGAACTATGTCGGTTTGCTTACCGACCCGGTAATCCGTGGGCCGTTTATCAACGTCTTTATCTGGACCTTCTCATTCGCTCTAATCACCGTGGTGACGATGTTTGCGGCAGGCCTGGCGCTTGCAATTGCAATGGACAAGCCGCTTCGATTCAAGCGCTTCTACAAGTCGATTTTGATCTTGCCTTACGCAATTCCAAGCTTCATGTCGATCCTGATTTGGAACGGTATGTTCAACCGCGACTTCGGTGCGGTGAATCAGGTTCTCGGTGCGGAGATTGACTGGTACAACGATGCGACCTTGGCCAAGCTGGTGATCTTGATTGTGAACCTATGGCTTGGTTTCCCGTACTTCTACCTAATCTCCTCAGGCGCTCTGCAGGCACTGCCTAGCGAGCTGGAAGAAGCAGCTGCAATCGATGGAGCAAGTCCGGCTCAGATCATGGCGAGAATCAAGTTGCCGCTACTGCTGCAGATTCTGTCGCCACTATTGATCGCCTCTTTCGCATTCAACTTCAACAACTTCAACATTGTTTATCTGCTGACAAACGGTGGACCTATCAATGTTTTGGCCGGTGAGACGGCCGGTGCGACAGACATCTTGATTACCTACGCCTACAAGACCGCGTTTGGTTCTGCCGAGCAGAACCTTGGCTTGGCATCGGCAATCAGCGTGATCATGTTCTTTATCGTTGGTGGACTATCGCTGTGGAGCCTAAGACGCTCCAAGGTATTGGAATCGGTGATTTAAATGAAGCGCACAAACCTGAGATCTTCCGCTTGGCGCCACATCTACGCCTGGGCATTGATCTTGTTTTCGATCTTCCCTATCTACGTGGTGATCATCAGTTCGTTCGACCCAACCGGTGGTCTAGCCTCTTCAAGCCTTTTGCCACAGCGCTTCAGCTGGGTGAACTACGAGACGCTATTTACCTCACCAACGATTCCGTTCATGACCTGGATCTGGAACTCTTCGTATCTAGCTGCGCTAAACGCAGTGCTATCGATTGTCGTAGGTGCATTCTCAGCCTTTGCTTTCTCCAGGCTTCGCTTCAGGGGTCGCAAGATTGGTCTGCAGACCCTGCTTTTGATTCAGGTGTTCCCTGCGTTTTTGGCCCTTGCTGCCATCTACGTGATGATGGAGCGCATCTACACAATCTTCCCTGCCATCGGCCTTGGAAGCCATGGTGGATTGCTTCTTATTTACCTCGGTGGATCCATGGGTGTAAACGCCTGGTTGCTGAAGGGCTTTATCGACTCCATTCCGATGGAATTGGATGAGGCAGCAAAGATTGATGGCGCTACGCCATTCCAGATCTTCTGGCAGATTTTCGTACCGCTATCTGCTCCGGTTCTAGCGGTTACGGCTCTGCTCTCCTTCATCGGAACCTTCAACGAGTTCGTGCTAGCAAGCTTGTTCCTGCAGGACGTAAACCTAAGAACTGTTGCCGTTGGTTTGCAATCCTTCGTTGGTGCACAATTCGGTGCCAACTGGGGACCGTTTGCCGCAGGCTCGATCCTGGCTTCTGTGCCACTGGTTGCACTGTTCCTATTTGCTCAGCGCTACATCATCGGTGGTCTAGTTTCTGGTTCCGTGAAGGGCTAACGGCCTAGTTGGCGCATTACCTGCGATTATTGAGTCCTAGGAACTTGGGGTCAAAATTGCGTATCTTGGTTGGACTTGCCACCGTATTAGCCTTAGCGGGCTGTGCTTCCGCGTCCCCATCCACAACCCCATCACCGACCGAGGCAGCCCCGAGCACGGGAGTCACGGTTCAGGTTTGGATCGATGAGGAACTGAGCGAGAGTTTTGCTGTGTTTGCCGAGCAATTCAAAAAAGACACTGGCAACAACCTTGAGATTGTCGTTAAAGATTTCTACGCACTGGAGACCGAGTTCCCTGCGAATGCTCCAAAAGGCCCGGACCTGGTAGTTGGTTCCAACGAATGGGTTTCCACTTGGGCGGCAAGCGGTGCTATTTCGCGGGTCCCGCTTTACTCACTAGAACCTTTTGATTCGGTATCTCAAGTGTTCGTAAGGTCAGCAGTCAACTACGGCCTGCCCTACGCGACCGAGAACGCAGCACTTATCTGCAATGCCGACCGAGTCGGCAGTGCGCCGAATAACTGGGAAGACCTAATTGCTAAGAAGGTAAAACTCCCTATCAACCCAGGCGGCGACCCTTATCTGATGCAGGCTGTTCAGTCGTCCTTCGGAGTAGAGCTATTCCAAAAGTCAGATACCGGTGAGTATGGAACCGAGCTTTCACTTGCTGGTGAACCGGGGTTGAAGTTCGCAACCTGGCTCAGGGGTAACTCGGTAGATTTCCCACAGCTTGATTACTCTGCCGCGACTGAGTTCTTTGCAACTGAGCAGACACCATGTTGGTACACCGGAATGTGGTCACTACCTGCCATCAAAGAGCGCGTGAGCTTCAATTTGACGGCCCACCCGATGCCTTCGGCTGGTGGAGAAATCGCAGCACCATTTGGGGCATCAAGGGCATTTTTCCTAAACAGCAGTTCTCAACATCCAGATCAGGCGAGCGCCCTATTAGAGCTTTTGGCCTCCGACTCCGCGCAGCAGTTGATTTATGAAACTACCGGCCGCCAGCCGGTCACCGATGCCTTTGCGGGTGAGGTCCAAGATGCGGTGATGCGTGGATTTATGGAAGCTTCGAAGTCAAGCGTTGGCATCCCAGACGCCGCACTTATGCAGCACGTTTGGGGTCCGCTCGGCATTGCCCAAGTCAAACTGCTTGGAGCCGCTGAAGAGCCAAAAGACATTTGGAATGCGATGACAGCCGAAATCTCAACCAAGTTGGGGAACTAATGGCTATCAAGAACCTGCACCTTGCCCTTTTGCCACACCACGATGGCTCAGCGCTCTATGTGTCACCGGCAAGGCCAGAACTTGAAGGCAAAGTAAAGCTCAAAATCAGAGTTCACCAGTCGGCCGGTCCGCTGAAGCGAATCCTGATTCGTCAGAGCGACTCTGGTGAAGGCTTCTTCACGCCACCGTTGAAAAAGCTCAACTCTCGCCGCGGATGGGACTGGTTTGAGGGTTCGATCACGATGTATAACCCTGAGATTCACTACCGCTTTTTCATTGAGTTCGAATCCGGTGACAGTTACTGGCTAAACGGAGTTGGACTTAGCGAACTTGATCAACCAGACCGTGATGACTTCAAGGTCAACACCTATCGCCGACCACCTAGTTGGGCAACCGGCAGCGTGCTCTACCAAGTGTTCCCAGACCGCTTTGCAAAGGGTGCTAAAGCATTCAAAAGAGAACTCCCTGAATGGGCAATTCCGCAGAATTGGGAAGACGAAGTTATCGGTCACGGACCAGGAGTCTCAGAGCAGTTTTTTGGCGGTGACCTAAAAGGTATCGAAGAGCACTTGGATCACCTCAAAAAACTAGGTGTCACGATTTTGTATCTGACACCGTTCTTCCCGGCTGGTTCGAACCACCGCTACGACTCGGCGAACTTTGACACCGTTGACCCACTGCTCGGTGGCGATGCAGCCATGAAGTCACTGGTTGCCAAGGCCCACGATCTGGGCTTGAAAGTAATGGGCGATCTAACGGCAAACCACTCAGGAGATAAGCACGAATGGTTCCTGGCAGCCTTTGGGAATCCAAAGGCTTCAGAGAGCGAGTTTTACTACTTCCAAGCTGGCAACACGAAGTATGACTCGTGGTGGGGAGTGCCTTCGCTCCCTAAGTTGAATTGGGCGAGCGCAGAACTTCGCCGCAGATTCATCGAAGGCAAAGACTCGGTAGTTGCCAAGTGGCTCAAGGCACCTTTCAAGCTCGATGGCTGGCGTATCGACGTGGCCAATATGACCGGCTGGATTCGTGAGGATGACTACAACCGTGAGGTAGCGCAAACCATTCGAAAGACCATGAACGAGGTCTCCGAAGAGACTTTCTTGATTGGCGAGTTCACCTCAGATGCGGCCGAACTGGTTGAGGGTGACAGCTATCAATCCACCATGACCTACGCAAATTTCACCCGCCCAACCTGGCGCTGGCTGGCTGATACCAAGCAGACCCGAGAAGAAAATCAATTAGGGCCTGGAAGACGTGGCATCTCAGCTTCGCAGTTTGTTGAACTACACCAGAGATTTGCTGGCACCTTCCCTTGGCAGTTGCGCATGCACAACCTAAATGCTCTCGACACTCATGACACCGGCAGGTTTAAAACCTTTGCGCTGGAAGGTGCTCAGCAGGTGGCAGCCGGACTGCAATTCACCTTCCCGGGCATTCCAATGATCTTTGCCGGAGACGAGTTTGGTCTTGATGGTTACAACGGTGAAAGCTCAAGAACTCCAATTCCATGGGACGGTGAGCGACCAAGCGATACCAGCATGATCGAGGTTTACGCCAAACTGGCAAAGATCCGTAAAGCTAATAAAGCCCTGGTCGATGGTTCGCTTCGTTTCCTCTACAGCTCCGATGAGGCCATGGTTTTTGTTCGTGAAAACCAAACCGAATCAATCCTGGTTATCGCATCCCGCGGCAAGGATCGTCACATCGAATTTCCCAAAGATGCGCTGTCTGGGCCAGAGCAGGCGAAGAACATCTATGGGGATGGATCGCTTCGAATTGCCGGGTCCAAGATTCGCTTTGAAGCTGGAAAACTAGATTTTCAAATTTGGCGTTTGCCTAGCGCCCACCGCTAGTGCTAATCTTTTGCGGTTGCCTTTTAGGCTAACGCCCCGATAGCTCAGTGGTAGAGCACTTCCATGGTAAGGAAGGGGTCGACAGTTCAATCCTGTCTCGGGGCTCGATCGACAGTGGGTTTCTCGCTGCAGTTCGAGGCTGAGTAGCTCAGTTGGTTAGAGCGCACGACTCATAATCGTGAGGTCGCGGGATCGTGCCCCGCCTCAGCTACCACAGCACTAAATGTCACAGACCCCCTTCATAATTCTCAAATGAAGGAATTTTATTGACGAATGCAAGTCCAAGAAATTCACACTTATCGCCGTTTTTGTCGACCTCCCCAGCATTCCAGAAATTCGTAAAGCCCTAATGAGCCATAGGTTGAAAGGGCAAAGCCGAATTCATTTCGTCGACGAATCCAATTCGAGGCGTAAAGCCATTCTGGCCACCATGAGGAAACACGAGTTTCAAACCAAGTTCTTTGTTAGTGACCTTGAACAAGAGGCCCATGCAAGAAAACGTTGCCTTGAAGGTTTGGTTGCAAGCCTGCATACCGGAATGAGTTATCAAATCTGGTTAGAGCTTGATGAAAATCACTATGCGCTGGATCGACAGACCATTTCCGCAGCAACTGCAGCTTTGCAAATTGAAGATTGCGTTGAATTCAGGCATGAGAACTCAAGAAATCAAGCGCTGCTTTGGATACCAGACGCGTTGGGTTGGGTTCGGAACCGCGGTGGGGATTGGGCTCAGGCACTAGAGAGTTTTCCTCATGATGTCATTAGGCTCGATTAAGCGCGAAACCCAGAACGCCGTCCGTCCGGACGGCCCTCTGGGTCCACTACCGCAGGCTATTGCCCTTGATGTCAATAAGATAACTCAAGCCACCGACATTTTCAATGTCTATCAATCCCGCGATTCGGCTACCCTTATCGCATGGTAAATCCAGACATTCAAGGTAAGCGCTATCCAAGGACACCCAGCTATCTCGTGGGTCGCGAGAAGGTGCGCGAATTTGCAAAAGCCGTCATGGCAGCCAAAGAATCTCAAGACCTTGGATTCGCGCAAGCTAAGGGCTATGCAGACCTAGTTGTGCCGCCAACGTTCCCAGTTGTGATTCAGGAGCAAAGCCTTTCGCTAGTCCTCTCGGATCCTGAGGCCAAGATCGACTTTTCCCGAGTAGTTCACGGTGACCAGCGCTTTGTTTACCAGCGGCCAATCATCGCTGGCGATGAACTAACCTCCGAGCTAACCGTTGCCAGCGTCAAAAGCCTTGGCGGAAACCACATGGTTACTTTCGAGACCGAGATTTTTGATGCTGCGGAAAAGCTTGTCTGCACCGCAATTTCAACCCTGGTTGTGAGGGGAGAGTAATGTCAAAGTTTGAGGAACTAACCGTTGGCGATGTCGTCGCCCAGCAGGATTACAAGATCACCCGAGACTCCCTAGTTCGCTACGCCGGAGCATCTGGAGATTTCAACACCATTCACTACCGTGATGACATCGCCCAAGCGGTCGGCTTGCCAGGGGTTCTAGCCCACGGAATGTTGACCATGGGTATTTCTATCCAACCGGTGGTCTCTTGGGTCGGAGACGCAGGTCAGGTTGTGGAGTACGGAGTTAGATTCACCAAGCCAGTTGTGGTTCCAGCTCAGGGTCACGCAGAGTTGAATGTCAAAGCAACCATTGGTGCTTTGGACGAAGAAGCTAAGCGAGCTCGTATTGACCTCACCACCACCTTTGAAGAGACCACAGTATTGGGCAAGGCCCAGGCTTGGGTGCAGTTTTGACTCAAATCCCAACTGAGGTAATGGCCAATTACACCACCATGCAGGTTGGTGGAAAGCCAAAATCTCTAACCAAATGTGAGAGTGCAAAAGAGCTCTACGAAACAGTGCTTTCGGCTTGGCATGAAGAGGCGAACTACCAGATTCTGGCTGGTGGATCCAATACTGTTTTCGCCGACGAAATCTCAAATCTCGATGTGATTTTGGTTGCCAATCTCGGCAAAGAAATCATCAGTGAAACCGACACCTCGGTCACCGTTCGCGTGCAAGCTGGTGAGAGCTGGGACGAGTTTGTGGCTTGGGCAGTTGAGCACGGCTATGCCGGTATCGAGGCAATGAGCGGCATCCCAGGAAGCGTTGGGGCAACTCCAGTTCAGAACGTTGGTGGTTACGGCCAAGAGGTCTCCGAAACCATCAAGTGGATTGAGTTTTTGGACTTTGAGACTTTTGAGGTTGAGGTCAAGCCGGCCGAATTCTTTGAGTTTTCCTACCGAGACAGCGCGCTGAAGCACGGTCTTCGCGGGGTGATCGGCTGGGTCGAGTTTGAGCTTCAGAAGCTTGGCGGTCTGAGTGTTCCAATGGCCTCGGGCCAGATTACAAATCACCTTGGTGAGCCTTACGGATCGCAGTTACCGCTGCAGGTAGTGCGCGACACCGTCATTGAGCTTCGTGCATCCAAGGGCATGGTTGTTCAGACTTCTGACCCTTCGAGCGTTAGTTGCGGCAGCTTCTTTACTAACCCTGTCGTCACCCGCATGAAGGCATTGGATTTCCCTCAGGACATGCAAAAGTGGTCCATGGAAGATGGCGAGAAATACAAGCTTTCTGCCGGCTGGTTGATTGAAAACTCCGGTATTCCAAAGGGTTATTCATTGCCTGGATCAAAGGCCAAGGTGAGCGATAAGCACGCGCTTGCGATCACCAATGGCGGGGGAGCGAAGTCCCAAGAAATCATCGAACTTGCAAGGTTTATTCAGGAGCGAGTAGCAGCAACCTGGGGCATAAACCTGGTGCCTGAACCTAACTTGATTGGGTTTTAGCTAAACAGTTTCTGCAAGCGCTGAATGCCGGCAACCAACTGGTCATCGCCTAGTGCGTAGCTGAGGCGAACATATCCCGAAGGTCCAAACGCTTCACCCGGAACCATTGCAACTTCTGCTGCATCAAGCGCGTAGTCGCAAAGTTCTAGCGAGCTGTTGATCTGCTTGCCACCCCAGGTCTTACCCAAAAGACCAGAGACGTCGCTATAGATGTAGAAGGCACCCTTTGGGGTCGGAGTCACAACACCTGGAACCTTGTTCATCTCCGAAACGGCAAGCTGTCTGCGGCGATCAAAGGCAGCGAGCATGTCCTTCACCGGCTGTTGGTCGCCAGTTAGAGCCGCAAGTGCTGCACGCTGGGAAATGTTAGAAACGTTCGAAGACAAGTGCGACTGCAAGTTTGCAGCAGCCTTGGCTGCATCCAGAGGTGCAACCATCCAGCCCAAGCGCCAACCGGTCATCGCGTAGGTCTTGGCAACACCGTTGACCATGATGGTGCGGTCAGCTAGCTCTGGAACCAACTCGGTGATCGAGTAGGCGTAAAGGCCGTCGTAGGTGAGATTCTGGTAAATCTCGTCCGAAACCACCCAGAGGTTTGGCTTCGATGCCACCCACTGGCCAATCGCCAAGATTTCCTCTTTGGTGTAAACCGCACCGGTTGGGTTTGAAGGTGAGCAAAGCAATAGTGCCTTGGTCTTCGAGGTGTAAGCAGCCTCTAGCTGGGCAACTGTGACCTTGTAGTCCTGGTCACTTCCAGCGAATACGTCGACCTGCTTGCCGCCGGCAAGCTTGATTGCCTCCGGGTAGGTGGTCCAGTAAGGAGCTGGAACCAAAACTTCGTCCTGCGGGTCCAAGATCACAGCAAATGCCTGGTAAACGGCTTGCTTTCCACCGTTGGTGACAATTACCTGTGCCGCAGTTACCTCGGTGCCGGAGTCACGCTTGGTCTTCTCCACGATGGCTTCGCGAAGTTCTGGCAGACCAGCCGCCGGGGTGTAGCGGTGGTTCTTAGGGTCGCGGACCGCCAAAACAGCGGCCTCAACGATGTGCTGCGGGGTAGCAAAATCTGGCTCTCCAGCAGCAAAAGAAATGACATCCTTGCCCTCAGCTTTGAGGGCTTTTGCCTTGGCATCAACCTTTAGAGTTGCACTCTCGGCGATGGCAGCGATTCTTTGGGAAATTCGGTTTGCGGACATGCCTAACAGGATACTTAGGTTTGGGTGCATTCGGGCCAGAATTCCCGTTGCATATCCCCGCTTTTACCCCTAAACTCTTTCAAGTTGACATCTGCCCAAACTAATCTGGCGAAAAATTCAAACTATTAGATCCAATCTAGAAGTCTGTCTTTCCCAGGTGACACTTGAAACCAAGCCTCGTGTCTGTTCAGGTTGATGTAGATGGCAACGATAGGGCGGTAGTTCAATTGGTAGAGCAGCGGTCTCCAAAACCGCAAGTTGCAGGTTCGAGTCCTGTCCGCCCTGCGCTAACAAAGAAGGATGACAAATGTCAGAAGAGACACAGAAGGCCTCTGAAGACTTAGTAGAAGCCGCGAAAGCGGAAAAAGCTAAGACCAAGAACCCGCTTCAGCGCGGCACGCTGTTTTTCCGTCAGGTAGTTGCAGAGCTCGGTAAGGTCACCCGACCAACCCGCAAAGAGCTAATCAACTACACCGGTGTGGTGCTCGGCTTCGTGGCAGTAGTGATGGCAATCATCAGCGGCCTGGACTGGGTCTTCTACAACGTTGTCACCTTCGTATTTGCAGGATAAAGAGGAATTTGTGTCAGACCTAAACTTCAGCGACACCGAGGAAACTGAGCCAATGGCTCAGTCCGAGGACGCAGTGAACGAGAACACCGACCTAGACGAGGCCGACCTAGACCTCGCAGAGGTTGAGGCAGAGCACGAGCTCGACGGTTTCCAAATCGAAGAGGTGCCTTCCGAGGCAGAGGTTGTTGCAGCCGATGCAGCAGCAGCTGAGGATGACCCTTACCGCAAGTTCCGCCAGGAACTTCGCGAGCAGCCAGGCAAGTGGTTTGTTATCCACTCCTACGCAGGTTACGAGCGTCGCGTAAAGCAGAACATCGAAGTTCGTCGTGCAGCTCTAGCCGGCGGTGACCAGGTCTTCCAGATCGAGGTCCCAATGGAAGAGACCATCGAGATCAAGAACGGTCAGCGCAAGCTTGTTTCCAAGGTTCGTATCCCTGGTTACGTTCTAGTCCGCATGGAAATGACCGAGGACAGCTGGTCGCTAGTGCGCCACACTCCTGCGGTTACTGGTTTTGTTGGCAACAGCCAGCACCCAACCCCACTTCGTCCAAACGAAGCTTTTGAAATGCTGAAGCCGCTATTCACCCCTGAGGAAACCGAAGAGGTCAAGAGCGCCAAGGCTGCAATTTCGTCTGGTGGCAAGGCCAAGGGCAAGTCGATCCCAGTAAAGATTGACTTCTCGGTCGGCGAGTCCATCATGATCAAGGATGGCTCGTTCGCTGGCCTTCCAGGCACAATTTCGGAGATCAACCCAGCCTCTGGCAAGGTCACCGTTCTAGTTTCGCTATTCGAGCGTGAAACTCCAGTGGAGCTGTCTTTTGACCAAGTCGGACCACTGAACTAATAAGAGAGAAAAGAAAACAACATGGCACCCAAGAAGAAAGTCACCGGTCTGATCAAGCTTCAGATCCAGGCTGGCGCTGCTAACCCAGCTCCTCCTATCGGACCTGCTCTAGGTCAGCACGGTGTAAACATCATGGAGTTCTGCACCCAGTACAACGCAGCTACCGCTGACCAGCGTGGCAACGTAGTACCGGTTGAGATCACCGTTTACGAAGACCGTTCATTCACCTTCATTCTGAAGACCCCTCCTGCCGCTGAGCTAATCAAGAAGGCAGCTGGAGTTCAGAAGGGAAGCGCAACCCCTCACACCGTGAAGGTTGCAAAGCTATCCCGTGACCAGGTGTTGAAGATTGCAGAGGCGAAGATGAGCGACCTAAACGCTAACGACGTCGAAGCAGCAGCAAAGATCATCGCTGGAACTGCCCGCTCAATGGGCATCACCACCGAGCTATAAACCAAATAACCAACCACAAATAGTCGTGGGAGGGGTTAGCGCCCCTTAGAACCACGGACTGTGACCGAAAGGAAAAGCAGAATGGCAAAGCGCTCAAAGGCCTATAACGAGGCCGCAGCAAAGATCCAAGAAGGCAAGCTCTACAACGCAGAAGAAGCTGCCGCTCTTGCGATCGACACCGCAGGTAAGAAGACCAACTCAACCATCGAGGTTGCACTCAAGCTTGGAGTGGACCCTCGCAAGGCTGACCAGATGATCCGTGGAACGGTATCTCTCCCTCACGGAACTGGAAAAGTAGCCCGAGTAATCGTGTTTGCAAATGGTGCCGCAGCAGACGCAGCTCGTGAGGCTGGAGCCGACGAGGTCGGTGGCGATGAGCTAATCGCCAAGGTTGAGGCTGGCTGGGTCGACTTCGACTACGCAGTGTCAACTCCTGACCTAATGGGCAAGGTTGGTCGTCTAGGTAAGGTGCTAGGTCCTCGTAACCTAATGCCAAACCCAAAGACCGGAACTGTAACCATGGACACCGCCAAGGCTGTTACTGACATCAAGGGCGGAAAGATCGACTTCCGTATTGACAAGCAGTCCAACCTTCACTTCATCATTGGCAAGGCAAGCTTCACCCAGGCTCAGCTAGCTGAGAACCTAAACGCCGCAATGGATGAGGTTGTTCGTCTAAAGCCTTCTACCTCAAAGGGTAAGTACCTTCTAAAGGGTGCCGTAGCGACCACTTTCGGTCCCGGCATTCCTTTAGATGTTGCAACCTTTATGTAAGGTTTCTAAGCCACTTATAAAGCGCCAGTGTGCTTGCGCAATCGTCTCGGTTGTATGCAATCACCTGGCGCTTTAGCTTTTCCGCGGCAGT
>JBEGUQ010000002.1:0-53717 GCA_041178805.1 Actinomycetota bacterium
CGATAGTCACAACTTCGCTGAGGCAAGTCGGGGCAGACCCGGTTACTTCGTTGAGAATAAAGCCATTTCCTGACGCGGCAAACGGCATTACTCCAGCAGACCTAAGTTTTGAAAGTGTCGCCTTTAGTTGCGCGTAGTCGGGGTTTAGGTTGCAATCCAAAATGTAGTTTCGCGAAGAGCCGCCGGTGATTCCAAAGCTCATCGAAACTGCGACGATGTTGTACTTCTCGCGGTTGTCGTAGATGTAATTCAACGCTGAAACCAGAGATGGCAGAGCCAGATCAGTATTGGCCATTAATAGCTTGGCCTTTGGGGCAATTCCTCCTGGAGCCTCCGCATTTGGGTTTCCAGCAATTAGGCCGCCAACCATGTTTCCGTGGTTTTCGCTTGAGACGATGACGCCCTTATCAAATCGCTGCGAAGCAGCCTGGATGCCGGTTTGGTACTTGAGGCCATTAGGGCAAAGACTTTGGCTGCTGTTTTGGTAGACACAAATTCCATCCACTATTTGGCCAGCGAAGTATTCGTGAGTGAGATTTATCCCCTGATCAATCACTGCGACGGTTACGCCTTCGCCTTTGAAACCCTTGGCCCAGATCTCCTGGATCTTGTGGGCGGTGTAGGCAAGCTCAGTGGGGACCGCGTATGCGGAGGTGGAAGTCAGCAGAAGGGACAGGCCCAATAGGACAGAAGTGATTCTTCTGAGCACCATTCGCCTCCCCAATTAGATGAACTCTCTGAGTCTAGGCCCTGGCCATAAGTGACTACTTAGAGTTATCCCCCTAGGCTTGTCCTATGTCTAATTCGCGCTTCCATGTCAGCAAGGCCGTGATTCCAGTAGCAGGTCTGGGAACTCGTTTTTTGCCAGCCACCAAGGCAATGCCAAAAGAGATGCTGCCAATTGTCGACAAGCCAGTCATCCAGTACGTGGTGGAAGAAGCGGTTGAGGCAGGTCTAATTGACCTGTTGATGATCACCGGTCGCAACAAAAACGCCCTCGAGAACCACTTTGACCGCGTTGCCGAACTCGAGCAGGTTCTGGCCAAAAAGGGCGATGAGAAAAAACTTTTCGCTGTTCAGGAGTCTTCACACCTGGCGGATATTCACTACACCCGACAGGGTGATCCACGCGGTCTAGGCCACGCAGTCTTGCGAGCCAAATCCCACGTTGGCAACCAGAGCTTTGCGGTGCTGTTGGGTGACGACGTCATCGACAATCGCGACCCAATCCTGCCTCGCATGCTTGAGGTTCACCAGCAGACCGGTGACAACGTCATCGCCCTAATGGTGGTGCCAAAGGATCAGATTCACCTCTACGGTTGTGCATCGGCTGACGCGACTAATCAGTCGGATGTCGTTCAGGTTAACGGCCTGGTTGAAAAGCCAAGCGCCGAGGAAGCTCCATCAAACCTTGCGGTCATTGGCCGCTACGTGCTTCGCCCAGAAATCTTCGACATCTTGGAGAAGACTGACCCGGGTCGCGGTGGCGAGATTCAGCTAACCGATGCTCTGCAGTATGCAGCTGCCCACCCAGAGGTAGCAGGCGGAGTTCGAGGCGTGGTGTTCACTGGAAGACGTTATGACACCGGTGACAAGCTCGACTTTATTAAGGCGACCCTAAAGATCGGTATCGATCGCGATGACATTGGCAAGGACCTAAGGTCCTGGCTGAAAGAGTTTGCTACTGATCTTTAGTACGACGGCACTTTTCTGAACAGAACTTAACTTCGTCCCAGGTCTTTTCCCACTTTTTACGCCAAACCATTGGCTTTTGGCAGCGTTGGCAGAGTTTCTCGGGAAGGTTTTCCTTTTTCACTCCGCGCAAGGGTTACTCAGTCTCTTCCACAACCTCAGGCTTGGTGATGGTTAGCTTCGACTTTGGAAGATCCATCATTTCAACCCAGGTGTTACCAATTGCAAGCTTCACTGGCTCACCGGTTTCGAGGGTGTAGCGAATTGGCTGGTCGTTGCCGGCCTTGGTCCAAACTGCCTTTAGATAGAAGCCATCGCTGAAGATGTGAGCAACGCCAGTGTTGTCGTTGATCTTCGCCTTCGGAATCGCTCCGTACTTAGGGTCGATAAAGCTCAGATCGTGCTCAACCTCCATGACGATTACGTTTTTCGCCATTACCTGCTCGCCACCTTCTTGCAGGTGCTCGGTCTTGTCCATCCAGCGCATCCAAACTGGCTCTGAGGTGGCAGACCAAGGGAATGCTGCGGTTCCTGGCTTCCAGGTCGAGCGCAGCGAGGTGTACTTCACGTCAATCTCGGTTACGGCTCTCGGTTACGGCTTCGCCCAATTCAACAGCGCTTGGAGATGCATCAAAGACTAGGGACTGGGTTGGAGCTGGCTGCTCTGGGTGCAGAGACTGAAGCATAAGAGCGCGGAAGTGTAGGTTCCATGGAGCGTTTCTCGATGGCTCACGGAAGTAGGTGCCCTTGTCGTTCTCGGTGTCCTCGTCGCTCATCACCAAACCGGTGTCGCGAGCAGCCTTCTTGAATGGGCTTTGACCACCGGAGTAAACAAATACTCCGCCGTACTGATCGATGATGCTGGCGTCAACCGGACGAACCGAACGCACCGGTCCGATGGTTTCTGGCATACGCGAGTGCCAAACCGGAAGCAATCTGGTCATGCCACCCTCAACGCGGGTGACGTAAACGATGTCAGCATCGTTCAATGCAAGCTGTGGGCGACCGGAGTAGGTGTTGTCGATCTTTGCGGAAACTGCCGGTAGCGCTAGAAACTCATTGGTGCCCTCTAGGTACTGCACGCCAGTTAGTGGCGCAGTAAGGTAAACCGGCTCCGGGGCTGGTTCCTCGGTAGGGGTCTGTGAAGCGCTAGGGCTTACTTCAGGGCTTGCTGAGCAGCCAGTTAGCACCAAAGCACTAAGCAAAAACAGGGCGGAGATTTTCTTACCGATACGCATTCCCCCAAGTTTAGTGAGGCGATATGGCCCGATTAGGGCATTGCTGCAAGGCGGGTAAACTTGTGGGGTGAATCTAATCAACATTCGAACTTCCGTTACCGACGGTATCGTTGGCTGGTTCGATGTGATTGGACCGGTGCTTTTTTACGTTGCGGTATTCGGCTTGGTCTTCGCTGGCACCGGATTGTTCGTGGGTGCATTCATACCTTTTATCACCGGGGACTCACTGGTGTTTGCGGCAGGGCTTATTGCCGCTGCCAATTCAGACTCGATCAACATTTTTGTGATGGCTATCGGTGTCGGCATTGCGGCTTGGCTCGGAGATCAGGTGGGCTACACACTCGGTCGCCACTTCGGTAGGCCATACCTGGATAAGCGAAAAGGCAGCTGGCTCAAAAAAGCGATTGTTCGCTCCGAGCAGTTTTACCAAAGCTACGGCTGGTGGTCGGTGGTAGTTGCCCGCTTTATCCCTTGGGCGAGAGTGATCATCCCTGCGTTAGCAGGAATTGGAAAAATGAATTACTACAAGTTCTTCACCGCAAACTTTGTTGGAGCGGTGCTTTGGGGAACTGGCCTCACGGTCGCCGGTTACTTCACCTATTCAATTGAATGGGTTAGGTCTTTTGTTTACATCATCGCTTTGGTCGTGATTGGTCTAAGCATCATCGCCGGTGTTAGAACCTGGCGCCAAAACCGCAACAGTTAGTTTTCAATAACCAAGTCGGCAAGCTGCTTGGATTTTTCCTGTTCGTAAAACTCATCTTCTTGGGCTGCCCAGATGTGCCAAAAGTCGTTGAACTTTTCACCATCGCGCTCAAGCCAGCGGCTGTGACGAAGATCCTGTGGTGCTTCAATCCAAATCCGGTAGTCGGCTAATTCACTGGAAACTCTAGAAAGAGCACCGCAGCCCTCAACAATCAGCGGGGTGCCGCCGGAGAACTCTCGCCAGCCATTACCTGGTTCATCCGCTCTGCCACGTTCGCCCTGTTGCCAATCCCACAGTTGCCAGTGAGCTGGTTTACCGCCTTTGAGTGGCTGCAGGATCTGCTGGTTTAGATAAAAGGAGCCGAGCTGCAAGCCCTCCCAGCCTGGATAGAGGTCATCCATGTGAATTAGCCGAGGGGCTTGTTCGAGCTCTTTGAACAGCACGTTCTTGAGTTCGGCAGCCAGACTGGATTTTCCGCTGGCTGCCCTACCGTCAATCAAAATGATTGGCGTTGGATTTTTATCCACCAGGCTAACTACCTGCTTGGTTATGGCAGTAACCGCCTGGTGGAAATCTTGCATTGGCTCAGTCTAGAGCTGTTCGATTAGCACGTCTGGGTGCTTATCGAAGCGGTAGCCCTGGCCTCTCGCGGTGCGAACAACGTCCTCGTAGCCGGCAATCTTGCCGCGCAGCCTACGAACGTGAACGTCGATGGTTCTGGCGTTAGGGGTTGGCTCACCGCAACGATCCGAGATTTCTGCGATTTCCTGGCGAGAAACGGTCCTTCCGGTGTTCTCGATCAAGAATGCAAACAGTTCAAATTCCTTGCAGGTGAGGTTTGCGTTCTGACCATCGACAAAGAGGCGACGACGAGTTAGGTCAACCACCAACCCCTTGGCGGCTTTCACTTCTTCCTGCTTACCGGCCTTGATAGAAGTCGCCTTTGGCTCTTTGAGAGCGATGCGGGTGATGTCTAGGTTGCGACCGGTTGCGGTCACCGGAGCGATAGCCAAAGTTGCATAAGTTTCGCTTGCCCTCTCTGGCAATAGCTCCGCGATCGTCTCGCGTAGCTTGCTGGCAATCTCGGCAAGCGAGTAGCCGGCAGCCTGAGCTTCAGATTCTGAGATTCCTACGTAAAGCGCGAAGCCCTTGGCTTCGGTTGCCTGGTTGGTTAGTAGCTGAGTCATTTGTTCTAATCCTTCGTCTAAGTGTGTGCGGTTTTGAGTGCACGAATCACGTGCGTTTGTTGGGGTGCTGGTGCCGAAGGGGAATCGAAATAGCTGTTTCGATTAGCGGCACGAAAGCATGCACATGCACATCGAGCAGCACATCATTGCGTTGGTGGAAACCAACGCGCTGGAAGAGGCTCGAGTAGACATTAGAAGAATTTTGCACTTATTTTCCGCCCTTGTCAACTTGAGCTCCCTAATTCACCAATCCGAACCAAACACGTCACCGCTGGTTTGCCTTTTGTTCGATTAGCCATCATTTGATGAACTCGTGATTGGAAAGCCTTACCGCTCATACGTTGCAATCGGAGATTCGCTCTCCGAAGGTCTTGGCGACTTCACCTTCAAAAACTCGCGACACTACAACGGTTGGACCGATCGACTGGCGGGGCTAATGGCTCAAGAGGCGAGTGACTCAGGCTTTGAATTTCAATACGCAAATCTTGCAATTCGTGGCGCGAAGCTTCAAAAGATCATCGAGGGTCAGTTGCCACAGGCCCTCTACCTGCAGCCCGATCTGGTGACCGTGATGGCTGGCTCGAATGACATCATGACTAACCCCGGTTCATTGCCACAGCTCCGGGATAGCCTGCGCGATGGCATTCACCAGCTGTTAGCCGCCGGTTGCGATGTGGTGCTCGCAAACACCATCAACCCAATACACCTAAGGCTTTTCAAGCCGATGAGGCAAAAGGCTGAGCTGTTTTCTACTTTGATCGAGACCGTTGCCGACGAGTTTGAAATACCAATGTTGGACGTATTCGGCATTCAAGATTTTGAGAACCTGGCTTACTGGGCCGAGGACATGGTTCACTTTTCCGGCCAGGGTCACATCCGAGTGGCAAATGACGCAGCCAAGCTGTTGGATCTCAATTACCGTTTCGTGAATCCAGAGCTCACCGCGGTTTCCCGCGGGCTTGTGGACACGGCTCGTTGGATCACTAGGGATGTGATTCCATTTTTTGACCGCAAGCTAAAGGGAGTTACTTCCGGAGATGGGATGCAGCCCAAGCACAATGCCCTGAGCCCATTTAGCCCAGAGGCAAATCAACCCAATTGGGAGATGGTTAGCGCCTAGCGCGCTTTGATTTGATGCCCTTAAAGACTCGGTCGCGCAACAGCTCAACCGGCAAAAGTAGCGACGTGAAGATGATGATCAAAATAACCGTGGTCTCAAGGTTTTCTTTGACGTAGGGAATCTGCCCAAGCCAGTAACCGGCAAGCATAAATACGCCAACCCAGACCGTTGCGCCAATCAAGTTCAGCTGGGTGAAGCGCTTGATATCCATCCGAGAGATTCCAGCCAACATCGGAATCAAAGCCCTGAGAATCGGCACGAAGCGCGCTAGGACAACAGCTCGGGTTCCATACTTCTCGAAGAACTCGTGGGTGCGGGCCAAAACCTTCTCGTTGAGAATGAAGTTGCGGTTTTGCTCAAATAGCGGGGGGCCGATCTTGTAACCAATCCAGTATCCGGACTGCGTACCGATAAAGGCAGCCAGCCAAATCAAGATAAAGCCCAGCCAGTCGGGTAGCCATGAGGTGCTGGTGGCAAGAGCTAGGCCTGTTAGGAAAAGTAGTGAGTCGCCCGGCAAAAATGAGGTGAAGATAAAAGCGGTCTCTAGAAAGATGATCAGAGTGACGGCCAAAGCCACATAATCGCCAAAGGCATTAATTATGTATTGGGCGTCAAGCCAGTTCAATTTGCTCCAGTCTTAGCGCGCCAGAAGCAGTCAAGGCGTCTTGGTAGTACTGCAAGAGTTTAGCGTTGTTGGCGGCCCACGAACGGCCCTCAACGCTTCTTGCTGCCCCCAAGGCAATCTCCTGACGAAGCCCCTCGCTCGCCAAGAGCTGAGCAACCAAGTTTCGGTATCCGTTTGGCACATATGGGTCTGCCAACATGCCAGATTTCATGTGTTCAATCAGGTGTCTAGGACCACCCATGTTTGGGGCGACGACCGGAAGTCCAGTTGCCTGCGCCTCCTGGATGGTCTGCCCAAAGGTTTCCTCGGTGCCAAAGTGAACGAAGATATCCATGGCCGCATATGTTCTGGCCAATTCCAGGCCACTGAGTGCTCCGGTGAACAAAACCGGCTTGTCTCTGAACAGCTCTTCTAGCCTCGCCCGCTCCGGGCCATCGCCGACGATCACGAAGCTGGTATCTGGCAAATCCATTAGTTCGATCATGCGATGGACTTGCTTCTCCGCGGCCAACCTCCCCACAAAGCCAATTACCTTGTGGTGAGGTGGTGCGATGCGAGACCTAATCACCTGGGTCTCGGCATCGCCCACATTCTTTGGGCTGAACAGGTCAAGGTCGACCCCACGCCCCCAAACCTCTACCTTGCCGCCACCGATCTGACGCAGGTACTCAGCGGTCTCCTTGGTCGGTGCCAAATTCAATGTCGCGCCGGCGTGAATACCACCGACGATCTTCTCGAGAATGGGCTTTGCAAATGCGAGGTTGTAACGCTCTAGGTAACCTGCGACGTCAGTTTGATAAATCGCCACGGTTGGCACGTTGTTTTTCTGCCCCCAGGCAATTGCCTGCGCGCCAATCATGAAAGGGGCTGCGACGTGAATGACATCTGGAGCAAAGTCCTCCAGGAGCTTTGAGATCCCAGGCCCTGGCATGGCGACCGGAAACTGCAGGACAGAGATCGCAGATGTAGTGTGAACGTCAAAACCTAGATGCTTAGGAGATTGAGAAGAAGGTGCGATTACCATCGCCTCTATCTCGTGCTGCTTTAGAGTCTCTAAAACTCTCACCACAGAGTTGGTGACGCCATTAATCTGAGGCAAAAATGACTCTGTGACAATGGCAACGCGCTTCAGCATGAGGCGAAGGTAACGCCCCTAGTTTTCAGCTAGCTGTTCACAAGGTAAATGTCTATTGAACGGCTAGTTACCAAAGTTGGCATCGATCTGAATGATCAGATCTTCCACCATGCCGCGGATCTCATCGCGAATTGGCCTAACAAAGTCAACGCCCTGACCGGCTGGATCCTCAAGCTTCCAGTCCAGGTAGGTCTTGCCTGGGTAGAACGGGCACTTGTCGCCGCAGCCCATGGTGATCACGTAGTCGGATGCCAAAACGGCTTCGTCGGTAAGGATCTTTGGGGTGTTGCCAGAGATGTCGATGCCTTCTTCAAGCATCGCGGCAACAACCGCAGGGTTCACGCTGTCGGCAGGGGCAGTTCCAGAAGAGCGAACCTCGACTCGGTCTCCGGCAAGGTGCTGAAGGTAGGAAGCGGCCATCTGGCTGCGACCTGCATTGTGGACACAAACAAACATCACTGAGGCAATTGGAGTGGACATATCTATCTTTCGTTCTTTGGTTTGAAAAGTGTTGCTGCACCAAGAGCAAGAACTGCTCCCAGCACTTGGGTAACTATGAACATTGGAACCGATTCCAAGGCAATTGAACTGCCGGCATCAGAGAAGCCTCGACCGATGGTCACCGCAGGGTTGGCAAAAGAAGTGGATGACGTAAAGAAGTAGCCGGCCAAGATCCAAAGTGGAACTGCGATTGGAATCAGGTTGCTCTTACCCTGTTGGCCCAAAAGGAGAATTACCAGCACCAGTCCAAAGCTTGCAACCACCTCTGCGATGTGAATCCCAACACCAGATCGGATGTTTTGGCTTTGGGCGAAGACCGCCTCACCGAACATGAGGTTCGCCAGCAGTGCGCCAGAGATAGCACCTGCAATTTGAGCGACGACATAGCCAGCCGCGTCAGCAATTGCGATTTCCTTGCGAAGCCAAAAAACAAGTGTTACCACCGGATTGAAGTGAGATCCGGAAACCGAAGCAAACAGTGAAATGAGCACAAAGAGTGCGCCTGCGGTGGCTAGTGCATTCATTACTAGGTCGACTGAAGGGACAGCGGCCAGCTGTCCTGCCATGTGACTGGTTCCAAGCACGACCGCGACAATGCCTGCGGTGCCGAGGAACTCGGCAGACAGTCGTTGCCCTAACGTAAACTTCACTTAGATACCTATCTATTTAGCCGGCTGGTTGAGATTATAGATAAGTATCTATACAGACAGGTTAACAAGTGGTTACGAGAATTCCATTGCAGTTGCTGGACTGTCTTCCAAAGGCAGGAGCAGAGCCGCTTGCTCGCTCTACAGCCGAGTCGATGGCAACCGCTCTTAAAGCAGTAGCGGATCCAACCAGGTTGCAAATCTTGGCGATGATTGCCGCCAGTAAAAATCAAGAGTCCTGTGTATGCAACCTAACCGAACCACTTGATCTAACCCAGCCAACCATCAGTCACCACCTGAAAAAGCTTGCCGAGGCTGGCCTTATAAGTGGGGAGCGCCGAGGCACTTGGGTTTGGTACTCGCTAAACCGAGAGCGTTGGGCTCAGATCGCAAATTTGTTCAATGGTTAAGCACACCTCGTTTGGAGTATTGACTCCCGAATACGACTTCCCGGTCTTCAATGAACGTGCCGTGCGAGGAGCAGCTGGGCTGCTATTTGTTCTCGGGTTTGCGGGCTGGCTGACGGCTGTGACAACCTCGGATTTCTCGCTACTGAGGCTGTTCGGAGCGACTTTCATGCTGGACATGTTCCTTCGCCTATTTGCCGGGCAACGCTTCACGCCGAGTCTGATCATCGCTGACTTTCTAGTTCGTAAGCAGCGCCCCGAATGGGTCGATGCCAAGCCCAAGCAAACCGCATGGGCAATTGGATTTGCCATGGTTTTGCTGGCTTGCTTCATGATTGGGTGGCTTGGTATTCGCAATGAAATTGTCTTGGCCTGGTGCGGTATGTGTTTGACATTCCTGTTTGCTGAGGCCGCCTTTGGTTTCTGCGCTGGATGTTGGCTCCACATGAAATTTTCCAAGGACAAACCGAGGTTATGTTCTGGTGACGTCTGCAATTTCGACCACAAGGAGACTAAATGAGCAAAGTAGAAATTAAGATCGAAGGCATGACCTGCGGTCACTGCGCCATGACCATCAGCAAAGAGCTCAGCGGGCTAGCCGGAGTTGCAAACGTGCAGGTAGACCACGCAAAGGGAAGCGCCGTAGTTGAGCAGAGTGGTCTGTCAAATGACCAGCTGTCCGAGGCCATCACTGCTGCCGGTTACACCGCCAAGGAATTTACTTCCCTAGATGCCTAAAACTAATCTTCAAGAGCTTGAAATTGAGGGGATGACCTGCACGGCTTGCGCTAGACGGGTTGAAAAGAATCTCAACAAGCTTCCTGGAGTAACCGCCTATGTTGACTTTGCAACTGAGAAGGCGCATCTTCAACTAACCCCCGAGGTGACCCAGGCTGAGCTATCACAAGCAGTTGAATCTGCCGGCTATAAAGTCGGATCTGGAAGGTCAGAACTACAAACCCTAAAACCAAGACTCTGGGTGGGCTCGATCTTTGCAGGGCTAACCATGCTCTTTGGCATGGTGCCATTATTTGCGTTTAGCGGATCCCAGTATCTGGTCTGGGCACTGGCCACAGTCGTGATTGTTTACGTGGCATATCCGTTCCACAAAGCTGCCCTCAAGAACCTCAGACACTTCGACTCCACTATGGACACCTTGGTTTCACTGGGATCTTTGGTGGCCTACGGTTACAGCGTTTACCTAACGCTGGATGGCCACCCACACAACTACTTCGAGGTCAGCGCTGTCGTGCCTGCGGTCGTGCTAATTGGTCGATACATCGAAGTCCGCGCCAGAAGAAGCGCGACCGATGCCGTTAGGGCTCTGCTTGCAGCAATCCCTGAGACCGCAAATATCGAACGAAATGGCGAACGCCTAACTGTGGCATCTCAAGAGGTGCGTCAAGGCGACAAGGTATTTGTAAACGCTGGCGAGCGTATTCCAGTCGATGGCAAATTGATCTCGGCAAATGCTTTGGTTGACCTCTCTACCCTCACCGGCGAAAGCCTTCCGGTTGCAATTACCCAGGGTGGGGAGCTCTCTGCCGGTGCCACTTCTCTTGATGGTCAGATTGAGCTTGAAGCGACCGGAAGCGCAGGCGTTTCTCGACTCTCACGAATTGCAGATTTGGTTCGCGAGGCGACCGCTCAAAAGACTCAGCTTGGTTCTCTAGCAGATCGCATTTCCAGCATCTTCGTGCCAAGCGTTATCGTCATTGCCGCCGCTACCTTCGCGGTTTGGATCTTGCTTGGAGCAAGCACCGACTTTGCGGTGTCGGCAGCAGTTGCGGTCTTGGTGATTGCTTGCCCGTGCGCCTTGGGAATTGCAGTTCCGATGAGCCTGACGGTTGCGACCGGATTGGGAACCAAGAAGTCTTTGGTCATTAGAAACCCAGATGCACTGAGGTTGGCCGCTCTCGTCAAGCGTGTGATTTTTGACAAGACCGGAACTCTCACCGACGGTCAGCTTCGAGTGGTGAACTCTCGCGGCCTAGGTGGCGTTGGAGCTGCCACCATGCTGGCCTATGCCGCTGCTGTTGAGCAGGGTTCAAATCACCCGGTAGCAAAAGCAATTAGCAAACTCAGCAACCAATTTGTGGCAACCGAGGTGAGTGAGCAAGCTGGTGTTGGTTTGACAGGTTGGGTCGAGGGCAAGCACGTGAGCGTTGAGCGCCCGGGGAGATATGAGAACCAGCAGGAGCTAGATGAGGCTCTCGCGAATGCCGGTCCAAACACTTTGGTTGTGGTTGCTTGGGAAGGTTGGGCACACGGCCTAATTGAACTTAGCGACGAGGTTCGCGAAGGTGCCAAAGAGGCTGTGGCCGCTCTCACAAAGATGGGCGTTTCAGCAGAGCTACTCTCTGGCGACCACCCTGCTCGAGTTGAAGTGATTGCCAAGCAGCTGGGTATCGAGATTTTCCGCGGCGGTGTTACTCCCGAGCAAAAACTTGAACTTCTTCACAGTGCGGATCAAGTAACCGCAATGGTTGGTGATGGCATCAACGATGTTGCCGCGCTTGCTCGCGCAGACATTGGAATTGCGATGGGTTCTGGTGCTCACGCAGCTCAGGCGGCTAGTGCGATCACGATCTTGGATGACAATCCGCTAAACGTCCCCTACGCACTCTCGCTTGCCAAGCGCACTCACCGCAATATCTTGCAAAACCTTGGTTGGGCATTTGGCTACAACTTGATTTTGATCCCTGTTGCCGCCTTGGGGCTTTTGAATCCGATGCTGGCGGGAGCCGCGATGGCATTTAGCTCGGTGTCGGTTGTGGTGAACTCTCAGCGCTTGAAGTGGCAAGATATAGATGTACACAAAGGAGTGGCGAAGTGATTACCTCTGCCGACGAGAAACGCGTTCTCGATTTAGTTCCAACCGGTCTATACATCAACGGAGTTTGGCGTGATGCCTCCGATGGCAAGACCTTCGACGTATTTGACCCTGCTACCGGCAAGCTTATAAAGACCATTGCTGATGCCTCCTACGAGGATGGCCAAGAAGCCATGGCAGCAGCCCACGAGACTCAAAAGTCCTGGGCAGCCACCGCACCTCGCGTCAGGGCTGAACTGCTTCGCTCAGCTTTCGAGAAGATCACCGCAATGAGCGATGACTTTGCAATTTTGATGTCGCTTGAAATGGGTAAGCCGTTTCTAGAGGCAAAGGGCGAGGTTGCCTACGGATCTGAGTTTTTGCGCTGGTTCTCCGAAGAGGCAGTGCGTGTAAACGGTCGCTACCAAACTGCACCTGATGGGAAGAACCGCCTTATGGTTCTAAAAAAGCCGGTTGGTCCTGCACTTTTGATAACCCCGTGGAACTTCCCATTGGCAATGGCCACCAGAAAGATCGGACCGGCAATCGCAGCCGGCTGCACCTCGATTCTGAAGCCTGCCGCGCTAACCCCGTTGACCTCTTTGCTATTCGCAAAGGTGCTGCATGAGGTTGGAGTTCCAGCTGGTGTTGTGAACGTGATTCAGACCTCTCGAGTCTCCGAAGTAACCGGACCGATTATCAAAGACTCCCGCCTACGCAAGCTTTCATTCACCGGGTCAACCCCGGTCGGCAAGATGCTGATCAAGGATTCTGCCGACCAGGTACTGCGCACCTCGATGGAACTTGGTGGCAATGCACCGTTCTTAGTTTTCGAAGACGCCGACATCGACAAGGCTGTTGAAGGCGCAATGCAGGCGAAGCTTCGCAACATGGGAGAGGCCTGCACCGCAGCCAATAGATTCCTAGTTCACGAGTCTGTTGCAGACGAATTTGCTCAAAAGCTAACCGCGAGGTTTGCAGCTCTAAAGGTTGCAAGAGGTGTGGAAGAGGGCACCAACATCGGTCCTGTCATCGATGAGAAGTCGAGGAACTCGATTCACGCGCTTGTCACCGACGCAACCTCAAAGGGAGCAAAGATTCTCACCGGTGGAGTCATCCCAACCGGCGAGGGTTACTTCTACCCACCAACCGTGCTTCAAGGAGTTGCTGCGGGCAGCGAGATTCTCAAGAATGAGATCTTTGGCCCAGTTGCTCCAATCGTGACCTTCAAGACTGAAGACGAAGCTGTTGAGATGGCAAATGACACCGAATACGGTCTAGTTGCCTACGCCTTCACCAAGGACCTAAACCGCGGCCTGAGGCTGGCTGAGCGCCTAGAGACCGGCATGTTTGGACTAAACACTGGCTTGGTGTCTAACCCTGCTGGTCCATTTGGTGGCGTGAAGCAATCTGGTCTTGGCCGTGAGGGCTCTCTCGAGGGCATCGAGGAATACCTCGAGACCGTTTATGTCGGCATCGCCGACCCAATGGTCTAACTAGTGTCTCGGGTCTTACTGCTACACGGTTGGACCAACCGTCGCCCAGAAGGTCACTGGATGCGCCTTACGGCAGCTGCGCTTCGTAACCAGGGTCACCAGGTTTGGTATCCGCAGTTCCCAAGTCCGGAAGCTCCAAACCCTGCTGACTGGCAGGATCTGCTCAGACAAGAATCCAACATGATGGATGAGGTCGAAGGTGGCGAAAAGATCGTCATCGCCCACTCACTGGGAACCATTAATTTTCTCTATGGGGCTCTGACTGACCTATTCAACAAGCCATTTGACCGAGCGCTCCTAGTAGCAATCCCGGATCCAGTCATGACTTCCGAAACCACCGGCATTCAGGGCGAACCGATGGACTTTAGAAACCCAGCACTTGCCCCAGCGATGAAGAAGTGGGCTGTGAGCACCACGGCCGTGGCAAGCGACAAAGATCGCTGGCAGCCAAACGGTAGAGATTTCTATGCGCCACTGGGCCTTGAGACAATCGAGGTTGTCGGAGCAGGGCACTTCTCGCTCGATGATGGTTGGGGAAAATGGCCAGGCTTAGAAGCCTGGGTTGAGACCGCTAATCCGCAGGCTGTACTACAACGCTAGTTTGCTTTCTGGACCTGCGCATAAAAGCCAACAGGATCAGTAGCGCCATTGCCGCAATACCCATCGACATAGTCGCCGTGATTGCCATTTGCGGATTCGCCAGAAGCATCAGGGTAAGCAAAGTCGGGCTTAGCGCTGAAACAATTTTGCTGAGCATCATCACGTAACCCTGGCGCTGTCCATAGCTCTCTGAGCCAAAGAAAAGTAGCGGCAGGGAGCCTCGGATAAATGGGTTTAGGCCTACTCCAATGCCGTGCAGAATCACAAACGGCAAGATCGCGTTGGCTCCAAAAACCAAAAGCAAAATCACACCAGCCGGGTGAACCAATATCGAAATTGCGGCAACCCGCATCGGGGTTAGGTATTTATCTAGCGCAACCAAGAGCAACCTGGCGGCAACCTGCGATGGCCCAAGGATGGCTGCCGCAAAAATTGCAAGCTGCGCATCCGCTCCAAGTTCTCCGAGCATGAATGGCAAAGTGGTGTTGACTCCGGAAACCACAAAGCCCTCAAGTGCAAACATCACCGCAAAGACCACTAGCAATGGGTCAAACCGGAATCGGTTTTTGATGATCTTGCGAATCGGGCCGGTGGCATCTGCCACCTCTTTTGGTTCAACTCGTGGAATCGAAAGATGGATTGGCAGTGCCACCAAAAGGTGCATTACAACCCAGAACCAAACCGCTGCCTGCCAACTGAAGTTGTCGTTTAGGTAGGAGGTGAGTGGCCAAGAAATTGTTGACGAGAATCCAGCAAACACAGTGATGCCGGCGATGACCTTATTGGCCTTGGTGCCTAGGAACGAGACTGCGGTTGCGAATGCGGAGTCGTAGTTGCCCATAGAGGCACCGATGCCGATGAAGAACCAGGCAGCAAAAAGTAGAACGGGCTCTGAGCTCAGGGCGAGAAGAGACAACCCCAACGCAAAAGCCAGGTTGCCGTAAGGCAAAACTCGACGGCCTCCGAGGCGGTCAATTGCCTTACCGATCCTCGGACCTATAAGGCCAGAAACCAGAATCGAAATAGTGAACGCCCAAAAGAAAGTTTCGGTTGGAATACCTAAGTCTTTAGAGATTGGGACCGCGAGGATTGCTGGAAGATAAAAGCCGGATCCCCAGCCAATAATTTGAGGTATGCCCAGCTTCAATGTCAGCTTCGTGCTGGATTGCATGGACACCTCGATGTGATTACAGCTCAGTTTAGCCAGCCTCAGTGGTAGTTTTTGGCTGTGAAACCACACGCGATTATCACCGGAGCAAGCTCCGGTCTCGGCCTTGAATCCGCTAAAGCGCTTGCCGCCAAAGGTTTTGATCTAACTCTTTTGGCCAGGGGTGAGAAAAGACTCCTCGATGCCGCTAAAGACATCCAGGCCAACAGCCCAGAAGTCGCAATAACGGCAAAGGTGCTGGATGTTTCAGACTTCGACCAGGTCAAGGAATTTGCCGAAACTATCACCAAGCCGGTTGATGTTCTTATGAACAATGCGGGTCTTATGGGCCCAGACTTCAAGCTTTCTAAACAGGGCATCGAAACCCAGATGGCGACAAATCACCTAGGCCACTTCGTGCTAACCGCATCCCTTTGGGGCCAGTTGAATCAGGCAGCGGCCCCTCGAGTGATTTCACTTAGCTCTGTTGTGCACCGCCGGGGCAACTTCGATAGTTCAAATCTTGAAATCGTTCGCGGAGCCGATGAGACGAAATACAACCGCTGGCAGCGCTATGCGGATTCGAAGCTGGCATGCCTGTGGTTTGCGCGCGAGCTGCACAACCGAATTACCGCCGAAGGCGGTCGAATTAATTCGATCGCTGCGCACCCCGGTTGGGCAGTAACCGGTTTGCAGGAAAACTTTCCTCATGTGCTGGACCCGTTCGCCCAAACTGCAAAGCAGGGTGCTCAAAGTCAGATTTACGCAGCCATCGGAACAGATATTGATAGCGGCGACTTTGTTGGTCCAAACCTTGAGCTCTGGGGCAAGCCGAAGAAGATTAAGGGTTCGAAGCTTTCTCACAATGCTGACGCCATGGCAGCACTTTGGCGCACCAGCGAAGAGCTCACCGGGGTGAAATTCCTAAGTAAGAGGTAGGCTTCTTAGAGATTTCAAGGAGTTCTCTTGCAGCCACTAAACCCGGAAGCCATCGTCGGTTCTCGGATCACAAACCAAAGCCTTAGGCGCTGGCTACACTCACTGCCTGGCGTTGACAAAGTTGGCCTAGAGGCCAGAGCCGCGTCACTGGGTACCAGATCTATAAAGACTTCCTCCAAAGCGTGGGCGTTAGATGCCGCCATCAAGATGATGGACCTCACAACCCTGGAGGGCATGGACACTCCGGAGCGTGTTCGCAGCCTTTGCCTAAAAGCGCTGACTCCAGACCCAACCGATTTAGATTGCCCAAGACCTGCCGCCATTTGTGTTTATGGCGACATGGTCAAGCACGCGAAAAAGGCACTGGGCGACAGCGGGATCTATGTCGCCGCGGTTGCCACTGCTTTTCCTTCTGGACGCGCAAGCGTCCCGGTTAAATTGCTCGACACCAAGGATGCGGTTAAAGCTGGTGCCGACGAGATTGACATGGTCGTTGACCGCGGTGCTTTCCTAAGCGGCAACTACCTAGAGGTTTACAAGCAGATTCAGGCAGTCAAAGAGGCATGTAAGCGCAGCGATGGTTCCTACGCTCACCTCAAGGTGATCTTGGAAACCGGCGAATTGCAGACCTACGACAACATCCGCCGTGCGAGTTATTTGGCCATGCTTGCTGGTGGCGATTTCATCAAGACCTCGACCGGCAAGGTCACCGTGAATGCAACAATCCCAATCACCATGTTGATGTTGCAGGCAGTTCGCGACTGGTATGACGAGCACGGTGTTCTGATTGGCGTAAAGCCAGCCGGTGGAATTAGAACCGCAAAAGACGCCATCAAGTATTTGGTAGTTGTGAAAGAAACCGCTGGAGAGCAGTGGCTAAATCCAGACCTATTCAGATTCGGTGCATCGAGCTTGCTCAACGATGTTTTGATGCAGCGTCAGAAACTAAAGACCGGTAACTACTCCGGCCCAGATTATGTGAGCGTGGACTAAGGAAAATGATGTTCGAATACGCACCAGCACCAGAGTCACAAGCACTTGTGAAATTCAAGGACAGCTACGGCCACTTTATTGACGGCAAGTTCCTAAAGCCCGGCAAGACCTACCAGACCATCAACCCAGCCAACGAGAAAGTGCTCGCAGAGATCACCCACGGCACCGAGAAGGATGTCGATCTTGCCGTAAAGGCAGCAAGGCACGCCTACGAGAAGGTTTGGTCAAAACTTCCAGGTGCTGAGCGCGGTAAGTACCTCTACCGCATTGCCAGAATCATTCAGGAGCGCGCTCGCGAGCTCGCGGTTGCAGAGACTTTGAACAACGGCAAGCCAATCAAGGAAACCCGCGATGTTGATATTCCGTTGGTTGCAGCCTGGTTCTTCTACTACGCCGGCTGGGCCGACAAGCTTGACTATGCAGGTCTGGGACCAAACCCGCAGGCTCACGGTGTAGCGGCCCAGGTCATCCCATGGAACTTCCCATTGATGATGTTGGCTTGGAAGATAGCGCCAGCGCTTGCCGCCGGAAACACTGTTGTCCTAAAGCCTGCCGAAACTACTCCGCTAACCGCGATGTTGTTTGCGGAGATTTGCCAGCAGGCCGAGTTACCAGATGGCGTAGTAAATATCGTTACTGGTTTTGGTGACACCGGAGCCGCCCTGGTTGGCCACAAGGATGTCAACAAGGTTGCCTTCACCGGGTCAACCGAGGTTGGTCGAATCATCGCTCGCCAGGTTGCCGGCACCGACAAGAAGGTCACTTTGGAGCTTGGTGGCAAAGCCGCCAACATCGTCTTTGACGATGCGCCACTTGACCAAGCAGTCGAGGGAATCATCAACGGAATCTTCTTCAACCAGGGTCACGTCTGCTGCGCAGGCTCCAGGCTTTTGGTTCAAGAGTCGATCCAAGACGAACTTCTAAAGAAACTGCAGCGTCGCATGGAGTCACTAAGACTTGGCGACCCGATGGACAAGAACACCGACATCGGTGCCATCAACTCAAAGGCACAGCTTCAGAAGATCGAAGCCCTTGTAAAGCAGGGCGAAAAAGAAGGCGCGCAGCGCTGGTCTCCAGCTTGCGCAATTCCTAAGAACGGTTTCTTCTTCGCACCTACCCTAATGCTGGGCGTGAGCCCAGCAAACACAGTTGCTCGCGAGGAGATCTTCGGACCAGTGCTCTCGGTTATGACCTTCCGCACTCCGCAGGAGGCTGTAACCAAGGCGAACAACACCGAGTTTGGACTCAGCGCTGGAATCTGGAGCGAGAAGGGTTCGAGGATCCTCAAGCTTGCCGACCAGCTAAACGCAGGTGTGGTTTGGGCCAATACCTTTAATCAGTTCGACCCAACCAGCCCATTTGGCGGCTTCAAGGAATCCGGCTACGGCAGGGAGGGCGGCAAGCAAGGATTGGCCGCTTATCTGAAGGGTGGTTACTGATGCGTTTGGACGTTAGAAAGACTTACAAGCTATTCATTGGTGGCAAGTTCCCAAGATCTGAATCCGGTCGCGTTTACCCAGTTGCAGGCTCCAAGGGTGAGTTCCTAGCAAACGTTGCCATGGCTTCTCGCAAGGATGCCAGAGATGCCGTTGTTGCAGCTCGCGCTGCTCAATCCGGCTGGTCTGGCGCGACCGCATACAACCGCGGTCAGGTTCTCTACCGCATCGCAGAGATGCTTGAGGGTCGTCGCGAGCAGTTCGTGGCTGAAATTCGAGTCCTCACCGGCAAGAGCGATAGACAAGCCAACCAAGAGGTTGATGCAGCTATCGACTCCTGGGTTTGGCACGCCGGCTGGACCGACAAGATCGACGCTGTTGCGGGAAACATGAACCCGGTTGCAGGTCCGTTCTTCAACATCTCTACCCTGCAGGCAACTGGTGTTGTCGCAGCTTTTGCTCCGCAAGACAGTGCGCTATTGGGCTTGGTAAACACCATCGCTCCTGCGATCGTCTCGGGCAATGCAATCGTTGTCATCTCAAGTGAGTCACTACCACTACCAGCAATCACCCTGACCGAGGTGCTGGCAACCAGCGATCTACCGGGCGGCGTTGTGAATGTGTTGACCGGTAACGAGGCCGAGATTGCTCCGTGGCTTGCTTCTCACCAGGACGTCAATGCACTTGACCTTGAGGGAACCAGCAACTTTGTAGAGCTCGAGATTCAGGCAGCCCAGAACCTAAAGCGTGTTATTCGCAAGGGTGACTTTGCTCGCCTAGGAGCTAAGGGATCGCTGAGCCACATTACGAACCTGATGGAAGTAAAGACCGTCTGGCACCCAAAGGGAAACTAAGGCCTACCGCCTAGTTTGGTAACCGCCTTGGCGGCAAACCTTACTGCCCCTAGAGCTGCCGCGTTCAAGTTCTTGCCACCGAGCAACTCTGCGATTAGCTTCGCGGCAAACGCATCCCCAGCTCCGGTGACATCAATGGCATCGGCAGCAAAAGCCGGAATGTGTTCAGTGGATTCAGCTGACTGCAATTGAACGCCATCTGCGCCGAGGGTAAGTGCGACCTGAGGGAACCATTCACCCAATAAAGCTGCCACGATCTCGGGCCTTGATTCTGCCGACAAGATTCTGCCCTCCTCCAAAGAAGGCAAAAGTAGATCCACGCCCTGAATCGAAGCCAAGAAGGTGTGAACCGAGTGGTCGGCGATGTATCCGGCACTTCCCGGATCACAGGCAACAAAACCATGGGCCTTGGCTCGCTTGATTAGACTCTGCATCACCTCAATCGACTGGTCGAAAACGGTGTAGCCCGAGAGATAGAGCGCATCTCCAAATAGCTCATCTGGAATAGCGGATAGGTCGAGGTTCTTGTTAGCTCCGCGGTCAGTGAGAAAACTGCGCTGCTGCCCCTGGACCAAAACCACGATGCGACCGGTTTGAAGCTGGTTGTCCACCTGAAGGTGAGGGACGACTTTGTACTTTCGAAGAATCTCAGAGTGGCGATCGAAATCCTCCACTCCAACTCTTCCCACGAAGTGGGTTTCGATGCCAAGGCTTGCTAGCCAGCAGGCAAAGTTTGCGGCTGAGCCGCCGGGCTGCTGCTGGATTTGGCTATTGGTGTCGGTGTCCAAGCGAATCTCGCCCTTAGGGAGAACCAGGATGTCGTCCATGACATCACCAACCACCAAAACTTTTGGCATTAGCCCTGCAGCCTGCACCAAGCGGTAGCGATATCAGCCGCCACCGAAACGTTGTTCTTTGCAAGATTTAGGTTCACCTCTAGCGATACGCCGCCAGAGGCCTGAACGATGTACTGAAGCAAGAACGGGGTCACTGCCTTGCCGGTGACGCCAGCTTTTTCAGCTGCGTCAAAGGCAATCGCAAGCACACGATCGTGCTCAACGCGCTCCCAGGCCTGGTGGGCTGGAACCGGGTTGGCAACGACGATGCCGCCCTGATCTCCGCGGGCAGCCATCACTAGTGCAACCTCTGCCGCACCATCAGCCTGGTACTCCAGGGTGAAGTCGGACTCACGAAGCCAGAAGCTTGGGAAGATTTTGGTGCCGTAGCCGATCACTGGAACGCTTAGGGTTTCTAGTCGCTCCAAGGTAGCTGCGATGTCCAAGACGCTCTTCACTCCAGCGCTAACAACCGTCACAGGAACCTGGGACACGACGGTTAGGTCCGCTGACTCATCGAAGGTGTCCTGCGCACCGCGGTGAACTCCACCAAGGCCACCGGTGGCAAAAACTCGAATGCCAGCCTGAGCGGCAAGGTATGCAGTGGCGGCAACAGTAGTAGCACCCGAGATGCCCTTGGCTGCCAAAATCGGAAGGTCACGGACCGAAGCCTTTGCGATGTCCTGATTTGCAATTACATCGAGTGCTGCCTCATTCAAACCGATGTTCGGAATGCCGTCGATGACTGCGATGGTCGCCGGCACAACGCCCTTATCGCGCAGGATCTGCTCGAAATCCAAAGCCGCCTGGTGGTTTCTTGGACGGGGTAAGCCGTGAGAAATGATGGTTGATTCAAGCGCGACCACCGGCAAATTGTTCTGCAGGGCATTTAGGACTTCTGGGTGTATTTTTAGCACCAGATAAGGCTACTGCGGTTTCTTGGGTAGATTCATCTCTAGCTAATCGATACGGAGAATGCTTGAAGCGGCCATGGCTCACGACCCTAAAAGGTCAGCGCATCACCATGTTGCTAGGCACACTCCTCACACTGCTATCCCTCGTGCCGCTTTACTTCACGATGGCAACGGAAGCGGCACGCACCAACGTCTCACAGCTGCAATTTGGTGAGGTGAATTTCTACCCACTTGATCAGGCGCAATCTGTCACAGAACTTGCAGGGCTCGAGGTTTTGGGCATCACGGATGCCTCAGAATCGGAATTTGGAACCACGATAAAAATTCAAGTTCTAAACCACGGTCAACTCGTTGGTAAACGTGAGGTTTGGGCCAAGGTTTACAGCCCCGAGGGAAACCTTCGCGAGGGAATGAAGATCTGGTTAGAGCTAAAACAAAAAGGCCCGATCTACCTGGAGTTTTTCTTCACGGGAACCGCTAAAGAGCTGGCTGAGAGCAAGATAAGTCTGGGTTTTTAGCGTAGATTTCTAGGGTGCCTAAATTCAATGCAGAATCCTTCAGCGACTTCGTCGCATCTAGGCGAACCACCCGAGATTTCCTTCCAACTCCAGTCCCTCAGGAGCTGATCGACACGCTCCTGACGGATGCGATGACAGCGCCTTCCTGGTCAAACACCAGGCCATATTTGGTCGCTACTGCTCAGGGTGAAGTTCGTGACCGTATCTCCAAGGAATTCTTGGCCAGGTGGGAGCAGGCTTCCAAAGCTCTCGGCGGCGGATTCATGGCAAAGGCCAAACTGTTTATCAACCGCTATGGGCTACCGACTAGTGACTACAAGGTAAACCGGGTTTACCCAAAGGAATTGCAGCCACGAAGCGCTCGCGTTGGTGCCGAGCTTTACGCCCTACTCGGAATTGACCGCAAGGATCAAAAGGCTCGTCAGGCTCAATGGGGTAGAAACTATGAGTTCTTCGGAGCTCCGGTTTCGTTCTTTATCTTTACCCACTCCGGACTGGGCGAATACTCGGTTTCAGATGCTGGGCTATTCATGCAAAACCTAATGCTTTCTGCACACGCTCACAGTCTAGGTACCTGCGCGCAGGGTGCCAGTGCGCTTTGGGCAGATGCGGTGCGAGCAGAGTTCGAGGTACCAGAGGGCTACAAGTTGCTGTGCGGCATCGCCCTTGGCTACCCAAGCGATCACAAGGTGAATAGCTTCAATGCTGACCGCCTACCCATTAGCGATATCAAACTGAATAACAAATGATCAACTTTCAAGATCCTGATTTCCTAACCGACCCATACCCTCAGCTCGCCGAACTGAGAAAAGTAGGTAAGCCAATCTGGCACGAGGGTCTGCAGGTTTTTCTTGCCGCCACTCACGCCGATGCGAATGCGGTGCTGCGCAATCGCTCACTGGGCAGAATCTTTCAACCTAAAGAACCTCAGTCGGAATGGGACACCTTCAACTGGCTGCACGCCGATTCGATTTTGGATTCCGAACCACCAAAACACTCGAGGTTGCGCTCGCTGGTAATGAAGGCGTTCAACCCAAAGAAGATCGAAAGCATGCGTCCTGATGTCGAGCGCATCACTCAGCAGCTTTTAGATGACATCAAACTGAAGCTCGAAGCTAACGGCGAATTTGATGTGATCGCTGATTTTGCAGAACCTCTGCCGGTGAAGGTAATAGCATCCATGCTTGGTTTCCCAGACGAGGACGAGCACCTACTGAGACCTTGGTCTCAGGCCATTGTGAAGATGTATGAGGTCTCGCCATCTGAACAAGACAAACAAGACGCCAAGCAGGCTTCAGCTGAGTTTGCAGACTACGTCCACTCCCTGATGGTGCTTCGCAAGAAGAACCCGGGCACCGACTTGATTACCGACCTCGCACTGGTTGAAGAAGACGGCGAGAAGCTAAACGCCCATGAGCTGATTGCAACCTGCGTGCTACTTCTAAATGCCGGTCATGAGGCAAGCGTGAATGGCTTTGGCAATGGCTTTGTTGCAGCGCTTAGGCAAGAAGACCAGATGTCGCTGCTAAGAACCGAGTCTGATCAGCACGCTGCAACAGCTATTGATGAGTTCTTGCGCTTTGACGCCCCGCTACACATGTTTGAGAGAACCGCCACTGCGGATACCGAAATTGGTGGCGTTGAAATTCGCCAGGGCCAGAAGATCGCCTCGATGCTTGGCAGCGCTAACCGCGATGAGCAGGTTTTTGAGAATGCCGACCAACTTGATCTAACTCGTGACCCCAACCCACACATTGGTTTTGGTGCGGGTATTCACTTCTGCATTGGAGCACCGCTAGCTCGCATGGAGATGACGACTTCGCTACCGATGCTGATGAAGGCTCACCCAAATATTGAACTTGCTAGAGAGCCTGAGCGCAGGCCAACATTCGTATTGCGCGGTTATGAGTCGGTTTTTGTAACTAGCTAACCCTTGGTTGCACCAAGTGTTAGACCCGATACGAACTGCTTACGCAGGATAAAGAACACCAAAAGCGTTGGAATTGCCGCAATCATCGCACCGGCCGCCAACAGGTTGTAGTCGGTTACGAATTCACCCTGCAGTCGACCAAGAGCTGAGGTAATCGGACGCTTATTGTCTGAGGACATCAGAACCAGGGCCCAGAAGAAGTCGTTGTAGATCCAGGTGGTCATAAGAACACCCAAGGACGCAAGTGGTGGGCGCAGTAGCGGCAGCATCACCTTGAAGAAGTGGGTGAATACCGATGCGCCATCAACCTGAGCCGACTCAGAAATTTCTTTCGGAATCGTCTTCATGTAGGAGCTGAGTACGAAGGTTGCGAAGCCCATCTGGAATGCAACGTGAATCAGCACGATGCCCCATGGGTTGTCATAAAGCAACCTGCGGTCGCCAACCAGGTCGCCCAAAGCTAGGTACATCTTGAAAACCGGGATGAATACCAACTGAGCTGGAAGCATGTTTCCAGCTGTGAACAAAAGCAGCATCGCCACGTTGAACTTGAATGAATACCTGGTCACCACAAAGGCCATCAATGAGCCGAAGAACAGAGTTAGGAACACTGCCGGCAAGGTGATGATTGCGGTGTTGTAGAAGTAGCGTGGCAACTCCATGCGCTCAATAGCTTCGATGTAGTTGTCGAAGTTGAGCTCACTCGGCCAGGACAAAACACCGTTGGCGCGAATGTCCTTGTATGGGCGAAGCGAGGAGAACAAAGTCCAGGCGATCGGGAACAGCCAGACGATTGCAAACAAACCAATAAACGCCGAGATAAAGCGGTCTTTGATCTTCTGCGAGTTCTTAGTCTTTTGGTCTTTTACCAAGGTGGTCATCGGACATCCTCCTTGAACTGCTGCTGCAGGTAGGCAAGGATCGGCACGATTGAGAGTAGGAACAGGATTACCGCGTAGGCAGCACCCTTCATCGAAGCACCCTCACCGGCGATGTTCTCGAAGACCAGCACTCCCAAAATGGGCAAACCACCACGACCACCGTAAATGATGTAGACCATATCGAACGCCCTTAGGGACTCGATGATGGTGATCACGATCACGATGATGTTAACCGGCTGCATCGCAGGGAAAATGATTCGGCGGAAGGTCTGCCACTCGGTAGCGCCATCAATCGCCGCTGCCTCACGAAGCGAAGCATCGATTGCCTTTAGTCCAGCTAAGTACAAAAGCATGATGTAACCGATGTGACGCCAAGAAGCCATGATCAAGATCACCCAAAGGTTGTAGCGATCATCGCCAAAGAATGAGACTGCCTCAGAGATAGGCAGTCCTAGAAGGCCGTTCACAAAGCCGTCCGGGCGCAATAGAAAGTTCCAGATGATTCCAATAACCGCCATCGATAGCACTACCGGGAGGTAGTAGGCGGACTGGTAAAACTTGTGGCCGCGAATTTCGCGGTCAATTTGGTAGGCCAGCAAGATGCCCAGCGGGGTGGCAATAAGGCCGAACCAGAAAAGCCAAACGACGTTGACGCGAACTGCTTCCCAGAATCTTGGGGTCTCGAAAATGATGTTTTCGTAGTTTGCAGTTCCAGCCCACTGGATATCACTTATGTGAATACCGGTCCAGTAGGTGAAAGAAAGATAAATGGTGGCGATGGCTGGGAACCAGACCAGTGCCAGGTGCAAGAAGGTTGGAACACCGACAAAGAAGCCGAGAGTGACTTTATCTTTGCCAGAAAAAGTGCGACGACGACGAGGCTTTATAGCCTTCGTCGTCGCCGCACTCATGTTGAATTTCTGCTACTTACTGCTTATAGGGCAGGAAGAGCGTCCCACTGAGACTGCAAGGACTCAAGGATCGAATCGGTTGACGATGGGTCCTTGAACCAGCTCTGGAATGCAGGTCCAATGATTGGGCCAGCAAAGTCAGGGCGGGTGTCGCGGTCTAGGAACTGGGTGATGTACTTAGCCTCGTTCATAACCTCAACCTGCTGAAGCTGGAACGCGTCGTAGCTTGAGCGGTCCTGGCCGTTGTTAGCAGAGGTCATTGGGATACCGGTGTCAAGCATTGCCTGAACACCCTCAATGTCACCAGCGAACTTAGCTAGGTCAGCTCCACCAGCGTTGTTTGCGCCGTTCTTGGCTACACAGAAGCCGTCGATTGGAGCGTCAACGGTGTCGCGACCGTGCTCTGGGTTGATCTCTGGGAATGGAACGATCCATAGGTCGTCGTAGTCTTCCTGGCTCTGCTCTAGGAAGTTAGCGCCGAACCATGAACCGTTGAAGAAGAATCCGGCCTGCTTCTGCAGTAGCAACTGCATTGCGCCATCCCACTCAAGGTCCAAAACGTTGGTGTTCATGTATGGAAGTAGCTGCTCCCAGTGACGGAATACTTCCTTCACACGGTCATCGGTCCACTTCTCGCGACCTGCAAGTAGGTCTACGTGGAAGGTGTAACCGTTGATACGAGCGTTCAGGATGTCGAACATACCCATAGCTTCCCAGCCACCCTTGTCAGCTGAAGCTAGACCGATTAGGCCCTTTGCCTTCAACTCAGCAAGTGCTGCTAGGAACTGGTCCCAGTTGGTAACAGAGTCAGCATCCATGCCGATCTCAGCCATCATGGACTTGCGGAAGTGTAGACCCCATGGGTACCAGCTCTGAGGTACGAAGTACTGCTTGCCGTCAGCGGCAGTTGCAGCAATCTTGTAGCTCTCGTTGTACTGGTCGCCAATCTCGTTCCAGACGTCAGATAGGTCTACTAGTAGGCCCTGGTCTGCGAAGAACTGCATGCGGTAACCGGCCATCCACTGGAAGCAGTCGTCAGGAGTTCCCTGAAGGTACTGTGACAAGTTGTTCTGGAAAGCGTTTGACTCAGTTGCGTTGTAGGTAACCTCGTTGCCAGTCTTGGCAATGTAGGCGTCAACCAAACCCTTTAGCTGAATGGTTGGGGACTCGTCAACGGTGCGAGCACCGAATGAGATTGGACCAGATGAACCTGGTGCGCAACCGGCGAGCATAGTGGCGCCTGCAATACCTAAACCACCAGCTGCAGCGCCTTTTAGAAGCAAACGACGGTCAACTTCGTGACCGGCAATCTTGTTCAACATTGAACCTCCTGTAAGTGGACTTTGGTTCAGGATAATCGCCCGTTTCATGCAAACCAGACAATTCTCATAACGAAATAGTCACAAATCGACAGAAACGAACAAAGTCGAACATTTTCTACCACTTTTGGGGGTGGTGAATTTAGCTGAGAAGCTCTTTCACTAGCGGTACCACCTTGGTTCCGTAGAGCTCAATAGCCTTCATCAACTTCGAATGTGGCATAGGCCCGTTGGCGTACTTCAGGTCAAATCGGTTAGCCCCGACACTTTCAATCGCATAGGCGATCTTCTTTGCAACCTTCTCAGGGGATCCGACATACATCGATCCACCATTGACCTCAGAGATGAAGTGCATCTTGGTGGTTGGGCCCCAGCCGCGCTCCTTACCAATTCGGCCAAATGCAGTCTCGTAGTGTGGCCACTGGGCTTCAATCGCATCGTTATCGGTGTCTGCAATAAAGCCAGGCGAATGGAGCGAAACCGGCAGGCGCGAGTTACCAAACTTCGCGAGCTGCTCTTGATAGAGATTCGAGTAGGGAGCAAACCTTGCTGGGTCGCCACCGATGATGGCAAGCGCCATCGGGATCCCCAGACGAGCTGCACGAACCACCGAATCAGGTGAGCCGCCAACACCAACGCGAAGCGGAATTGCACCGCGCTCGGTCTTTGGGTATACCTCTTGGTTTTCAAGACTTGCTCGCATGCGACCAGACCAGGTGACTGGCTTCTCCTTTAGGAGTTCGACCAGAAGTTCTAGCTTCTCTTCGAATAGGTCTCCGTAGTTGGCAAGCTCATAGCCAAACAGCGGGAAGGACTCGATAAACGATCCGCGCCCAGCGGTGATCTCCGCACGACCATTAGATAGTGCGTCGATGGTCGCAAATCGCTGGTAAACGCGAACCGGGTCGTCGGAGGACAAAACCGTCACTCCTGTGCCCAGCTTGATCTTGCTGGTCACAGTTGCAATGCCGGCCAAGATGGTGTCCGGAGCGGAAACCGCGTAGTCATCGCGGTGGTGCTCACCGATGTTGAAACTGTTTAGGCCAACTTCTTCTGCGAGCTTGGCTTGCTCAACGACATCGCGGATTACCTGGCCCGCAGAGACTGGGCGGCCAGCGTCATCAAGTGACATATCGCCAAAAGTGTCTAATCCAAATTGCAATTCAGAGACGTTCATGGATTCAGTCTAGGGGGTCTAGACAAAAAATGCTAGTTAGCTGCAGCCAGCTGACCGCAAGCCCCATCAATCTCCTTGCCGCGGGTATCGCGCAAGGTGGTGGGGATGCCATTTCTGTCCAAGATGTCGATAAACGAGTTGATCTGTTCCTTGGTAGAGGAAGTCCAGACCGATCCAGGCGTTGGGTTTAGTGGAATCGGGTTTACGTGAACCCAACCCTTACCGCGATCGTTTAGCTTGTCGGCCAAAAGCTGTGCTCGCCAATCGTGGTCATTCATATTGTGAATCAGCGCGTACTCAATCGAAACTCGGCGACCGGTCTTGTCGTAGTAAGCCTTTGCGGCATCAAGTGCTTCGTCGACCTTCCACTTCGAGTTCACGGGAATTAGCTCATCGCGCAGTTGGTCATCAGGAGCGTGCAGCGACAGTGCAAATGTCAGTGGCAGATCTTCCTCGGCCAACTTCACGATTCCAGGGACCAGGCCAACGGTTGAAACTGTGATTTGTCTTGCGCTCATACCCAAACCATTTGGCTGGGGTTCGATCATGGTGCGAATGGCATCCATGATCTTGGCGTAGTTGGCAAGTGGTTCACCCATACCCATAAAGACGATGTTGTTGACGCGCTCATCTTCGTGACGGTTAGGTCCCAGTTCGCCTGCGCGAATCGCACGGTTTGCCTGCACGATTTGGTCGACAATTTCTGCGGCTGACATGTTGCGAGTAAGACCGGCTTGGCCGGTGGCACAGAACGGACAGTTCATACCGCAGCCAGCTTGGGAAGAAATACAAAGCGTGATGCGGTTTGGATAGCGCATCAAAACTGACTCCACCAAAGCACCATCGAAAAGCTTCCAAAGGAACTTGACGGTGTCACCCTTATCGGTCTGCAGTCTTTTGACCTGGGTCAGTAGCGGTGGCAATACCTTTTGAACCAGCTCTTCGCGACCTTCTTTTGGAAGGTCGGTCATGGTCTCAGGATTTGATGAGTAGTGAGTGAAGTAGTGGGTGGAGATCTGCTTGGCCCTAAAGCCAGGAATGCCCAATTCCTTGATTCGCTCGGTGCGATCGGCGATCGATAGATCGGCTAGGTGAACCGGTGGCTTGCCACGCTTTACCTCGGCAAATTGCAACAGCGGCTTGCCCTCAGCGTCTTTGCGCTGAGTCCAGCCCTCGGTCTTTGGCCTTACCTGTTTGTTTTCCACTTGCTAAGTCTAAGTTGTTGGACCAAGTACCCAATAGATAGCAGGGTAAACTCGCGCATGTGAAGATCCTCGTTATTGGTTCTGGTGCTAGAGAGCACGCCATAGTTAAGGCCCTGCTCCGAACCGGCACCCCACGCGAACAAATTGTTTGTGCCCCCGGCAACGAAGGCATCGCCAAAGAGGTCGAAGTAAAGCCCGAGATTGTGGCTACCGACCGACTTCAGGTTGTAAAGCTAGCCTTGGAAGAAACCGTTGATCTAGTTGTGATTGGCCCAGAAGCACCACTAGTTGCCGGAGTTGCAGATGCGCTTCGCGAGCAGGGCATTGCAGTATTTGGACCATCGCGAGAGGCAGCGGCCCTCGAGGGCAGCAAGCAGTTTGCCAAAGAGATCATGGCCGCAGCTGATATCCCAACGGGCATGGCATATGAGTGTTCAACAATGTCCCAGGTAGAGAGCGCGATGGCACAGCTTGGCGCTCCATATGTTGTGAAGGCCGATGGCCTTGCCGCAGGCAAGGGTGTGATCGTCACCTCGAACCGTGAAGAAGCTTTGGAGCACGCTCAGAAGTTCATCGCTGATGGCGTCCTGGTTGAAGAGTTTCTAGATGGCCAAGAGGTCTCACTGTTCTTCCTCTCAGACGGTAAGCACGTCATGCCACTTAGCCCAGCACAGGATTACAAGCGCGCATTCGACAATGACGAAGGTCCAAACACCGGTGGCATGGGTGCCTACTCGCCGCTGCCTTGGCTACCTGAAGGTTTTGTCGAGGAGATCACTCACCGCGTCGCTCAACCAACCGTTGATGAGCTTTACCGACGCGGAACCGAGTTTGTTGGTCTTTTGTATTGCGGTCTAATCGTGACTTCACGCGGGGTCAAGGTCATCGAGTTCAATGCTCGTTTTGGAGACCCAGAAACCCAGGTGGTGCTCAAGCGTTTGAACAACGACTTAGCTGACCTGCTAATGCGAAGTGCTACCGGCAAGTTGGATGTTGGCCCAGAAGCCACCTTCTCAAACGACTGCGCTGTCACCGTGGTGCTTGCCTCGGAAGGGTATCCAGTTAGCAATGCGCCGGTTCGCGAAGTGTTTGGTATTGACAGCGCTGAGTCGGTAGAGGGTGTCGAAGTTTGCAAGGCGAGCGCCACCGGACGTGTGCTGTCCGTAGTGGCATCGGGAGCTACCTTCCAAGAAGCAAGAACTTTGGCCTACGAGGGCATGTCTCGAATCCAACTGCAGGGCGGACACTTTAGGCATGACATCGCGCTCAAGGTTGTGAACTAGTGCAGGGGTTTCAGCACGTTTACACCGGCAAAGTTCGCGATCTCTACGTCCCGACGGATTCAAATTTCTCGCACCTAGTTTTGATTGTTGCATCGGACCGCGTTAGTGCTTTTGACCACGTGCTATCCCCGGAGATCCCAGGCAAGGGCGAGAACCTGACCGCGATGACCAACTGGTGGTTTGACCGTTTAGAGATCAACAACCACAGATCTAGTGATCTTGAAGTTCCTCAAGAAGTCGCAGGTCGAGCGATGATCGCCAAGAAGTTGGATATGTATCCAATCGAGTGTGTGGTGCGAGGCTACCTCTCCGGCTCTGGCTGGAAGGAATACCAACAGACCGGCAGCGTCTGCGGAATCGAGCTACCGGCAGGTCTGGGATTTGGCGATCGCCTACCCCACCCGATCTTCACACCGGCGTTCAAGGCCGAGCAGGGTGAGCACGACGAGAACATCACCTTTGCCCAGAGCGTTGAGCTAGTCGGAAAAGAAATTGCCGAGCGCTTGCGCGATGAATCGATTCGCATCTTCATTGCAGCATCCCAGCTATGCGAAAAGGCTGGCCTGATTCTCGCGGACACCAAATTCGAATTTGGAAATGACCCACAAACCAACCAGCTAACTCTCGGTGATGAGGTGCTGACTCCGGACTCATCCAGGTACTGGGATAAGGACGTTTGGGAACAGGGAATTCGCGATCAGAGTTTTGACAAGCAGATTGTCAGAAATTGGCTTTCGGCAAACTGGAATCAGGTTGGTCAGCCACCTGAATTACCTAACGAAATAGTCTCAATTACCGCATCTAAGTACCAAGAATTGCGTGAGCGGCTAACCGCGCGCTAGTTAGTAATAGAGTGGTGAAGTGCTAACGACGCCGCTTAATGATGAGCATGTTTCCCTAGGGGCAACCTTCACCGATTTCGGTGGCTGGAACATGCCGGTTCGCTATGGCTCAGACCTCGATGAGCACCACGCTGTGCGCAAAAGCGCAGGCCTTTTTGACATCTCTCACATGGGTGAACTTCGCGTTGTTGGCGCCGAGGCAACCAAGTTCCTAGACAGCATTTTGGTGTCGGATATCTCCAAGCTTTCGATCGGCCAAGCCAAGTACACGATGATCTGCGCAAAAGACGCAGGCATCATCGATGACCTCATCGTCTACAAGATGGACACCGAGGACTACCTAGTAGTAGCTAACGCATCAAACCGTCACGCAGTTTTGATAGCGATGCAGGATATGGCCGACTACGGCTTCAAGATTGACATCTTCGACGAGACCGAAGACTGGGCACTGGTTGCAATCCAAGGCCCCAAGGCAAAAGACATTTTGGCCAAGCTGGTTGATATTGACCTCAGCGAATTGAAGTATTACTCAATCGCGAAGGCAAACCTGGGAGCAGTCCCAGTGCTATTGGCCCGCACCGGCTACACCGGTGAAGATGGTTTTGAAATCTTTATCCCGGTACTTGAATCGGTTTCGATTTGGCGCCAGCTTTTGGCTGCCGGCGGCGAAGACTTGTTGCCCTGTGGTCTGGCTGCTCGCGACACCTTGCGCCTTGAGGCCGGCATGCCGCTTTATGGGCACGAGCTCAACAGAACACTCACGCCTTTTGAGGCAAACCTCGGCAGAATCGTGGCTTTTGATAAGGGCGAATTCAACTCCAAGACCGAGCTGCTAAAGGTCTCGAACCAAAAACTTGAGGTCAAGCTCTTTGGTCTTAAAGGTGAGGGTAAGCGAGCAGCTCGAGCCGACTACGAGATCTTCCTGCCGGGCGGTGAAGCCTCAATCGGCAAGGTCACCTCGGGAGTGCTTTCACCGACCCTTGGCTACCCAATTGCGATGGCTTACCTCAAAGCATATTTAGACCTAACTCCCGGCAGCAAACTCGAGGCCGATGTTCGCGGCACTCGAGTCCCCTACGAAATTGTGAAACTTCCCTTCTACAAGGCAGAGAGATAAAAATGGCGAATCCAGAAAACCTCAAGTACACCAAAGAGCACGAGTGGGTATTGCTCGAAGGCGATGTTGCAACTGTGGGCATCACCCAGTACGCAGCCGATGCACTCGGTGAAATTGTTTACGTGGATCTGCCAAAGCCAGGTAGCTCAACCAGCTACATGAAGATTTGTGGCGAGATCGAATCCACCAAGTCAGTGGGTGAGCTCTACGCACCAATGGACGGTGAGGTTGTCGAGGCAAACTCTGCCCTAGGAAACTCACCAGAGGCCATCAACCAGGACCCTTACGGTGCTGGCTGGCTAATCAAAATCAAGTACACCCAATTGCCAGAGCTACTAACCGCTGCTGAGTACGCAGCGCTCACCGGGGAGTAATAGTTGCTAGAGAAGCACCACGATTTCCAGTTCCGCCACATCGGACCTGACCTTCAAGCCCAAAAAGAAATGTTGGACTTCGTCGGCGCAACCTCGCTGTCGGACCTGATGGAAAAAGCCCTTCCAGAGGCGATCCAATATCGCGGTGGCAGCACGCTGCCTGCAGCAATCAGCGAAGACGACGCCCTTGCAAGATTGCACGAGATCGCTAGAAAGAACCGCATCACCCAGTCCTTTATTGGTCTTGGTTACTACGGCACCAGAACCCCGGGTGTTATTAAGCGCAATGTTTTAGAGAACCCAAGCTGGTACACCGCATACACCCCTTACCAGCCTGAGATAAGCCAGGGCAGACTCGAAGCCCTAATCAACTTCCAGACCGTGATCACCGATCTAACCGGCATGAAGACCGCAAACGCCTCGATGTTGGATGAGTCAACCGCGGTGGTTGAGGCGATGATGATCGCAAGGAGAAGTGCCGACTCACAGTCCGAGATTTTCTTCGCAGATTCCGACCTATTCCCACAAACCAAGCAGCTGCTAGAGCACCGCGCAGCCCCCATGGGGATTGTGATTCGCTACTTTGATGCCGCCAACCCACAAGAGCTAGACCAAGAATGCTTTGGTGCGGTTGTCCAGTACCCGGGAGCATCCGGACGAATCATTGACTTTGAAAACCTCTTTGCCAAGGTCCACGAATTTGGTGGCCTGGCCATTGCAACCGCAGACCTCATGGCTCTTACCCTGCTTACACCTCCCGGAGAAAAGGGTGCCGATGTGGTTTGTGGCACTACCCAGCGCTTTGGCGTTCCAATGGGCTTCGGCGGACCGCACGCCGGTTACCTAGCAGTTAGAGACAAGCTTGAGCGCACCATGCCGGGTCGCTTGGTTGGTGTCTCGGTTGATGCCGAAGGTGCACCTGCCTACCGCCTAACTCTACAAACCCGCGAGCAGCACATTCGCCGCGAGAAAGCCACCAGCAACATTTGCACCGCCCAGGTTCTGCTTGCGGTAATCGCAGGAATGTATGCGGTTTACCACGGTCCAAAAAACCTAAAAGCCATTGCCCTAGAGATTCACTCCAAGGCAACCGCTTTGGCCAAGGTCTTGGAAGAGTCCGGTTTTGAGGTTCAACACCAGAACTTCTTTGACACCATCAGAATTCAGAATGTCGATGCCAACAAGATCTTCCAGGCAGCCAGAACCAAGGACCTGACCCTCCTAATTGTTGATGACAAGACTCTTGGCATCTCGGTTGACGAGAGCACCAGCTGGCACCAGCTCGCTGACCTAGCTGCAGCCTTTGGCGCAAGGGCTCCAAAAGAAGCTGACGCTTCGGACAAGCTACGCAACCACCGCACCAGCGAGTACCTCCAGCACCCGGTCTTCAACTCGTACCACTCAGAAACCGCAATGCTTCGCTACCTAAAGAAGCTTGCCGACTTCGACTACGCACTTGACCGCGGCATGATCCCATTGGGTTCGTGCACCATGAAGCTCAACTCGGTAACCGAGATGGAAGCAGTTACCTGGCCAGAATTTGCCAACCTGCACCCATTTGCTCCTGCCGAGGACACCAAGGGCTACATCGAACTAATCGGGGAACTCACCAGCTGGCTAAGTGACATCACCGGATACGAAGCTGTTTCACTGCAGCCAAATGCCGGTAGCCAGGGCGAACTTGCAGGCCTTCTGGCTATTCGTGGTTACCACCGCTCTCGCTCCGACTTCCAGCGCACGGTTTGTTTGATCCCATCTTCTGCCCACGGCACCAATGCCGCGAGCGCCGTGCTCGCCGGCATGGAGGTAGTGGTTGTTGAGTGTGACGAAAACGGAAACGTGGACGTTGACGACCTAAAGGCCAAGATCGAGGCAACCGGGGACAAGCTCTCCGCGCTGATGATTACCTACCCTTCCACCCACGGTGTTTACGAAGAGGCAGTTGTTGAGATCTGCGACCTAGTTCACGCAGCCGGCGGTCAGGTCTACATCGATGGTGCCAACACCAACGCAGTTGTCGGCTTTGCCAAGTTTGGTGAGTTCGGTGGCGACGTGTCCCACCTGAATTTGCACAAGACCTTCTGCATCCCTCACGGTGGTGGTGGTCCAGGCGTTGGTCCAGTGGTTGCTCGCTCACACCTAAGCGCATTCCTACCTGGCCACTCGATGGCCCAGGTTCCACTAACTGGTTATGGCCCGGTATCGGCAGCACCATTTGGTTCACCTAGCATCTTGCCTATCTCTTGGGCATACATCCAGATGATGGGTAACGATGGTCTTCGCTCTGCTACCGCTGTCGCGGTGCTCAGCGCTAACTACCTTGCAAAGAAGCTTTCTGGGGCATTCCCACTTCTATACACAGGTAAGCACGGACTAGTTGCTCACGAAGCAATCATCGACATCCGCCCACTTCAGAAAGAGGCGGGTATCGGTAACGACGACATCGCAAAGCGATTGGTTGACTACGGCTTTCACGCACCAACCATGAGCTTCCCAGTTGCTGGAACTCTCATGATTGAGCCAACTGAGTCTGAGCCAAAGGAAGAGCTAGATCGCTTTATCGCGGCCATGCTCGCAATTCGCGCTGAAGCTCAGCAGGTTCAGGATGGCGTCTGGCCACACGATGACAACCCACTGGTAAATGCGCCTCACACCGCAAACCACTTGGTTTCTGAGTGGAACCACCCTTACTCCCGCGAGTTGGCTGTCTTCCCAACCGACTCACAGCGCAAGAGCAAGTACTGGCCACCGGTTAGACGCATTGATGGAGCATTTGGTGATAGGAACCTAACCTGCACCTGCCCACCTATTGAGAGCTTCGCTAAGAACTAGCGGACTTCGACCATGTGCCTGCGGATCATCTCCGCAGCTTCAGCAAGTGTCAACTTGTCCGTTGCGATGCCTAGGGTAAATTCCATACCTTGATCGGCGGTCATCTCAACGAAGTACCCGTTGATGTAAAGAAAAGACGAAAGCATGAACCAAGAGGTTCTTTTGTTGCCATCAACCATCGCATGATTCTTGATTATGGAGTGAACCATGGCCGCTGCTTTGAGTTCCAGAGTCGGGTAGGCATCTTCGCCGAACAGCGTGGTTTTAGGTCTCGCTAACGCCGAGTCAAGCAGCCCTAGATCTTTGACATAGAAGCCCGCAACTGCGATTTGTTGTAGCGCGTCCTCAAGTTCGAGATAGTGCGTCACGCGTCAGCCAAGCGATCGAGCAGCTCCTTGTCCCTTACCAGGACAATGTCCATGATCTCTTTGAGCTGCTTCTGCCTGTGGACTTTCGCATCGAATGCTTCGATGGCGGTAATAACAGCTTGCTGCTTGGAGCAACCTAGCTGTTCGGCGATATTTGTGAGCACTTCATCCTGTGCTTCAGTCAATCTAATAGTCATAGCCATAACGTTATGGTATCAAGTTGATACCACTTTAGAAAAGATAAATCTGTGGATAAGTCAGACTTTTTGAAGGATGTTAGTTAGGCATCAAAAGTTTGTTAGCAGCCTCAAGCTCAATACTGAGATCGCGATCTGGGCCAAATCCTGGAACCTGCTCACGAAGAATCGCTATTAGCTCACCGGTTACTGGAGCTGGCTTTAGTGGTGCACGAAGTTCAACACCACGAGCTGCCGCTACCAACTCGATAGCCAAGACCATGCGAGCGTTATCGACTGCCTTGCGAAGTTTTCTTGCCGCATGCCACCCCATAGAAACGTGGTCCTCCTGCATAGCTGAGGATGGAATCGAATCGACGCTGGCTGGAACAGCCAGGCGCTTGTTCTCGCTTACCAATGCCGCTTGGGTGTACTGAGCAATCATCAAACCAGAGTCAACACCTGGATCAAAAGCCAAGAAAGCTGGAAGCTTTCGGTTTCTGGAGACATCTAGGAACCTATCGGTGCGACGCTCAGAAATTGAACTTAGGTCGGCCACCGCTATTGCCAAGAAGTCCAAGACATAGGCAACCGGAGCACCGTGGAAATTACCGTTCGAGGTCACCTCGCCGTTTTTTAGCACAACCGGGTTGTCGATAATCGATGCAAGTTCGCGGTGTGCAACAAGGCGGGCGTGCGAAATAGTGTCGCGGACAGCGCCCGATACCTGAGGTGCACATCTGAGCGAGTAAGCATCCTGAACCACACCGTCTCCGTGGCGGTGCGAAGCAACGATCTCACTGCCCTTGAGGGCATTGAACATGTTCCGAGCACTCTGCGCCTGACCTGGGTGAGGCCTTAGGTCTTCGTGCAATGCCGAGCGGAATACCTGGTCAGTACCCATCTGACCCTCAACGCTCATCGCTGCAATCACGTCTGCCTGATCCAGCAGGATATCGAGATCGTGGATTGCCAATAGCAGCATGCCAAGCATGCCGTCGGTGCCATTGATTAGCGCAAGGCCTTCTTTTTCGCGCAGTTCAACCGGGGTAATACCTGCCTCGGAAAGTAGCTGTGTAACCGGACGCTCAACGCCATCTTTACCAACAGCCCTGCCCTCGCCCATCAGCACCATCGCGCAGTGGGCCAGTGGTGCAAGATCGCCAGAGCAGCCAAGCGAACCAAACTCCAAAACGCGTGGGGTGATGCCGGCATTCAAAATTGCAGCGTAGGTCTGTGCAACAACAGGCCTAACGCCGGTCTGACCCGAACACATGGTCTTCAGGCGCAAAAGCATCAAGGCTCTAACCACCTCACGCTCAACCGGTTCACCCATCCCGGCAGCGTGGGAACGAATCAAAGACTTCTGTAGCTGAACGCGATCAGCCATTGGAATGTGGCGCTGTGCGAGTGCCCCAAAGCCAGTGGAGATTCCATAGACCGGCTCTTCGGAGACTGCAAGACGTTCGATGTGCTCGCGAGTCTCAGCCATCGCAGCTAGCGACTCGGCACTGATCTCAATCTGCGCATTGTGTCTTGCAACCGCAATCACATCGGTTGCGGTCAATCCAGAGGTGGAGACGACTACTTTTTCCATGACTTACCTTCCGTAAACCTTTTTGCCAGCAACGTATGTGCTCGCAACCAATTGCACCCCTGGTCGATATGCCAGGAACAAGTGATTTGGTGCATCCAAGATTGCAAAGTCCGCTCTCAAGCCAACAGCCAAAGATCCGCGCGACGAGTCGCGCAGCGCTAGGGCACCACCGCGAGTGGCTGACCAAACTGCCTGATCGATTGTGAAGCCCATGTCTCTCACCGCGACCGCAATACAGAACGGCATAGAAGTGGTGAAGCTAGAACCCGGGTTGCAGTCGGTGGCAAGTGCAACGGTCACGCCAGCTGCAAACAACTTCTTGGCATCCGGATAGTTACTTCTAGTTGAGAACTCAGCACCTGGCAAAAGCGTTGCGACTGTGTTGCTGCCTGCCAAACGCTCAATGTCTGCATCGCTCAAATGAGTGCAGTGATCAACCGAAGCGCAATCAAGCTCAACCGCTACAGCAATGGCTCCGAGGTCTTCAAGTTGATTGGCGTGCAATCTCGGCAGAAGTCCCTTGGCAATACCCGCCTCCAAGATCTTTCGAGTTTGAGCCAGAGTGAAAGCACCTCTGTCACAAAACACATCTATCCACTTAGTAAAAGGAACTGCTGCATCCAGCATGGTGGTCGACACCAACTCAACGTATGCGTCAGGGTCTTGATCCGCAGGGACAACGTGAGCACCTAGGAAAGTAGTGTCCTCGGTGAACTCGCGAGCTATCTTGAGCGAGCGAACCTCGGATTCAACATCCAGCCCGTAGCCACTCTTGATCTCAAAGTGTGTGACACCGGATTGATAAAACTCGGAGATTAATTTTTGAGCGTTAGCTCGCAACGCGGAATCAGATGCCGCACGGGTTTTTGCAACCGTGGTTTTGATACCGCCGGCCGAGTAAGAAACACCTGCCATGCGGGCTTCAAACTCTTGCTCTCGACTGCCAGCAAACATCAAGTGAGCATGGCTATCTACAAAACCAGGGATCACACAAAGACCAGCAACATCAACCACCGAGTCAAAGCTTGGTGCCACATCCGCCCGACCTACCCAAGTAACAAACCCGTTTTCGACCACGAAAGCTGCGTTCGACACTGTCTCCAAAACGCCAACTTCGGCCGCTGGCAATACCAGCGAGCCGATGTTGGTGAAGAGGGTTTTAGTCACTATTCAGTGTCCAGCATTGGCACGTGAACGTGCTTTGCGCGAGCAACTGCCTGGGCTTCTGGGTATCCAGCATCGCTGTGGCGGATAACACCCATACCTGGGTCATTGGTCAAAACGCGCTGCAATTTCTGCGCTGCTAACTCGGTGCCATCAGCGACCGAAACTTGACCGGCGTGAATCGAGCGACCCATGCCAACACCACCACCGTGGTGAATGGAAACCCAAGATGCACCAGAGGCGATGTTGATCATGGCGTTTAATAGCGGCCAGTCTGCAATTGCATCTGAGCCATCTAGCATCGCCTCGGACTCACGGTATGGCGATGCCACGCTGCCGCAGTCAAGGTGATCGCGACCAATAACAATCGGAGCGGAAACCTCACCCTTTTTCACAAGATCGTTGAAGACCGCGCCAGCCTTGTCACGCTCACCATAGCCAAGCCAGCAGATGCGGGCTGGGAGGCCCTGGAACTCAACGCGCTCCTGCGCCAACTTGATCCAGCGGTGTAGGTGCTGGTTATCTGGGAACAGCTCCAATACCGCCTGGTCGGTGCGGTAGATGTCTTTCTTGTCACCTGAAAGTGCAACCCATCTAAATGGACCCTTACCCTCGCAGAACAGTGGGCGGATATACGCAGGGATAAAGCCTGGGAACTTGAATGCGTCTTGGAAACCACCCTGACGAGCTTCGTCGCGAATTGAGTTGCCGTAGTCAAAGACCTCAGCACCCTTGGCCATAAATCCAACCATCGCCTCAACGTGCTTTGCCATAGAAGCCTTGGCACGGTCGGTGAAGTCCTTCGGGTTCTTCAGCGCATACTCGCGAGCGTCCGCAAAATCGATACCCTCCGGGATGTAATACATCGGATCGTGAGCCGAGGTCTGGTCGGTAACGATATCGATTGGAACATCGCGCTTTAGCAGCTCAGCGAAGATGGTCGCGGCATTGCCAACCACACCAACCGAGATTGCCTTGCGCTGGTTCTTGTAGCGAACCACGCGTTCGATTGCGTCATCCAAGCTGTCGGCAATCTCGTCCAAGTAGCGAGTCTCGATGCGCTTGCGCAAACGAGACTCGTCGATGTCAACAATTAGGCAGGTGCCCTCATTCATAGTCACCGCCAGAGGCTGAGCTCCACCCATGCCACCGCAACCACCGGTCAAAGTAAGGGTTCCAGCCAAGGTGCCACCAAAGCGCTTTTGCGCAACGGCTGCAAAGGTCTCGTAGGTTCCCTGCAAAATACCCTGGGTTCCGATATAGATCCAAGAACCAGCGGTCATCTGGCCATACATGGTCAGTCCAAGTTTTTCTAACCTGCGGAATTCTGGCCAGGTAGCCCAGTCACCAACCAAGTTGGAATTTGCAAGCAAGACGCGAGGAGCCCACTCGTGGGTCTGGAATACACCCACCGGCTTACCCGACTGCACCAGCATGGTCTCGTCGTTCTTGAGGTGGGTAAGGGTCTTCACTAGGGCATCAAAGCTGTCCCAGTTTCGAGCGGCCTTACCGTTACCGCCGTAAACAATTAGTTCTTCAGGGTGTTCGGCCACCGATGGGTCAAGGTTGTTGTGCAGCATTCGAATTGCTGCCTCTTGCTGCCAACCTTGAGCGGTCAAAGTGGATCCGGTTGCTGCCTTGAGAGTACGCGCCATTGCATTCATAACTAAAGTTCACAACTAACTCAGGTAACAAACAATCTTCAAAGTAAAGATGTGTCTGGTATTTCATACATACTTTTAGAGTGAGCAAAATCCCAGCCGCAGAGCGAACCTTGAATCTGCTGCGCACCATGGCCGATATCGGTCAGCCTGCGACCGCAGCAAGGCTTGCGAAGCGGATCGGAATCCCGCGCTCCTCCTGCTACCAACTACTCGAAGTCCTCAAAAACCAAGGCTTTGCCATCCACTTCGAAAAAGAAAAGCGCTGGGGTCTAGGGCTAGCCGCCTGGGAACTTGGCAGTGCTTACAAGCGGCATGAGCCACTTGAAAGACTGGCGAAGCCAGTCATTACAAAATTGGTTTCCGAGTTCGCCGAAAAGACTCCGGTGGTTGGTCACCTAGGTGTTCTTGATGGCTCAGATGTGCTCTATCTATTGGAGCAGCGCCCAGCCAAATCCCTCAAGCTGGTAACCGATGTTGGGGTGAGACTCCCCGCCCACCTAACCGCTTCGGGCAGAGCCATGCTTGCCCGACTAGATCAAAAACAACTCTCTGCTTCATTTAGGGGAAGAGAACTCGCAACCCGAACCAACCTTGGACCCAAGAACCTGAGCGAGCTAAAAAGCCTTCTAGCGATGGAAAAAGTTCAGGGCTTTGCTTTAGAGGTGGACGAAGTGACAATGGGGTACGCCTCGGTAGGGGTTGCAATTGTCGATCACCTAGATCACCCAATCGCTGGATTGGCAATCACCTTGCAATCCAGGGAGTTAGAAAAGCTACAGTTATCTCAATTAGCGCAGGTGCTAATCGCATCCGCAAACGATCTATCGAGAAAGTTTGGTCACCATGGCTGAAGATGCAAAGTGGTCAATCTCGCCAACCAACGCACACCTAACTCCAAAAGCCATTCGCGAGGCACTGCTTAGATACAGCACCTACAGCTACTCAACTGGAAAAGATCTCTCTGCGCTAAGCATCGAGGACCTGGGTGCAATCGAAGACCCAGACAATAACGAAGCCAAGACCACAGCGGTCATCAAAACCGCAAACAAAGACCTAACCATCGCACTCGGTGGCGATAACTCAATTACCTATGCGGTAGGTCTGGGCGTCTTTGGTGATGACCTAGCAACGGCAGGACTAATCACCCTCGATGCTCACCACGACCTAAGAGATGGCATCTCAAATGGCTCTCCGGTAAGAAGGCTCATCGAGGCTGGACTAGACCCAAAACGAATCGTGCAGATTGGCATCAACGACTTCTCAAACTCCGCAAGCTACGCCCAGCTAGCAAGCGATCTCGGCATCACCGTGATCTCGAGAGAGATGGTTGCCGAAATTGGCATCAAAGAGGCCTGCAACATCGGACTCAATGTTGCTGGTGGTGCTGAAGGTCCAATTCACGTTGACCTGGATGTCGATGTTTGTGACCGCAGCGTAGTTCCTGCCTGCCCGGCAGCAGCGCCTGGTGGTTTGTCTGCTTTTGAGTTGCGCCAAGCAACCAGAATCCTGGCTAGCCACGAGCTAGTTCGAGGAATTGATATCACCGAAATCGATGCCACGAAGGACAGCGAAGATCAGAGAACCGTCAGGCTAGCTGCACTGTTGGTACTGGAGACTTTGGCGGGATACTTGAGCAGGGATTCACGCTAAAGCGTTGAGTCCGAAACAAAATCAAATCCCAAGCTCAAAATCCTCATATCAGAGGTCAGAAACTCCATGCGTTCGGATGCTGCCTGAGCCAGTAAAAGCAAGTCCACCGGGTCGCTTTGTCGAAGTGAGCCAAAACGATTAGCTTCCATGACTGCTTCAACGGTTAGCGGAAGTTCTAAGAAGTCCAGCGACCTAGTTGCCTCAACCAATTTCTTGGTGTTGACCTGCAGGTCGTGATCCTTCTGAGACCACTCAAAGACACTCAGTGGTGAAAAGTAAATGGAGTGAGCGGTAGAGAGTTTGGACTTAGTTGCCTTGCCGATGCGATTGGGCTTTTGGTGCAGCCAGGTCAAAACGTTGGTATCGAGAAGAAGCCTCACTCGCCAAGCCTCTCGAGCTTCTTACGCCAGCTGCCCCAAGCCTCATCCATGTGGGAGTTGTCATCAAAATCAATGTCATCCCAGCCTTCAAGTTTTCCCTCTAGGAGGCCGAAGACAATTTTGGGTTTCTCAATGGGCACGATCTTTGCCACCGGCTTACCGTACTTAGTGATTATTGTCTCTTCGCCTCGGATTGCATCCTCAACCAAAAGTGAGAGTACGGCCTTTGCCTCGGTAACGCTCATAGTTCCTGCCATTCTCAGATTTTACAATTAACTAGTCATTTTGACTAGTTAAATTTATTTCCGTTTCTAGGCTAGACAGAGAGCCAGTTTCAAATTAATGGCGATAACAAAATGTGGAAAACTCCCCTTCCCGAGTGGCTGTGCAGAAGCGTCACTTAGCCCAGTAAACTATTGGTATTCCGCAGTGTCGCGAGCCAAATATCCATCCCGAAACAGGACCTCCTGCCAACCGAAGGGGAAAAGTGCCAAAAATCATTGTTGAGATCATGCCAAAGCAAGATCTACTTGACCCTCCAGGCAAGGCCGTAGCCAACGCACTAAAGCGCTCGGGCCACCAAGACATCGTGAACGTAAGAATTGGTAAGCGCATCGAGCTGCACTTCGATCGCCCAATTACTCAAGCAGACCTTGATAACGCCAAGAGCCTTGCCGGCTCTTTCCTCTCCAACGACGTCATTGAAGACGTAGTTGCAATCACCAAAGAGGACTAATGAAGATCGGCGTAATCACCTACCCGGGAACCTTGGATGACCGGGATGCACAGCGCGCAGTTCGACTAGCCGGTGGAACACCGGTTCCACTTTGGCACGCAGACAACGACATTAAGAAGGTTGACGCAGTAGTCCTACCTGGAGGCTTCTCCTACGGTGACTACCTTCGCTGCGGAGCGATTGCCGCTCAGGCTCCTGCAACCCAAGAGGTCGTAAGACTTGCTGCCCAGGGACTACCTGTTCTAGGCATCTGCAATGGCTTCCAGGTTCTCGTTGAATCTCGCCTACTTCCGGGTGGTTTGATTCGCAACGAGCACCAGCACTTTGTTTGCAGAGACCAGCGCCTGAGGGTAGAGAACACCAACACCGCCTGGACCAACCTTTTTGAGCAGGATGAAGAGATCACCATCCCTCTAAAAAACGCAGAGGGTGGATACATCGCAAGTGCCGACACCATCAAGATGCTGGAAGCCGAGAACCGCGTGGTCTTCCGCTACCTAGACGTAAACCCGAATGGCTCAATGAATGACATTGCAGGTCTTACCAATGAGCGCGGCAACGTGGTTGGTCTTATGCCACACCCAGAGCACGCCACAGAAGCTGGCTTTGGACCAGACACCGATATCGCAACCAGATCAGGTGTTGATGGACTCAAGTTTTTCCAGTCCGTATTGAAGGCTTTGGTGAATAGCTGATGAGTAAAAGACCTACCAACGTCGACACCGTCTCGGACGCAATCGCAAACGATAAAGCGCAGCCTTGGAAAGAACTCGGTCTCAAAGAAGACGAGTACCAAGAGATCAAAACCATTCTCGGTCGACGTCCAACCTCCTCTGAACTTGCGATGTACTCGGTGATGTGGTCTGAGCACTGCAGCTACAAGTCTTCCAAGATTTACCTTCGCCAGTTTGGCGAGAAGGTCACCCCGGAGATGAAAAAAGACCTCATGGTCGGCATGGGTGAAAACGCAGGTGTTGTAGATATCGGCGAAGGCCTAGCTGTCACCTTCAAGGTCGAAAGCCACAACCACCCAAGCTACATCGAGCCATTCCAGGGCGCTGCAACCGGTGTCGGCGGCATCGTCCGCGACATCTTGACCATGGGCGCAAGACCAATTGCAGTTATGGACCAGCTACGTTTTGGTGCACCAAGTGACCCTGACACCGCTCGCGTGGTTCACGGCGTTACCTCGGGCATCTCTTTCTACGGCAACTGCCTAGGACTTCCAAACATCGGTGGCGAGACCGTCTTTGACAAGGTCTACCAGGGCAACCCACTAGTCAACGCACTAGCCGTTGGCGCTATGAAGCACGAAGACCTGAAGCTTGCCAAGGCATCAAACCCGGGTGACCTAGTAATCCTGTTTGGTGCTAGAACCGGTGGCGATGGCATTGGTGGCGTTAGCGTTCTAGCCTCAGAAACCTTTGACTCAACCGGACCAACCAAGCGCCCAGCGGTGCAGGTTGGTGACCCATTTGCCGAGAAGGTGCTTATCGAGTGCTGCCTTGAACTGTTCTACGCGGGCGTAGTTGCAGGTATTCAAGACCTAGGTGGAGCAGGTATCTCCTGCGCCACCTCAGAGCTTGCCTCCAACGGTGGCAAGGGCATGAAGGTTCAGCTTCAGAACGTGCTACTGAGAGACGATTCCCTCACCCCAGAAGAGATTCTGATGAGTGAGTCTCAAGAGCGCATGATGGCGATTGTTCCAACCAAGGACCTAAAAGCTTTCGAAGAGATCGTTACCAAGTGGGAAGTTGAATACTCAGTACTTGGTGAGGTAATCGATGAAGACCGTTTGTACATCAACTGGGGCGAGCAAGAAATCGTAAACGTGCCACCAAGAACCGTGGCTCACGATGGTCCCGTTTACCACCGCCCAGTCGAGTACCCAAAGTACCAAGATGCTCTAAATGCCAACAGTTCTAGCTCTCTCCCAAGAGCATCAGCACCGGCTGAACTGGCAAAGCAAATCTTGGCTATCGTCACTAGCCCAAACCAGGCCGACAAGTCTTGGATCACCGCGCAGTATGACCGCTACGTCATGGGCAACACCGCACTATCCATGCCAGATGATGCCGGCATGATTCGCGTTAGCGAAGAAACCGGTCTAGGCATCACCCTGGCGACCGATGCCAATGGCAAGTACTGCCAGCTAGATCCATATCATGGGGCACAACTAGCACTAGCTGAGGCATATAGAAATGTCGCAGTAACCGGAGCAAAGCCAAAGGCTGTGACCAACTGCCTGAACTTTGGAAGCCCAGAAAACCCAGAGGTTATGTGGCAGTTCAAAGAGGCGACCGCAGGTCTTGCGGATGCCTGCATGGAGCTTGGCATTCCGGTCACCGGAGGAAACGTTTCGTTCTATAACCAAACCGGTGACGTTGCTATCTACCCGACCCCAGTGGTTGGTGTTCTAGGTGTTATCGACAACGTTGCAAGACGCATTCCTTCTGGCTGGCAAGACGAAGGCAACAACATCTACCTGCTTGGCACAACCAAGGACGAGCTAGATGGCTCAGCCTGGGCTGAGACCATCCACGGTCATCTTGGCGGCAAGCCTCCGGTAGTTGACCTAGCCAGCGAGAAAAAGCTTGCCGACCTGATTCACGGTGCAGCTATTCAGGGCATGATCGAAGCAGCACACGACATCTCCGAAGGTGGCCTTGCAATCGCCATTGTTGAAGCGGCATTGCGCTTCAACGTTGGAGCAAGAATCTGGCTAGACGAACTGCGAGAGCGTGACAACCTAGACCTAACCGCAGCCCTGTTCTCCGAGTCTCAGGCTCGAGTAATTGTGAGCGTTGGTCGTGAGGATGACGTCAAATTCCAGTCACTCTGCGAAGCACGAGGAGTGCCGGTTCTAAGAATTGGTGTTACCGACAAGGCTTCTGGATCTATCGAGATCAAGGACCTAGCAAACTTCGAACTAAACGAGGTTCGCAAGGGTTGGGCAAACACCCTGCCTGAACTCTTTGGCTAGTCACCAAAGCCCTATCTCGCTAGCATTAACCGCATCTAACTAAGGTTTCTATGAACATCAAATACATTGCTGCACTGTCTTCTCTTGCTCTACTTACCGGCTGTGCAACAGGTCCTTCAATGACCGATGCTGAAAGCTGTGACCTAATTGGTGGCGCAATCGAAACAATGATGTTCACCTTCGATGACCCAGAGGCAACCCCTGAATCCGCAACTGAGGTATTCGCCCAGGCGGCTACTGATCTAACAGCTGCATCCGAAGGCTCTGAGGGAGAGAAGGCTCAGTGGGCTGCCAGCATGAGCGCACTTGCTAGCTATCTAAACCAGAACATCGCAGACAGCGATGGCGATGCCATGCTCCAAACATTAGATGCGTTGTTTGTTGGTTTTGGGGATCAGACCATTTACTGCGCGGAGTAGCAAGTGCATTGCCCTCTTTGCAAAGAGGACGGCCCTAGATAAGCTGAAAAGGGGGAAATTCCTTCTTTTTTTGTCAGGGGGCAAAATGTCAGATTCAATCGATCCAAAACTCGCTAAAGCCGAAGCCAAAGCGGAAATCGCAAAAAATAAGGCACTGAGGCCTTGGTTCAAAAAGAAACGATTCATTCTTCCGATTGCCTTGATAGCGATTATTGGATTCTCCACCGCCAATAACGCGGGCACTTCAAGTACCGATGATTTGGTCGCTAGCGAAGAGGCCAACGATTCATCCGCAACTGAGACCACGGAAACCGAAACTCAGGCTGCTGAGGAATTCCCAGACGAGACCGTAAGCCAAACCAATGCGCGTGAAATGGCTGACTCATACCTGCGCAGCTCCGCATTTTCGCTCAAGGGGATAATTGAACAACTTGAGTACGAAGGTTTCTCTAACGACGATGCGACTTACGGCGCTGAGGCCGTCAAGGCGGACTGGAAGGAACAGGCTCTTCTATCTGCTGAAAGTTACTTGAATTCTTCCGCTTTTTCACAGACCGGTCTTCTAGACCAGCTTGTGTATGAAGGCTTCACAGACGAAGAAGCTGAGTACGGAGCCATGAATGTTGAAGCGGACTGGAATGAGCAAGCCGCTAAGTCAGCGGAGAGCTATTTGAAATCATCGTCATTCTCGAGAACTGGCTTGATTGATCAGTTGCTCTACGAAGGCTTCACCCAAGAGCAAGCAGAGTTCGGTGTGGACCAGGCTGGTCTCTAACAAATCAGAATCACAGAGTTTCCCTCTCCCAGCATTCTTGCTTTCGGAGAGGGAAATTTCTTTAACTAACCCCTCAGCCCCATCAACACCTTGCCGGCAAAACTCTTCACCTTAGTTGGCTTTGACTGGAACCAAGTTGAGAGGGTTGGCCTTTGAGTCTTTGCGTACTCACAAACAGCCTTGGCTCGCTTTAGGAACAATACGTTCTGCGACGCCGGAGCGTTTGTCAGCCTGATAGAGGTGCAAAGGAACTTGGTCGCTGTGCTGCCCTTGAGGATCGCCTTAACCGCTGCCTTCTGAGCTGCGGTTAGGTTGAATGCCTTGCCAATAAATGCCGGTAGGTAGCTCTGGACATACGAAGCCGTAGCGCTCTGCGTTGGCACCGGTGGCGTCACAGTTGGAATTGCAATTGGACTTTGAGTAGCGGCAATTAGCAAACCAGATCTACTTGCGGTAACTACATCCGAGGCCAGCGAAACGATCATTACTGTGTCGATCTTGGCTTCGGCTGGCGCTGCACTAAGAACTGTTCCCGTTAGCTGCACGGAGATGGCTTGGCCAACATCCGCGAGGGTTGGCTCATAGGTCTGAGTAGTCGCACCAGAAATTGCTTGGCCTTCTCTTAGCCACTGGTAGCCAACATCTCCCGCACTAACCAAGGTTGAGTGCTGCGCAACCAATAGTTGTCCAATGACCGGTGTACCGGTAATTGCAACTAAACGAGCACCTGTCGGCCAGGTTGGAGTGGTTGCGGTTGAGGTCTTGGTCACGCTCTGGAAACCGGTCTTTCGACCGGTCACCTTCACGGTGATGGCCTTGCCAGCATCTGATGCCTTGATCAAGTAACTGGAACCAACGGCGCCGGCTATGGCACTACCGTCCTTTAGCCACTCGTAATCAAATGCTGTGCCTGCATCCCAAGCACCTGGCTCAGCAATCAAGAACTGACCAATTTGAGCTGAGCCAGTAATGGTTGGGGTTGGCGAGCTGGTGAAGCTTGAGATAGCTGCCTTTGGTGTTGAGGAAACCGCCATTGAAAGCTGGCTGTAACCAATCACGTTGTGGGCGATGATCGCGAAGTAGTAGGTAACTCCAGGGGTCAGGTTAGTAACCACGCAGGTCCTGAGATCTGGAGCTACGTTTCCAGCACATCCACCACTTGTAACCAAAGTGAATGGCCCGGAAGCAGATAGCGATACCCAGACCTTGTAATAGTCAATAAACGCTCCACCATTCCAAGGCTCAGTCCAGTTCAGGCGAACTTCGTTGGTGAGTGCGGTAGCCGAAGGCTGCTCTGGCTGACTTGGAGTTCCTGGCATAACGACCGCAATGGTTGCGCTCTGCGATGCTACGAAGCTCACCTGGGCGACTCTCGCTGAGTCGATCGGGTGGGTGATGTTCCAGGTGTAGTTGTTGTCATTTACCAATGAAGGGGCAAAGAGCGCGATTGTGACTTCACCGTTGGCATTGGTCAGTGGTTCGGAGTGCGCATAACCGCCGGGCCAGGTGTTACAGATCGGTGAGGTTGCTCCAGTAAATGGTGTGTAGCTACCGGTCTTACAGGTCTTGGTGTAGCCGGAGAATTCAACAAATGCACCTGCAACCGGATTATTTGAAGCCCACTCTTTGACCTGGAAAGTAATCAGGTTCTGAGCTGGTAGCACGATGTTCACAGCTCTTGACTGGGTGAAGGTGGTATTTCCGCCTGCCTCAAGACCCCAAGGGATTAGCGGGGTGGTTGGCTGTGCTCGGTTCGGAGAACGAGAGGTGTTTACAAACAGCCTGCCCAAGATTCCATTAGGCACCGTGAGCGAGTACTCACCACTTGCATTGGTGGTTGTGGTGATTGCGTTGGCGTTTTCAAGACCTGCGTATTGGCCATCGTTTAGCCACTTGACCGGAGCTCCCGAAACCGGTGTTGTGCCATCCGATAGGAAGACCTTTCCGGTGACAGTCACCGGCTGGTTCATGACCACATTCAAAGTGGTGTCAGTAGTGGTTGTGACGCTTAGGTTCGTCGTTCTTGAAGTGTCATTTACATCGCGCACCAAGAAGTCGTGCTTGAAGCCATTTGAAGCAAGGTGCTGCTGGGCAAAGATTGCGACCTTTACAACACCTGCCGAATTGGCTCGTGGTGCTGAGTGGGCGTAACCTCCCGGCCAGGTGCTACATGCAGCGTTGGTTGCTCCAGCAAACGGTGTGTAGCTGCCTGCCTTACAGGTCTTGCTGTAGCCAACAAACTCCAAGATCGCCCCGGACATTGATGCTCCGGTGGAACCGTTGGTCACATTTACGGTGACGTTGTTTTGCGCAGGCATCACCAGGTTGATCTCTTTGCTGACGGTTGAGCTAGTCATACCGCCGGCTTCGAGACCCCAAGGAAGCTGAGGGTTAGTTGGAGCGACGTTCTTTGGTGAGCGGCTAGTGCTCACAAACAGGCGACCTAAGGTTCCAGCCGGAACTTCAAGAGAGTACCCACCGGTGCTGTTGGTGGTTGCCTTAAGGGAGTTCGAATTCTCCAAACCGGCGTACTGACCATCGTTGAGCCAGTTCACGGTTGCACCGGAAACCGGAGTTGTTCCGTCGGCCATAAACACCTTGCCGGAGAAAACCACCGGTGGGTTCATGATTACCTCGACCGTTGAACTCGAGGTTGGGGTGAGAGTAAAGGTTGTGCTCTTTGCTTCATTCTGAGGATCAAGCACCATGAACTGGTAGTTCGCGTTGGCAACGTGCTGAGTGTCCAAGATCGCCAAAGTCACCTTGCCCTGCGCGTTGGTAACTGGACCCGAGTGGGCGTAGCCAGCAGGCCAGGTTACGCAGCGAGAAGCGGTAGCAGCACTAAATGGTGAGTAGCTTCCGGATACACAGCTCTTGGTGTCACCAACAAACTGCATCTTGCCTCCAACCACAGGCTGGTTGGTGCCGTGTTGCAAAACAGTGACGGTAATGGTCTTGATGCTCGGCACCTTGATGTCGACCACGGTGTCCTGAGTGACAGTGAGCTTGGCTCCGGCCTCCATGCCCCAAGGGGTTGGTGGAATTGTGTCAAGGTTCTTGTTTGCAAATCTAGATGTGTTGAGGAAAAGCTCGCCTTCGGTGCCGTTTGGCACCTGAAGCACGTATTCACCGGCGAGGTTGGTGTAACCAACCAGAGCGTTTTGGTTATCTAGACCTGCATACGCTCCGGAAGCTAGCCACTTAACCGGCATCTTTGCAACCGGGGTAACACCATCCGCAAGGGTCACCTTTCCGGTGATGTATGGCAAGTTGCTGGTCCAGGTGATTGCAACATTCGACTTATTCCATGCGGTGGTTGCTGCGTCGCGAATACCGCGAACCTGGAAGCAGTAGAACTGTGCTTCCTGCAGGTTGAAGACGGGAAGAGCAGTAAGTCCAGGTCCGATGTATCCGAAGTGAGTGAATGGTCCGGAACAACCGTTTGGACCAACCGAGACCTGTAGCTCTTGCTCGTAGTCGCCTACAACGGTGTCATCCCAGTCGATGCGCATGCGGTCGGTGTAAAGAGCTGAGAGCTTGGTGTTGGTAACTGCCCCTGAGAGCGCTGCCGTGCCCGAAACACAAGAGTCGACATATGCCGAGACGTTTAGTCTTCCGCCTGTGGCAACCTTGCCGGTCAGAGTGCCCATCGCGGTGGTGGTTGATTTGAGCTTGGCAATTGCCTGCTCTGCAGTGGTGCCTCGATAGACAGCAAGGCATAGAGCAATAGCTCCGGTGACGTGTGGGGTTGCCATTGAGGTACCGCTGAGAGTGTCGTAGTCATCACCGGAGGTGGAGAGGATGTTGGTTCCCGGTGCTGCTAGGTCGACCTTGGTCGCTGAGTAGTTTGAGTAGCCAGCAAGTGATCCAGCCTGGTCAATTGCAGCAACAGAAACCACACAGTCAAATGGGCGGTGAGGAGTGGTGCAGTCATATGCCGCTGGGTACTGAGCCGTGGTTCCCAAGTCAGTGGCATCGTTACCGGCTGCAGCAACGAAAATGATTCCAACATCGCCACCGCGCTTGATGGCGTTCTCTAGCGAGCGAGAGTAGGCAGTGCCTCCCCAAGAGTTATTGCTCGCGATGATGTCTAGGCCCTTTTTCATGCGCAACATGGTGATGTAGTCGATTGCCTCAATCGCATCTGCGATAGAGGCCTGGCCGTTGGCGTTTACGATCTTGGCTGAGATCAAACTCACGTTCCAGGCAACGCCTGTCACACCAATTCCATTGCCACCAACAGCACCAATGGTTCCGGCCACGTGAGTTCCGTGCGGGTGTTCACCTGCGTCATAGACGGTGGCATCGTTGTTTAGAAAGTCGTATCCGTTGATGTCATCGATAAAGCCGTTGGCATCGTTATCGATGCCATCGCCTGGAGTCTCTTGGGCATTTCTCCAAATGTTGGCGGCAAGGTCAGAGTGCGAGACGTTGATTCCGGAGTCGATAACTGCAACATAAACCGAGCGAGATCCGGTGTAACCATTGGCCCAAGCACCGGCTGCGTTTACGCCGTTGGAGCTGGTTGGGCTTGAAGTCGAGGCACCGGTCGAACCGTAGAGTCCCCACATGCTGCCGTCTACATACCTGGTGTCATTGCTAGTTTCCTGAAGTTCGACTTCAAAGTTGGGTTCGGCAAATTCGACTCCGTCGATTGCTTCGATACGAGAAAGATTGGTGGAAAGTGAATCAAATGGGTTTACCTTCACCAGGTAAGTTCCGGCACCTTCAAGACCAATGGCCGAGTACCTAAGGATTGAGCCTGAGCTGAAGACTTCTTCGGCAGCAGGGGCATCTTTTTCCAGCTGAACGATCAGCTGGTTGGCGATGATTTCTTCACCCTGGAATGTCTGTTCATTGGTGGCCATCGCAACAGTGCCCTGACCCAGAAGCATCAGAAGTGTTGCTGTTGTAACCGATAGAACTCGTGAAAAAGCCTTGCTCATTTTTACCCCGCTCGACGGGTACAACAAGCACCCATCACCCAAGTCTCAAAGTATCACCGGGTAGGGGATTTATCGATAGCTGGATGTCACGATTTGAACAACCTGGGGGGTTGTCTTTTCAGGCTTTCACCTCCAAGGAGGTGGACTTTGGGCCTGGCTTTTTTCTCATTTGAATTTCTTTTGAGTCATGGCCCTGCAACTGCGAATGGGAGATGCCACTGTCCACAATTTCGAACGAGATGGAGGCTCCGATGACCATGGCATAAAGCTTGATGCGTTGAATAGATGGGTTGGCTGAACCGTTCTCAAATTGAGCCACAGCAGCCTGACTAATGCCAAGGGCGTCACCTACCTGCTTTTGAGTAAAGCCTTTTTGCTCCCGCAAGCTCACCAAGGCCTCCATGGCGCGAGACCAGCTCTTGGCCGTCTCAAGAGCAACCCGCTCAATCGGATCAAGCTCGGAAATGGCATCTTGGAGTGAAGTCAGTTTCATAAGTTTTATCTTATGTTTGTTTTCGAGATTAAACAATTTCTTTTCTCCGATACTTCAAATAAATCTCTTCGGCTTTTTTTATTTCTATGTTTTGTAATGCGCGGCTCACGTCAGAGGGCACTGTCAGTGGCTTCACTTGCCAGCGCAGACCAATAATCCATCTGGTCTCTTCCACGAAATACAGCCGGATGCCGTATCGGACGCCCTGCAAACCTGCGAAATCCCAACGCAGCTCATACATGTTCGGGACGGACGTTCCTTTGATTGGTTTCATCCTGTCCCGGACCAAGCGCTTCAAACTCTGAAGATCATCCAGAGTGGCCAATACATCGATTTTCAATTGAGTTACCTGGCCAGGTGAAAGTCCAAGTTTCCCGAGCAGCGCTTCTAAGGACTCAAGAAAATCAATCTGATCATTCACGCCTAGCCAGTAGAACTCTTTCTCTGAAATCGGCTGTGAGTTTTCTTTGCTCATCTATGCAGTTTTCCTGCGGGAGGCGAAAAATTCCAGAGGCCTAGATCAAGCTGTGGATAACTTAGAAGTCTTTGGACTTAGCTAGGTGAGGGCCCTTGTGCTACCCTCCCCTCATGCGTAAATCAAGGGTGATTACAGGTATTGCTGCCGGTCTAGTGGTTCTAGTTGCTGGCGGTGGTCTAGCTGTTGGTGACTACATCTACACAGCCGGCACCAA
>JBEGUQ010000003.1:0-36226 GCA_041178805.1 Actinomycetota bacterium
GATGCACCTGTCGTGGCGTGGTGGCCATCCTCATGCTCTCCAAACCCATCGCAGAGCGCAATCGGAAAGATCGCAACTCGTCGCATCGTAGATTCCGCCGAGCAGGCGGATGCACCGGCATTCTTGGCTGAATTCGCAAAGCACTACCGTCCGGGTGATGGGGATATGGCCTGGACTCGAATTACGTTATGGCGCGCGCAGCTCGCAGCCCTGTTCGACCTGCACCTGGCCCGCAAGGTCAGCGCTATCGAAGTCATCGGTTCTGACCTATCACCAAGTGCTGAGCTGTTGGCTAACTGGCTAGAACTTCGTTTGGGTGTCGCAGTAAAGATCGAACACAAGCTAAATGGCGAGAATGTCGAGGGTATCGCGGGCGTTCGAATTCACTTCACCGACGGCGACCTTGAGATCATTCGTCATGATGAAGTTGCTGAGATTGACCAGATTGGTGCACCACACTCGTCAGTCCTTCTCCCCCGACGCTCCAACCAAGACTGCCTTGTCGAGGACATGAGATTCCTGGGCGAGGACGAGGTCTTTGGCGAGGTGCTTACCAAGGGTTTTGGTCGATGATCGAGGTCAAGGACTTTTCCTCTGACTCCGCCCTTACGGCAAAGGCAGCTAGTGACATCGCCGAATTGCTGGCTCAGGCAATCTCTGAACGCGGTAAGGCGAGACTTGTTCTCACCGGTGGAACTCTAGGCATCAAGATCCTGGGAGACCTCCGAGCACTTGGGTTAGACCTGTCGAATCTTGAAATCTTCTTCGGCGATGAGCGCTTTGTTGAGCTTGACCACTCGGATCGAAATGAACACCAAGGCATAACCGCTTGGCCTGAACTGTCATCTGCAAATCTGCACCGCTTCCCTGCAACAGATAGATCGGTGGAAGAGGCAGCTAAAGAGTTCAATTCACAAATTGAGTCGCTGTTTGGGCCACTCAGCGACTCTGCACCGGTCTTTGATGTCGTTATTTTGGGAATGGGTCCAGACGGCCACGTTGCATCCCTGTTCCCTGGTCACCAGCAGGCTGAAAATTGGATTGTTGCTGAGAAGGCTTCGCCTAAGCCACCTTCGGAGCGCTTAACTTTTAGCTACCAGGCTCTCAACCGTTCAAGGGCAGTGTTTTTCTTAGCATCGGGATCTTCGAAGGCAGAAGTTGCCAAGTGTGCTATTCAAGACGCAGCTTGCGAATTGCCAGCGTCAAAGGTCAGAGGATTAGAACTAACTCGTTGGTATGTTGACGAGGAAATTAGCCGCGAGCTTTAGCTGCCGCTGCAGCGCGCTCACGACGCTCACGAATAGCCTGTAGGGCTTCATCAAGAATTTCAGCAGCTTCTTCGTCGGTGCGACGCTCTTTCACATAAGCCAGGTGAGTCTTGTAAGGCTCAATCTTTGCAACCTGTGGCGGGTTTGCCTTGTCCATACCTGCAGGAAGACCACAGTGAGGGCAGTCGATCTCACTTGGAACGTCTTCTGGGTTTACAGTCGCTGCGAAGTACTGGCTGGAGTGGTGATTGTTGGAGCAAAAGAAGTCTCTGGCAATTCGCTCGACTTTGTGGCCACGGTCCTGCTCGCCCATTGGACCAGCACCAACGCGAGCACCTCTAATGGATGCTGAATTGGTCAATTTATACCCACTCAAATCTTGTGAATAGGCCCAGGATGATGATTACAACAACCCAAATCAAGCCAAGCACGATGGTGATTCGATTTAGGTTGCGCTCTGCAACGCCTGAGGAGTTCATGGTGGATGACATTCCGCCACCGAACATGTCTGCAACGCCGCCGCCACGACCCTTGTGAAGCAAGATAAGCAGGATCAGTAGCACGCTGGTAATTGCCAGCAGCACCAATAGTGCGGTTTGTAGAACAGCCATGAGGATTCCTTAGGTTTTGCGTGTAAAACGCCTGTCAAATTATAGAACTATGTGCTTCTGAAAGCGCGAAATGCCCGCAAATTCTTCTGCATCCAGGCTAGCTCCACCAACCAAAACACCGTCTACTTCGCCAGATGCTAAGAAGCCAGCAACGTTGTTCGCCTTCACTGAGCCGCCGTAAAGGATTCGGCTCTGGCCACTTTCAGCACCGAAGTTCTCGGTAATTGCCTTACGAATGGCCTTAGAAACGTCTTCCGCCTCCTGAGGAGTTGCAACCTTGCCGGTTCCGATTGCCCAGACTGGTTCGTAGGCGATAACGAACTCGCCAAGAGTCTCGTGTCCGGAAAGTGCCGCAATGGTCTGCGCTACTGGAACAGCGCTCTGCCCCTGAGTCTCAAGTTCTTCCAAGGTCTCGCCGACACAGATGATTGGTACTAGACCGTGCTTCCAAGCTGCCGCGACCTTGGCCTGAACAACTTCGTCGTTCTCGTTGTGGTACTGGCGGCGCTCACTGTGACCAATAAGAACAAACTTGCAGGCTAGCTTTGCCAAAAACGCACCAGATACTTCGCCGGTAAAGGCACCTGAATCGTGGCGTGAGATGTCCTGTGCACCAAGAGCAATCTCAAACTTCTCTGCATCGATAAGGGTCTGAGCGCTTCTTAGGTCGGTGAATGGAGGGAACACTGCAACTTCAACCGCACGATAGTCGTGATCAGCGTCGTTTAGGGTCCAGCAAAGCTTCTGGATCAGTGCAATAGCCTGCATGTGATCCAGGTTCATCTTCCAGTTGCCGGCAATCAGCGGTGTGCGCTTAGTCATTTAGGACCTCCAGTCCAGGCAAAACTTTTCCTTCTAGATACTCAAGCGATGCTCCACCACCGGTTGAAATGTGTCCAAAAACTGATTCGTCAAACCCTAGAGCTCTAACTGCAGCAGCTGAGTCTCCTCCGCCAACCACTGCAAGACCCTGAACCTCGGTCAGTGCCTGAGCAACTGCCTTGGTGCCATGCGCGAAGTTAGCAAATTCGAATACGCCCATTGGGCCATTCCAAAATACTGTTGCCGAAGAACTTACGGCCGCAGCAAATGCTTTTGCAGACTCAGGTCCAATATCTAGTCCTAGGCCGTTTGCACCAAAGCTTGATCCTTCGATGGCATCTGCCGACACGGTCTCGAACTCAGCATCTGGCGAAAAACTTGCGGCAACAACGATATCGGTTGGAAGAACAACCTCAACGCCTAGCTCTTTGGCCTGGCTTAGGAATGTCTTCACGGTTTCGATTTGGTCGGATTCCAAAAGGCTCTTACCAACTTTGTGTCCAAGTGCAGCTAGCACGGTGAACACCATGCCGCCGCCGATAACCAGGCGGTCGACCTTTGGCAGCAGGTGCTCGAGCACTCCTAGCTTGTCGGAAACCTTCGATCCACCCAAAACCACCGTGTAAGGACGCTTTGGAGATTCGGTTAGCTGCTTTAGGACTTCTAGCTCGGTTGCGATTAGGTCGCCGGCATAGCTTGGCAAAAGCTCAGCTAGCTCGTAAACACTCGCCTGCTTGCGGTGAACGACGCCAAAACCATCGGAAACCAAAATGTCTCCGAGTTCGGCGAGTTCCTTAGCAAAGGCCTTACGCTCGGCAGCATCCTTGGAGGCCTCGCCCGGGTTGAACCTTAGGTTCTCCAAAAGGCAAACTCCACCGTTTTCTAGAACCTTCATCGCTGCTACAGCTTGCGCTCCGACGGTGTCCTGAGCGAATACCACTGGCTGACCCAGTAGCTCCTCTAGTCGAGCCGCTACTGGAGCGAGTGAGTACTTAGCGTCAGGTTCACCTTCAGGTCGTCCAAGGTGAGAGCAGATGGCAATTCGAGCTCCGGCCGCAATCAATCGCTTGATGGTTGGCACGGAGGCACGAATACGACCGTCGTCCGTTATAACGCCGTCCTTTAGCGGGACGTTTAGATCACAGCGAAGAATTACACGCTTACCGGCAAGGTCTCCGGCGTTATCCAGACTGCGCAGCATTAGAGCTTGGAGGCGACTAGCTCGGTTAGCTCAACTAGGCGGTTGGAGTAACCCCACTCGTTGTCATACCAGCTGGAAAGCTTCACGGTGTTGTCGATAACGCGAACCAGGCCTGCATCGAAAATCGAAGAGTGTGGGTCGGTAACGATGTCTGAGGACACGATTGGGTCCTCGGTGTAAAGCAAGATGCCCTTTAGCGGACCCTCGGCAGCAGCCTTGTAGGCAGCCTTGATCTCTTCGATGGTAACCGGCTTCTCGGAAACGATTGTTAGGTCGGTGATCGAACCGGTAGGAACTGGAACGCGAAGTGCGAAGCCGTCAAGCTTGCCCTTTAGCTCTGGAAGAACTAGACCAATTGCCTTTGCGGCACCGGTGGTGGAAGGAACGATGTTGATAGCTGCCGCACGTGCACGACGCAGATCCTCGTGAGGGCCGTCCTGCAGGTTCTGGTCGGCGGTGTAAGCGTGAACGGTGGTCATTAGACCGTTCTTGATGCCCCACTTGTCGTTGAACACCTTTGCTAGCGGAGCTAGGCAGTTAGTGGTGCAAGACGCGTTCGAGATGATGTGGTGGTTGGCTGGGTCGTATAGGTGCTCGTTTACACCGATTACGAAAGTAGCGTCCTCGCCGGTTGCCGGCGCAGAAATGATTACCTTCTTCGCGCCTGCGTCTAGGTGCTTACGGGCATCGGCTGCATTGGTGAAACGACCGGTTGACTCGATGACGATGTCAACTCCCAGGTTGCCCCAACCCAAGTTTGCTGGGTCGCGCTCAGCTAGCACCTTGATTGACTTGCCGTTGACGATGATTGAGTCACCCTCAACCGAAACAGCAGCGTCAAGACGACCGGTAACCGAGTCGTACTTGAGAAGGTGAGCCAGGCCCTTAGGGTCTGAAAGGTCGTTTACAGCAACGATCTCTAGGTTTGAGTTCTGAGCCAAGGCGGCACGGAGGTAGTTACGTCCAATGCGTCCAAAACCGTTAATACCAATGCGAGTCACGGGAATACTCCAGTCTAAAAAAGGGATGTTTTTGCGCCCTACGCTTCATTGAGCGGACAATGTCAGCCTAGCAGCAGAGAGCGGCTGTTCACCTTAACCGAAGCAAACCTTGCGGCAACATCTTGCCAGTTAATGATGTTCCAGAAGGCCTTTACGTAGTCAGCCTTTACGTTCTGGTAGTCCAGGTAGAAGGCGTGCTCCCACATGTCCAGCATCAACAGCGGCAGAGTACCAATAGCCAGGTTTCCCTGCTGGTCGTACAGCTGACCAATGATCATTCGGTTTCCAATGGAATCCCAAGCTAGGTATGCCCAGCCTGAACCCTGAATGGTCATTGCCGCAGCGGTGAAGTGAGCCTTGAATGCGTCGTAAGAGCCGAAGTACTCGCTAATTGCAACCAGTAGCTCACCCTCGGCGTCGCCACCGTTAGGGGTTAGGTTCTTCCAGAACACGCTGTGGTTGATGTGGCCACCTAGGTTGAAGGCAAGGTCCTTCTCAAGTTTTGGAAGGTTTGCAAAGTTGTTGGATGATCGCGCCTCAGCCATTGCATCTAGAGCGGCGTTCGCACCTGCAACGTATGCGGCGTGGTGCTTGGAGTGGTGCAGCTCCATGATGCGAGCCGAGATGTGTGGCTCGAGGCTTGCATAGTCGTAGCTGAGCTCTGGCAGGGTGTAGGTCATTTGGTGCTCCTTAGTTTTCATCCAATAAATCTGTAATTGCACTCTCGGTATCTGGAATTCCCAAATCCTGAGCTTTTCGATCGGCGGTAGCCAATAGACGACGAATCCTGCCTGCTATGGCATCTTTGGTCATTGGCGGATCTGCCAGACGACCAAGTTCATCAAGCGATGCATCGCGGTGTTGCAGGCGAAGCTCGCCAGCGTATTTGAGGTGCTGCGGCGCATCCGGACCCAAAATCTCAAGCGCACGCTGAACACGAGCGCCAGCTGCGACGGCAGCTTGAGCGCTGCGGCGTAGATTCGCATCATCGAAGTTCGCAAGACGATTAGCCGCTCCCCTGACCTCACGACGATTACGAAGCTCTTCCCACTTCACAACCTGTTCGGTGCAGCCCATTTGCTTGAGAACTTCGGTAATACCTTCACCATCGCGAATCACCACGCGGTAAACGTTTCTAACCTCACGTGCCTTGGCGCTAACGCCAAGACGTCTTGCAACGCCGACTAGTGCCATTGCAGACTCATTGCCAGGTGCGGTGATCTCTAAAGAAGTGCTTCTACCTGGGTCGGTCAGCGTTCCGTGCGCCAAGAACGCTCCACGCATTATTGCGCGCGCTTCGTCCATGGTGGAGCTCACCAGGGTAGCTGGGAGTCCTCTTACTGGTCTGCCGCGGTTATCGATAAGGCCGGTTTGGCGAGCCAAAAGCTCACCGTCCTTGAGAACGCGAATCTGGTAACCGCTGTGCTTGCGAAGGCCACCGGCCGAAACCACAGACAGCTCAGAGTGAATGCCGTATAGCTCCAAAATCGCTCTGGAGATGCGGCGAGCCAGTGCTGAGCTGTCCAGCTCGACCTCAATCGCGATGCGTCCGGAGATCAGGTGTAGTCCGCCACAAAAACGCAAAATGGTAGCTAGTTCGGCCGCTCGTTCGAGTCCCTTACCAAGCGGGGTACGGGCAAGTTCTTCCTTGATTTCTTGAGTTAGTGCCATCTCTTACTCTCTACCCAAATCTCGGTGCTTGACCGAGATTCTCACATCGGCCTCATCCGCAAGGATTTCGGCAATTCGGTTTGCAATTGCTACAGAGCGGTGCTTTCCGCCGGTGCAACCAATTGCGATTGTCGCAAAGCGCTTATTTTCGGTTCTGTAGCCAGCCAAGACTGTTCTTAGAACGGCCACGTAATTAGTGATGAAGTCTTCTACCCCAGGCTGGGCCAATACGTAATCTGAAACGGCTGCGTCATTACCTGTCATGGCGCGAAGCTCATCTTTCCAGTGCGGGTTTGGAATGAACCTGGCGTCCGCTACCAAATCGGCATCCGCTGGAATGCCGTATTTGAAACCAAAGCTCATCACATTGACCTTCAGCCCCTTGGCGTTTGTTGCGAAAGCTTCGGCAACTCGGTTGGTTAGCTGGTGAACGTTCAGTTCAGTGGTGTCAAAAACAATGTCAGCCATTTCACGAAGAGCCAAAAGCTCACCGCGCTCCGCAGCGATTCCGTCCACGATTGTTCCCTCACCCTGCAGTGGGTGCGGGCGGCGGACCGATTCGAAGCGCTTTACAAGTGCCCCATCATCTGCCTCTAGGAAAAGCAGCTGGACGTTGACCTCTCGGGTGCGCAGTTGTTCGATGTTGCTAATGAGCTCATTGAAGAACTCACCACCGCGAACATCGATGATCACCGCAATACGTGGAAGATTGGCCTTGCTTAGGGAAAACAGGTCAGAAATCGGGCCTAGAAGCTGAGGCGGAAGGTTGTCGATGACATACCAACCCTGGTCCTCCAAAGCGTTACCTACGGTGGATCGACCAGCGCCCGACATGCCGGTAACGATTAGCAGCTCAGGCTTGCGTGTCGTTTCCATGTCACCCCTTGTTTTATGCGCTACCAAAGGTTACTCCTTCGGCGTGTCGCGTGGGATAACAATTCAAGAATCGCTGAGGGCTTTTAGGACAATTTCTGCGATTTTTGGGCCGAATCCAGGCAACTGCGAAATCTCTTCGGCACTAGCCAGCTTGATTCGCTTCAAGGATCCAAATTTGCGAAGGAGCAACCTCGCCCTGCGCTCCCCCAAACCGTCAATTTCAAGCAGCTGACTTGATATGGATTTCGACCTTGATGCTCGTTGCGCTGTGATTGCGAAACGGTGCGCTTCGTCTCGGATGCGCTGCAGCAAGAACAGCTCCTCGCTTGTTCTTGGCAAAATCAAAGGGAAGTCATCGCCATCGGTGTAGATCTCCTCTAGGCGCTTCGCCAGGGTGGCAATAGTGATGCCCTCAACCCCAGAATCCTGAATGGCTCTGATCGCGGCATTTCGCTGCGGCAGGCCACCATCGATCAGCATCAGAGATGGACGGTAGCTGAACTTTTCGCTTTGGTCATCCTGGGCAAGGTATTTCAACCTGCGCATCAATACCTGGTAGATCGACTCGGTGTCATCTGCGGTTTCTAGGTTGAAGCGGCGGTACTGGTCTTTCTTTGGAAGCCCATCCTCGAATACCACCATCGAGCCAACAGTCCCGGTGCCACCAAGGTGTGAGATGTCGTAGCACTCGATGCGAAGTGGAGCGTTTTTCATCCTGAGGCTGCGCTGGATTCCCGAAAGTGCGTCCGCTCTTGCGGTGAAATCAGCAGAACGCTTTAGCTTGTAGCTCTTGAGGGCGTGGTTTGCATTTATGCCGGCAGTTTCCAAAAGCTTGGCCTTGTCTCCCCTGGTGGGGTTCAATACCTCAACCTTGGAACCGCGCAAATCCCCCAGCCACTGCTCGAGCTCCTTAGCGTCGTTTGGTTTAGTGCTGACAAGTAACTGCTTTGGAACTTCTAGGTGTTGGCTTGACTTCGATGGCGTGTAGAGCTCTTGGATGACGTACTCCATTAGCTCCGAGTTGGTGCGATCCAGCTCTAGGTCAACCACCATAGAGCGATTGCCTCGAATACGACCACCGCGGATAAAGAACACCGAAACAGCCGCGCTCAGTTCGTCTCTGGCAATGCTGATGAGGTCAGCATCGGTCTTATCACTAAAGACCAATGTGCTTTTTTCCAGGACCTTTTCCAATGCAAAAACATCGTCTCTCAGCTGTGCCGCGAGCTCGTAGTTTTGATCCTCAGAGGCCTTAGTCATTCGAGAGCTGAGCTCTTTGATGTAACTCTCGTCACCGCTGGCTAGAAAGTCGCCGAGTCTTTTAGCAAGAGCCTTATGGTCGGGTTGGCTGATTCGATCAACACACGGCGCTGAGCACTTGCCAATATCAGCTAGCAGGCATGGGCGGTTCTGACGCTTTGCTCTCTGAAAGATACCGGCAGTGCAGCTACGAACCGGATAAACCTTCAGCAAGGTGTCCAGGGTCTCCCTAATGGCCCAGGCCTGGGTGTAAGGGCCTAGAACTCGAGCACCTTTGATGTCTCGATTGCGGGTTATGAACGCTCTAGGAACAGCATCGCTAACTGTGATGGCGAGGTAGGGGTAGCTCTTATCGTCTTTGAATCGAACGTTGAATGGTGGGTCAAACTCCTTGATCCACATAAATTCCAGCTGCAGCGCTTCATACTCGCTTGCAACGATTGTCCACTTAACGTCTCTGGCAGCCAAAAGCATTCGCTGTGTGCGCTCGTGAAGCGACGCCAATGGTCCGAAGTAATTGCTGAGCCTAGCTCGCAGGTTCTTTGCTTTTCCTACGTATAGAACTCGACCCGATTCATCAACGAAGCGATAGACACCTGGCTCAGTTGGTATCTCGCCGGTTGATGGCCGAAAGGCTAGGTCGTTGGCCATTATTAGCCCAGAATCTCCGCCAGGAACTTTCCGGTGTGGCTCTTCTTGACCTTTGCAACCGCTTCAGGAGTTCCCTCTGCGATAACCAAGCCGCCACCGGAGCCACCTTCAGGGCCGAGGTCAATGACCCAGTCCGAGCATCGAATGACATCTAGGTTGTGCTCAATCACAATGACGGTGTTGCCCTTTTCGACTAGCCCAGAAAGCACGAGCAGCAGCTTTCTAACATCTTCAAAGTGCAAACCCGTGGTTGGCTCATCCAGCACGTAAATAGTCTTTCCGGTAGACCTGCGCTGTAGCTCAGTTGCCAGCTTCACGCGCTGCGCTTCACCTCCGGACAGAGTGGTTGCACTCTGACCCAGGGTCACATATCCCAACCCGACATCGACCAAAGTGTTTAGGTATCTCGCGATGGCGTTGATTGGCGCAAAGAATTCGGCAGCTTCGCTGATTGGCATATTCAGCACATCGCCGATCGACTTGCCCTTGTACTTCACCTGCAGGGTCTCGCGGTTGTAGCGGGCACCCTTGCAGTCTTCGCACATCACATAAACATCAGGCAGGAAGTTCATTTCGATTCGAATTGTTCCATCACCCGCACAGGTCTCACAGCGACCGCCCTTGACGTTGAACGAGAACCTCCCCTGGAGGTAACCGCGAACCTTTGACTCCTGGGTATCTGCAAATAGCTTGCGCACATGGTCAAAAACGCCGGTGTAGGTAGCTGGGTTGGATCTTGGGGTGCGACCAATTGGAGCTTGGTCAACGTGAACAACCTTGTCGAGTTGCTCGAGTCCTTCAATTCGGGTGTGCTTTCCGGCAACTCCCTTGGCGCCATTTAGCTTGTTGGCCAAAACCTCGTAGAGAACATCATTCACCAATGACGACTTACCGGATCCAGATACACCGGTAACAGCGGTCATTACACCTAGCGGAATCTCAACGTCCACATTCTTTAGGTTGTTCTCCCTGGCACCAACAACTTTGATCTTGCGATCAGGGTCAATCGCCCTGCGCTTTTTAGGGGTTTCAACTTTGATTCGGCCCGCTAGGTAGTCACCGGTAATCGACTTCTTGTTATCCAGTAGCGCTTTGTAGCTGCCGGAGTGAACGACTTCGCCGCCGTTGAGACCTGCTCCAGGGCCGATGTCTACCAGCCAGTCAGCGGTGCGAATGGTGTCTTCATCGTGCTCAACAACAATCAAAGTGTTGCCTAGGTTCTTTAATTTCACCAATGTCTCGATCAAACGCAGGTTGTCTCTTTGGTGAAGTCCGATTGACGGCTCGTCCAGCACGTATAGAACACCTGTAAGGCCAGCGCCAATCTGGGTTGCTAGACGAATGCGCTGAGCCTCTCCACCTGACAGTGAGCCAGCAGCGCGCTCAAGGGATAGATAGTCCAAGCCAACTGCCAAAAGGAAATCAAGTCTTGCTCTGATCTCTCGAAGCACCTGAGCCGCAATGGTGGCCTCGCGATCCGATAGCTCGATGGTCTCGAAGAATCCGTGAGCGTTTCTCAAGCTCATGGCGGCAACATCGTGGATCGATTTCTCGTGAACCTTCACGGCCAATACTTCTGGGCGAAGTCTTGAGCCGTCACATTCCGGACATGGAATCTCTCTTAGAAATTCCGACCACTTGCCACGCGCCCAGTCTGAGTCTGCCTCTAGGTAGCGCCTTTCGACGTATGGAAGCACTCCCTCAAAGCCTGAGGTGTAACGCATCTCGCGACCGTACTTCGAGCGCCACTTAACTTGAACCTCGAAATCGTTGCCGTTCAAGATCGCATCCTGCACCTCTTCAGGCAGTTCCTGCCATGGAGTGTCGAGTGAGAACTCAAGGTCTTGGGTTAGTCCATCTAGCAACCTTACGAAGTAGCTGTAGAGACCCTTTCCTTGGGTGGACCAGGGCAGCAATACACCCTCGTTGATGCTTGCTCCCTCATCGCCAATCACCAGTTGGGAGTCAACTGCCATCTTCACACCTAGACCTGAACAGGCAGGGCAAGAACCAAATGGTGCGTTGAAGCTAAAGGTTCTCGGTTCAATCTCTGAAAGTGCAATGTCGTGCTCATTTGGGCATGACAGACGCTCCGAGAAAGTGCGCTGCTTGCCATCGTCGACAAAGTCAACAATTACGCGGCCATCGGCAAGTTTTAGCGCAGTCTCAACCGAGTCGGTTAGGCGCGACATCACGTCTGACTTGATAGCCAGGCGGTCAACCACAACCGCAATGTCGTGCTTGAAGCTCTTCTTTAGCGGCTTAGCTTCCGACAGCACAACGGTCTCGCCATCTACAACCGCTCGGGCATAGCCCTGAGATTGCAGCGACGAGAAGAGGTCTTGGAACTCACCCTTTTTTTGCTGCACGATCGGTGCCAGAAGCTGGAACCTTGTTCCCTCAGGCAGGGTAAGCAGCTGGTCGACGATTGCTTGTGGTGTCTGCTTTGAAATTACCTCGCCGCAAATGTGGCAGTGTGGGACGCCGATGCGAGCCCAAAGCAGTCTCAGGTAGTCGTGAATCTCGGTAATGGTTCCAACAGTTGAGCGTGGGTTTCGGTTGGTTGATTTCTGGTCGATTGAAACCGCGGGGCTCAGACCTTCAATGAAGTCCACGTCTGGACGGTCAACCTGTCCCAGGAACTGTCTTGCGTAAGCACTGAGCGATTCAACATAGCGACGCTGTCCTTCGGCAAAGATGGTGTCGAATGCCAAAGAGGATTTACCAGAACCAGAAAGTCCGGTAAAAACAATCAGCGCATCCCTTGGAATCTCAAGGTTAAGGTTCTTTAGGTTATGGACGCGTGCGCCCTTGATGGACAGCTTGGAGCCGGATGGGGTTTGAATACTCACCTTAGAAGTTTAGGCGTGTCCAGCCGACTCAATTTGCCTCAGCTCGCGCTTCAGCTCGGAAATTTCATCGCGGATTCTGGCGGCAAGTTCAAACTGTAATTCGGAGGCCGCACCCTTCATCTGGAGATCAAGATCCAAAATGGTTGAAAGCAACGCGTCCTTGCCTGCTGCGCCGATGTTTGGACGACCTCGCATTGGAACGCTGGATTTGCGCTTTGGCTCTTTCTTCAGCTCTTCAATCAGCTGCGCGGTGTCAACCTCTTCACGCATCAACTGGTCAGTTATATCTGCAATCTTCTTGCGCAGTGGTGTTGGGTCAATGCCGTTGGCGAGGTTGTAAGCGACCTGTTTCTCACGTCTGCGGTTGGTCTCATCGATCGCCTTGGCCATCGAGTCTGTGACTCGATCGGCATACATATGCACTTCACCATTGATGTTTCGAGCTGCTCGACCGATGGTCTGAATCAACGAGGTTGCAGAGCGTAGGAAACCTTCTTTGTCGGCATCCAAAATTGCAACAAGCGAAACTTCTGGAAGGTCTAGACCTTCTCTCAAGAGGTTGATACCCACCAAAACATCGAAGATGCCCTGTCTGAGCTCGCGAAGAAGCTCCACTCTTCGCAAGGTGTCGACATCGGAGTGAAGGTATCGAACCTTAATTCCCATCTCGGTGAAGTAATCGGTCACCTCTTCGGCCAAGCGCTTAGTCAGGGTTGTAACCAGAACGCGTTCGTTTCGCTCGGTGCGAAGTTTGATCTCTTCCAACAGGTCATCAATCTGGCCCTTGGATGGCTTCACGACAATCTGAGGGTCAACTAGACCGGTTGGGCGGATGATCTGCTCGACTACCCCGTCGGCCTTGGCAAGTTCATACTTTCCAGGTGTGGCCGAAAGGTAAAGCGTCTGGCCGGTCCGCTCTAGAAACTCTTCAAATCTAAGAGGTCTGTTATCAAGCGCTGAAGGCAGACGGAAGCCGTGCTCTACCAGTGTGCGCTTTCTGGAAGCGTCTCCAGCGGACATGGCGCCAATCTGCGGCACTGTTACGTGGGATTCGTCAATAACGGTTAGGAAGTCTTCAGGGAAATAATCCAATAGACAAGCCGGCGGCTCGCCCGGCTCGCGCTGATCAATCTGCCGCGAGTAATTCTCAATGCCTGAGCAGAAACCCAACTCTCGAATCATCTCAAGATCAAATGTGGTGCGCATCTTGATGCGTTGAGCCTCTAGTAGCTTGCCCTGCTGCTCGAACTCGCGGTAGCGACCTTCGAGCTCCTCTTCGATTGCCTCCATAGCCTGCGCCATGCGCTCCACGGGTGCCACGTAGTAGGAAGCTGGGTAGATAGCCACTGACTGGCGCTCCATCAGGATCTCACCGGTTAGCGGATGGATGCGGTAGATCTTCTCAATCTCGTCGCCAAAGAACTCGATGCGGGTTGCTTCCTCATCGTAAACAGCGATGATTTCAACAGTGTCGCCTTTGACGCGGAAGTTTCCGCGAACGAATTCGATGTCATTGCGCTGGTATTGGATCTGCACCAGACCACGAATCAGTTCATCGCGATCGATTCGTTGCCCGACTTGAAGCGGCAGGGACTGGGCCAAATACTCCTTCGGAGCACCTAGACCGTAGATGCAGGAAACTGTTGAAACCACGATCACATCTCGCCTGGAGAGCAAGGACATGGTTGCCGAGTAACGAAGACGCTCAACCTCTTCGTTGATGGTCGAGTCCTTCTCAATGAAAGTATCCGTCTGGGGAACGTAAGCCTCTGGTTGGTAGTAGTCGTAGTAGCTCACGAAGTACTCCACGGCGTTATCCGGGAACATCATGCGCAGTTCGCTAGCCAGCTGAGCAGCCAGGGTCTTGTTGTGCGCGATAACCAGGGTTGGGCGCTGAAGCTTCTCGATCAACCAAGCCGTGGTGGCGGACTTACCAGTACCGGTTGCACCCAAAAGTACAACGTCGCGCTCCCCCGCATTAATGCGCTCAGCAAGTTCTTTGATTGCCTGTGGCTGGTCACCCGATGGTTGGTAAGGAGTTTCCGCGCGGAATGGCCTGGCGTCCTCTGGTGTCATGACTGATCCTTGAAGCTCTGGTAAATTGCATCGGCTCTTTGTATCAGCTCTGCTAGCGAGCAGTTGGAATCGATAATGATATCGGCAACAGCTTCTCGCTGGCTGTCTTTTGCCTGAGCCGAAACACGACTCCTAGCCTCAGCTTCACTCATTCCGCGGCTCTCGACAAGGCGGCGAACCCTAACATTCTCATCGCAGCTGATTGCAACGACTTTGTCGAATTGAAGTTTGGATTTGCTCTCTACAAACAAAGGGATCGTGTACACAATCACACCTTCAAGGTTTGTGACTTTTTGTAGCGCAAGCTCCTGAATGAGCGGGTGAAGAATGCCCTCTAGCTTGATTCGGTTGTCATCATTCGCAAACGCAATCTTGGCCAATTCGGCTCGGTCTAGAGCACCGGCTGCAGTCAATACAGAAGCACCAAATTCTTGGACGACTTGAGTTAAGCCAACACTGCCGGGCTCTACGACTTCTCTTGCTAGCAAGTCTGCATCAACCTCGGTTGCACCGAGTTCGACCCAGCGTCGAGCCACGGTCGACTTACCGGATCCAATACCACCTGTTAGCGCAATCAGCACTGCCTAAGGATAAACGAAAGCGGGGGCGCTTTCGCACCCCCGCTTCGCTTTAGGTAATTTACTTGTCGCCAGCTAGCTTGTCGCGCAACGCGGCTAGGGACTCGTCGTCTGCCAAGGTGCCCTCGGTAGATGCGGTTCCTGCAGAAGCGGTTGGCTCCTGTGCTGGAGCGGCTGGAGCCTCTGGTAGAGCAGCAAGCTGGGCACGAGTGGCCTTGACCTGAGTCTTGTGAGTCTCCCAACGAGCGTGAGCCTCTGCGTACTCTGCCTCCCACTTGGTGCGAGCCTCTTCGAAGCCGGCCTTCCATTCGCTGGTGGCTGGGTCGAAGCCCTCTGGGTAACGGTAGTTGCCGTTCTCGTCGTAGTCTGCGCTCATTCCGTAAAGCACTGGGTTGAAGTCGGTGCCCTCAGGGTCAACCTCGTCCAAAGCCTGCTTTAGGGATAGTGAGATGCGGCGACGCTCTAGGTCGATGTCGATCAACTTGACGAATACGTCTTCGTTGACAGAAACAACCTGGTCAGCGTGCTCAACGTGCTTGGAGGATAGCTCTGAGATGTGAACTAGACCCTCGATACCGTCTGCAACGCGAACGAACGCACCGAACGGAACGATCTTGGTGACCTTGCCCGGGATGTACTGGCCAATGGCGTGAGTACGGGCAAATAGCTGCCATGGGTCTTCCTGAGTTGCCTTGAGCGAAAGCGATACACGCTCACGGTCGTTGTCAACCTCGAGAACCTCAACGGTAACCTCTTGGCCAACCTCAACTACCTCGCTGGCGTGCTCGATGTGCTTCCAGCTCAACTCGGAAACGTGGACTAGACCGTCCACGCCACCTAGGTCGATGAATGCACCGAAGTTTACGATCGAGGAAACCACACCGGTACGAACCTGGCCCTTGGCTAGGTCATTTAGGAAGGTGGTGCGGTTAGCGCTCTGGCTCTCCTCTAGGAGTGCACGACGAGAAAGCACAACGTTGTTGCGGTTCTTGTCTAGCTCTAAGATCTTGGCCTCAACCTCGGTACCAAGGTATGGTCCTAGGTCGCGAACGCGTCGAAGCTCGATTAGAGATGCAGGTAGGAAGCCTCGTAGACCGATGTCAACGATTACACCACCCTTAACAACCTCAATAACGACACCCTTGACCACGCCATCGGCTTCCTTGATCTTCTCAACGTCGCCCCAGGCACGCTCGTACTGAGCACGCTTCTTGGAAAGAATTAGTCGGCCTTCTTTGTCTTCCTTCTGGAGAACAAGTGCCTCGATTGCATCGCCTACCTTGACGATGTCATTTGGATCTGCATCCTGACGGATGGAAAGTTCGCGAACCGGGATTACACCCTCGGTCTTGTAACCGACGTCAACTAGGACCTCGTCACGATCGATCTTTACGATGGTTCCAGAGATTAGGTCACCGTCGTTGAAGAACTTTAGAGTTGCTTCTACTGCAGCTAGGAAGTCCTCAGCTGAGCCGATGTCGTTTACTGCTACCTGCTTTTTAGCGGTTTTGTTGGTTGCCATATGTGGTGTTATTCACTTTGTTTTACTCGGGCCGTGCAAGCGAAAACCTTAGAAAAGCTTTCCGATTTGTCCGGCGATTGGACAGGGATTTGTGCCAATTAGCACTCGCGCAAGCTTACAGGTATATCTAGTGCCCTGCTAGTTCCCAATTAGCGCCGATTCCGATGTGAACCTCAAGCGGAACCGAGAGTTTTGCAACATCGCTCATAGCTTTTGTTGTGAGTGCCTTGAGCTGCTCCAACTCCCCCGGAGCTACAGCCAAGACCAACTCATCGTGAACCTGAAGCAAAAGCTGAGACTTGAGGCCTTCAGCCAGCATCGAATCGTGCACTTTGATCATCGCAAGCTTCATAATGTCGGCTGCAGTGCCCTGAATTGGAGCGTTTAGCGCCGCACGCCTTGCAATCTCTCGAAGCTGGAAGATCTTGGAGTTGAGGTCAGGGAATGGTCTTCGTCTGCCGTAGACGGTTGTCGTGTAACCAAGGGTCTTGGCCTTTTGAACAACCTGGTCAAGATAAGTCTTTACTCCTCCAAAGCGGTCGAAGTAGTCCGACATTAGCTGCTTGGCTTCCTTGCTCTCGATTCTTAGCTGCCTAGCAAGGCCGTATTCGCTCAATCCGTATACCAAGCCATAGCTCATCGCCTTGACCTTTGAACGCATTTGAGATGTGACCTCGCTCGGCGCTACGCCATAGATGCGAGCACCAACAAAGCTGTGTAGGTCCTCACCTTGGTTGAAGGCCTCAATGAGGCCTGCATCCTGCGAGAGGTGAGCCATGATGCGCATTTCGATCTGGGAGTAGTCCGCAGTCAGAAGTGTCTCAAAACCCGCTCCAGCCACAAATGCGCTGCGCAGCTTCTGGCCCTTTGCGGTCTTGATCGGGATGTTCTGCAGGTTCGGGTTTTCGCTACTGAGGCGACCGGTGGCTGTTCCTACCTGCGAGTAGGTGGTGTGAATGCGACCATCCGGTTCGATTGCCTTGATCAGCGTCTCGGCCATCTGGCGCAGCTTGGTCGCATCGCGGTGGGCTAGTAAGCGCTCCAGGAAAGGGTGCTCAGTTTGCTCATAGAGCGTTGCCAAGGCTTCAGCGTTTGTTGAGTAACCGGTCTTCACGCTTCTGGTGCCCTGCATGCCAAGTTCTTCGAACAAAACGGTCTGAAGCTGTTTTGGACTTGCGAGGTTTACTTCGTGTCCGATGATCGCGTAAGCCTGTTTCGCAACCTCTTCAACTTCAGCACTTAGCTCGTCGAATTGCTGCTCCAGGTTCACCCTATCAATCGCAATTCCCTGCTGTTCCATTTGCGCTAGCGTCACGCTGGCTGGAAGCTCAATGTCTCGGTAAACACCCAAAGACCCTTCGGCTTCCAACTGCGCAAGTGCGATTTTGGACAGAACGGCAAACACCCAGGCATCAAGTGAAGGGTCACTCTCAGCTAAAAGCTCATTCGGGTCTTGACGCACAATGTCGATACCGGCGTAGGTGCGAATTAGCGCATCCGGATTGAGATCCTTAGTGAGCGGGTCAATTATGTAACTTGCTAATAGTGGATCGTTGGTGATTGGTCCAAGCGTGATTCCAATTGCCTTTAGCTGCTTGGAGACTTCTTTGAAGTTCCAGGTTCCAAAGCCACCAGCGGCTATAAGTTCCTTCGGATCAGACTGCCCGTCCCAATTCAATCTAGAAGTCAGGTTCGCAGCACCAATGCCAACGATGCGGTCGTTCGCTATTTCAACCTTCAGGTGAGTATCGCCCAAAGCAACAAGGGCAGCAATCTCGCTAAGAGTTGCGGTTTTGGCATCGACAGGCTGCGTGGGCAAATCGGCAATCAGTTCGCTGGCTGCAGTGGATACGGGATCGGCTGAAAGTGATTCTTGGGCTTTTTCAGGCTCGATTTTTGCGCTGATCACCTTGTGCTGCGATCCATCGGTTCCGCGAAGTTTAAGAACCCTGGTCAAAAGTGTTCGGAAAGAAAGCTTGGCAAAAACCTCTTTGACTTGCTCCTCATTTACCGCACCAAGCTCGAGCTGATCCAAAGTGAACTCGAACTCCAAGTCACGCAATAAGTGGTTTAGCCTGCGGTTTCTAACGGCAAGTTCTTTGTGCTCCCTGAGGCTCTCGCCAACCTTGCCTGGGATCTGGTCAGCTGAATCCAAAATTGCCTGCAGCGAACCGAACTCCTGAATCCACTTGGCTGCCGTCTTAGGGCCGACTCCAGGGATGCCCTTTAGGTTGTCAGAGGTCTCGCCGACCAGTGCAGCAAGCTCTGGGTATTGCTTGGCATGGACGCCGTATTTTTCTAGAACTGCGGCATCGTCCATGCGGGCCAAGTTCATAACGCCCTTGACTGGGTAGAGGATCGTCACCTCTTCAGTAATCAGCTGGAAGGTGTCCCTATCGCCGGAAACCACTAGGACCTTGTAGCCGGCCTGCTCCCCCTTGACGCTAAGCGATGCAAGTAGGTCGTCCGCTTCAAACGTTTCTCTTGAAACGCTGGTGATGTTCATTGCGGTGAGCGCTTCAACCAAAAGTTCGGTTTGGCCCATGAATTCTGGCGGAGTCTCCCCGCGGGTTCCTTTGTATTCTGGGAGCTCGATGGTTCTAAAGCTCTCCCTTGAAACGTCGAAGGCGACACAGAGGTGGGTTGGCTTCTCCAGTTCGAGAATGTTGAGCATCATCGAGATAAATCCGTGAACCGCATTGGTGTGCTGTCCGGCAGCGTTTTTGAAGTTATCTGGGCTCAGCGCGTAAAAAGCTCGAAACGCCAACGAGTGCCCGTCAATAAGTAAAAGGGTAGGCTTTTCGCTAGCGCTCATGCCCGCTAGCCTACTTCGCCAAGGAGTCAATTTATGTCCGATCAGCCCATCAAAGCCTCAGATAGCGCACTTGAACTAATGAAGCAGCGCGGGCTTGGCGCACTGGCCGACAAAATGGGTATCGAGCTAATCGAACTCAGTGCAGAGCGTGCCGTGGCCACCATGCCGGTAGCTGGAAACACTCAGCCAATAGGCCTTTTGCACGGAGGTGCTCACGTGGTGCTTGCAGAATCTTTAGGCTCTTTTGCAGCTAACGTTCACGCTCACCCATGGGGCTATGCGGTCGGCATTGAGCTAAACGCAACCCACCACGCATCTATCACCGAAGGCGTGGTAACTGGAACCTGCGTAGCAATCAAATTGGGTAAAACTCTGACCAGTCACGAGATCTCCATGACCGACGAAAATGGTCGATTGCTGTCAACCGTTCGCATTACGAACTACCTAAGACCAAAGGGTCAGTAGTTACTTATCTCCAAGCTGCTCTATAACAGCTTTAGCAACCTGTGCCATCGTGAGCCTGCGGTCCATAGAGGCCTTTTGAATCCAGCGGAAAGACTCTGGCTCGCTGAGCTTCATTTTGCTCTGCAGGAGCCCCTTGGCGCGGTCCATAAGCTTTCTAGTCTCAAGGCGGTCACTAAGGTCAGCGATCTCAGCCTCGAGCGACACCAGCTCCTCATGCCTACTCAGTGCGATCTGGATCGCAGGTAGCAGGTCGGTTGGCTTGAATGGCTTTGTGACGTAGGCCATCGCTCCCGCCTCAGCGGCTCTGGCAACTAGATCTGATTGGGAAAACGCCGTTAGGAGAACGACTGGAATCTTCAGCTCACCGATCTTTTCGGCTGCACTAATGCCATCTAGCTTTGGCATCTTGATATCCATCACGACTAAATCAGGCTCGAGTTCAGTGGCCAACTTGATCGCCTCTTCGCCGTCTGCACCCTCACCTACAACTTCGTAGCCGGCTTCCTGCAAGGTCGCAACCACGTCCATGCGAATAAGACCCTCGTCTTCAACTACTACAACCCTGAGTGCATCTGCCATGGCAATACTTTATAACTAGCCGGGCAAACATCCACTAGAATTTACAAGCTTGCCGGGATGGCGGAATGGTAGACGCGTCGCACTCAAAATGCGATGTCCTCTGGGCGTGTGGGTTCGAGTCCCACTCTCGGTACAAAAGAAAAAGCGGTGGTTTCCCACCGCTTTTCTTCATTTAACCCTAATTAGTTGCCGTAACCAGGCGCTGCCAGGTGAACAGCATCCCCTACACGGTGAACGCGCAGGCTGTTGGTTGAGCCTGGGATTCCCGGAGGGGAACCGGACACGATTACAACCTCATCGCCAACACGGCACTTGCCGCTTGAAAGCACGATCTCGTCAACCTGGCGAATCATTTCGTCGGTGTGCTTGACCTTCTCTACCTTGAATGTGGTGGCTCCCCAAACTAGTGAAAGCTTGCGGCGCACCTCCTCGCTAGGGGTGAATGCCAATACCGGAACGCTTGAACGCAGGCGCGAAACACGACGCAAGGTGTCACCAGACTCGGTGAAGACACAGACGTACTTCGAACCCAAAAGCTCTGCAATTTCCATAGCGGCAAGCACAACTGCACCGGAGTGAGTGTGAGGCTTTGTGCCTAGCGCAGGAATGCGGTCTAGGCCGTTCTCCTCGGTGGACTCGATGATTCGAGCCATGGTCTGAACGGTCTCGATTGGGTATTCTCCCACCGAGGTCTCGCCAGAGAGCATTAGCGCGTCAGCACCATCTAGCACGGCGTTTGCAACGTCAGAAGCCTCTGCACGGGTCGGGCGAGATGCGGTGATCATGGTCTCAAGCATCTGAGTAGCAACGATTACCGGCTTGGCCCAGCGACGCGATAGTTCAACCGCGCGCTTCTGCACAAGTGGAACCTGCTCCAATGGAAGCTCAACGCCTAGGTCACCGCGGGCGACCATCACGCCATCAAAGGCGTCGATGATTTCCTCAAGCGCTTCAACGGCCTGTGGCTTCTCAATCTTCGCGATGGTCGGAACAAAGCGACCCTCTTCAGCCATGATCTCGTGAACACGAACAATGTCCTTGGCGTTTCTCACAAAGCTAAGTGCGATCATGTCGGCACCAAGCTTTAGAGCCCAACGTAGGTCGTCCTCATCCTTTTCGCTTAGCGCAGGAACGTTTACCGCAACACCGGGAAGGTTAATTCCCTTGTTGTTGGAAACCGGTCCGCCAATTTCAACCACACAGGTAACGGTGGTTGCGTCTACAGCGGTTGCACGAAGACCAATGCGACCATCGTCAATCAATAGCTGGTCGCCAGGCTTTACGTCTCCCGGTAGGCCCTTGTAGGTGGTGGAGCAAATGTTCACATCACCCTGAATGTCATCGGTGGTGATCTTGAAGGTTGCACCATTTACCAAGGTGACCTTGTCCTCCGCGAAGCGACCTAGACGAATCTTTGGCCCCTGAAGGTCAACCAAGATACCTACGCTCTTGCCAACGTCAGCTGCAGCCTTGCGAATGGTTGCGTAAACACCCTCGTGAACCTCGTGCGAGCCGTGGCTCAGGTTCATGCGAGCGACGTCAACACCCGCTTCGATAACGGCTTTAGCCTTGTCGTAGTCCGCAATAGCAGGACCGAATGTTGCCACAATTTTGGCGCGTCTCATTTATAACTACTTACCTTTTCAATTGGTTAGCTGTAAACCGAAATCGGTCTATCAGTTGGCTTCACTGGGAATGGAAGCCCTGTCTCACCTTCGAGATATTCGTCGATCGCGGCAGCGGCGGCACGACCTTCGGCTATAGCCCAAACTATCAGGCTTTGGCCTCTTCCGGCGTCACCTGCGGCAAACAATCCATCTGCCACCTTGTAACGACCGTCTCTCGCCACGTTACCCCTTGAATCCATTGGGGTTGCAAGCTGGTTTGATAGGTCCTGAGTCTCAGGTCCTACAAATCCAAGTGCTAGGAAAACTAGGTCGGCCGGCAAAATGCGCTCGGTTCCAGCCTTTGGAATTCGCTTACCATCAACAAACTCAGTGTCGGCAACCTTCACACCGGTGAGAACGCCGTTCTCCCCCACAAACTCAACGGTCGAGTGCAGGTACTTGCGCTCGCCGAATTCCTCGTGTGCGGAAGCAACTTCAAATAGGTTCGGCATCATCGGCCAAGGCTGATCGGCAGTGCGCTCTGCTGGGGGCTGAGTTCCGATTGCCAAAGTGGTAACGCTTAGAGCGCCCTGACGAGTTGAGGTGCCAAGGCAGTCAGCTCCGGTGTCGCCACCACCGAGGATGATGACGTGCTTTCCAGCGGCGTCAATTTGCTCAGCAATCTGATCCCCTGCGACCACCTTGTTGGCTTGCGCGAGGTAGTTCATTGCAAAGTGAACACCCTCAAGGTCCCTACCAGGCACGGCTAGGTCTCTAGGCACCATGGCACCGGTTGCGATTAAAACCGCGTCATAACGCTTCTGAAGCTCATCCCAGGTGATGTCCACCCCAACGTTTACCGAGGTGCGGAAACGTGTTCCTTCGGCCTCCATCTGGGCGACGCGGCGGTCGATTAGATGCTTCTCCATTTTGAAATCTGGAATTCCGTATCTCAGCAATCCACCGATGCGGTCGTCACGCTCGTAAACCGCAACGGTGTGACCAGCTCTGGTTAGCTGCTGAGCAGCGGCCAGTCCTGCAGGTCCTGAACCAACCACGGCGATGGTCTTGCCGGTTAGTCGTTCCGGGATGCTTGGCGTTACAAAGCCATTCTCAAAGGCGTCATCGATGATCGATACTTCGATCTCTTTGATGGTCACTGCAGGCTGATTGATTGCCAAAACGCAAGAGCTCTCGCAAGGCGCAGGGCAAAGCCTTCCAGTGAACTCCGGGAAGTTGTTGGTGGCGTGCAGACGGTCGATCGCCTCTTTGTTCCTGCCGCGGTGAGTTAGATCGTTCCACTCTGGAATTAGGTTTCCAAGTGGGCAACCCTGGTGGCAGAAAGGAATGCCGCAGTCCATGCAGCGCGAGGCTTGGCGCACGATGGTCTCGCCATTGCGCTCGGCATAGACCTCTTTCCAGTCCTTGATTCGAACTGGAACTGGTCTGCGAGTTGCGGTCTCACGCTCGGTTATCTTGATAAAGCCCTTTGGATCAGCCACCGGTCACCTCCAGAATCTGGGTCCACACTTCTTCGCCGTCTAGGTCAATACCGTCAGCACTCGCATTGCGTTGAATCTCCATTACGCGTGCATAGTCGCGCGGCAGCACTCTTACGAAGTTTGAAACCTCTGCGTCAAAGTTTGCAAGCAATGCCTCACCAAGCGGTGATCCAGTCCTGGCAACGTGAGTTGTCAATAGGCCTCTTAGGGCCTCGATGTCGTGGGCCTCTAGGTTTGAAAGTGAAATCTCACCTGATGCCAACGCCTCGCGGTTTACTCGTGCCTCAGAGAGCTTGTAAACATAAGCCACACCACCGGACATGCCGGCACCCAGGTTGACACCGGAGCGTCCCAGAATCACCGCGGTTCCGCCGGTCATGTACTCCAGCGCGTGGTCACCAACGCCTTCAACAACTGCCTCCACGCCGGAGTTGCGAACTAGGAATCTCTCGCCAACAACGCCATTTAGGAAGATTTGGCCGCTGGTTGCTCCGTATCCAATTACGTTTCCAGCAATTACGTTTTGCTCGGCAACAAACCCAGCATTTTGCTCAGGCTTCACGACGATAGTTCCGCCGGAAAGGCCCTTGCCAACGTAGTCGTTGCAGTCACCTTCAACTTCTATGGTGATTCCGCGCGGGACAAATGCACCAAGGGATTGACCAGCTGAGCCACGAAGCTTCAGCGTAAGGGTTCCAGGCTCAAGGCCCTGCTCCCCCCAACGCTTTGTCAGTTCGTTACCCAGCATGGTGCCAATTGCTTGGTTGGTGTTGTTGATGTTGATTTCGTGAACAACCGACTTACCTTCGCGAAGGGCAGCTTGGCTCAGTTCGATTAGCGGGTAATCAAAATGTGATTCAAGCTCGTGGTCTTGGCTTGTGGTGTTGCGCAGGTTCTGGTTCAGGTCGATGTCCTTCGCCGCAAAAATTGGAGAGAGGTCTAGGCCATCCGCCTTGTAGTGCGAGACTGCGCGGTTTACATCGAGTAGGTCGACGCGACCAACTGCCTCAGCCAGAGTTCTAAATCCGAGCTCAGCAAGGTATTCGCGAACCTCCTGCGCCAAGAACTCGAAGAAGTTCACAACGTGATCAGCTTGGCCCTTGAATCTGGCACGAAGGTCAGGGTTCTGGGTGGCAACGCCAACCGGGCAGGTGTCCAGATGGCAAACGCGCATCAGGATGCAGCCTTCGACAACCAAAGGAGCAGTTGCGAAACCGTACTCTTCAGCTCCGAGGAGTGCCGCAATAACAACATCGCGTCCGGTCTTCATAGAGCCGTCTACCTGAACCACAATGCGGTCACGAAGACCGTTGAGTAACAGAGTCTGCTGAGCCTCAGCAAGACCAAGCTCCCAAGGGGTTCCCGCGTGCTTGAGCGAGTTCAACGGGCTCGCTCCGGTACCACCATCGTGACCAGAAATCAGCACAACATCGGCCTTAGCCTTTGCAACACCTGCAGCCACGGTGCCAACGCCGAACTGGCTAACCAGCTTGACATGCACACGTGCGGAACGGTTTGCGCGCTTTAGATCAAAGATCAATTGCTTTAGGTCTTCGATCGAGTAGATGTCGTGGTGCGGTGGTGGTGAAATCAATCCAACGCCAGGGGTCGAGTGGCGAAGTTGCGCGATCCATGGGTAAACCTTGTGCGGTGGTAGCTGACCACCCTCACCAGGCTTCGCACCCTGAGCCATCTTGATCTGGATGTCATCGGCGTGAGTCAGGTACATCGAAGTAACACCGAAACGTCCGGATGCAACCTGCTTGACAGCACTTCGACGGTTTCGGTCCAAAAGGCGTTCTACCGACTCGCCACCCTCACCAGTGTTGCTCTTGGCGCCAAGGCGGTTCATCGCGATGGCAAGAACCTCGTGCGCCTCAGGGGAAATCGCGCCCATCGACATGGCACCGGTTGAGAAGCGCTTCACGATCTCTGATACCGGCTCAACCTCTTCGATAGGAATCGACGGACGGGAGCCGTTCTTGAAGGCAAATAGTCCACGAATCGTCATCAAGCGCTCGGACTGATCGTCAACAGCGTGGGTGTATTCCTTGAAGATGTCGTAGCGCTTTGCCTTAGTGGAGTGCTGCAACTTGAAGATTGTCTCTGGGTTGAATAGGTGCGGTGGACCTTCGCGGCGCCACTTCATCTCGCCACCAACTTCGAGCGGCAGGTGAATCTTGGAAGCGCCTTCAATTGGGTAGGCAGCTCGGTGACGCTTTTCAATTTCCTGGTGCAGGATGTCTAGACCCACTCCACCAAGCTTGGTGGTTGTGCCGGTGAAGTACTTGTCAACTAGATCTTGGCTGAGTCCGATTGCCTCGAAGCATTGTGCTCCGCCGTAGGAGGCAACGGTCGAGATGCCCATCTTCGACATGATCTTTAGGATTCCCTTACCGAGCGCCTTGACCATGTTCTTGCTGGAGCGCTCTGGAGTGATTCCAGTAATCAGGCCCTTCACAACCAGGTCTTCCGCAGTCTCAAGCGCAAGGTATGGGTTGATAGCGGATGCACCATAACCAATCAGAGTTGCAACGTGGTGCACGTCTCTGGCGTCGCCACACTCAACAACGAGTCCGGCCTGCAGGCGGGTGCCCTTGCGAATCAGGTGGTGGTGAACGCTAGAAAGCGCCAGTAGCGATGGGATTGGAGCAAGCTCACGGTTCGAGTCACGGTCGCTAATGATGATGAAGGTGGTGCCAGCTTCAATTGCCTCGTCGACCTCAGCTGCCATTTCCGCTAGACGCTCTTCGAGAGCCTCAGCTCCATCGTCAACGCGATAGAGCGCTGAGATGGTGACCGCCTTGCCGATGTTGTTTCCCTTGTCGATGTGCTTGATTCGAGCAATCTCATCGTTGGTAAGAATCGGGAAGTCCATAACCAACTGCTTGGCGTGCTCAGGTGTTGCTCCCAATAGGTTCAATACTGGACCGATCGAAGCGGTCATGGAGGTAACCACTTCTTCGCGAATTGCATCTAGAGGCGGGTTGGTTACCTGAGCAAACTGCTGGGTGAAGTAGTCAAAGAGAAGTCTTGAGTGCTGTGAAATTGCGGCAATTGGAGTATCGGTACCCATGGCACCAATCGGCTCTTGGCCAGATCTAGCCATCGGAGCAATGAACTCCTTTAGGTCTTCCTCGGTGTAGCCAAAAACGCGCTGACGACGGTTTACCGAGGAGCTGGAGTAACGAATGTGCTCACGTTCTGGCAAATCGCGCAGGTTGATCATGTTCTCTTCGAGCCATGCACCCCAAGGCTCAGCTGCAGCAACTTCGCTCTTGATTTGCTCGTCTTCGATGATCTGACCCGAAGCGGTGTCGATCAAAAACATCTTGCCTGGCTGCAGCCTGCCCTTGCGAACGATCTTCTCGGCTGGAATGTTTGCTACGCCAATTTCGGAGGCGAGGATAATGAAGCCATCCTCGGTAACCACAAAGCGGCCTGGACGCAGGCCGTTGCGGTCCAGCGTCGCACCGACCAATGTTCCATCGGTGAACACAACCGCTGCAGGTCCATCCCAGGGTTCCATGATCATGGAGTGATATTCAAAGAAGTCCCTGAGCTGTGGCTCAAGGTCAAGTTGCTTTTCCCAAGCACCCGGAATCATCATCATCATTGCGTGAGGAAGCGAACGGCCAGATAGCACTAGCAATTCCAGCACCTCGTCGAAAGTTGCGGAGTCTGAAGCTCCTGCGGTGACAATTGGCTTTAGCTGCTCAATATCACCAAGAATCTCGCTCTCAAGCTGAGACTCACGAGCTCGCATCCAGTTCGCATTGCCTTTGACGGTGTTGATCTCACCGTTGTGTGCAATGAAGCGGAATGGGTGAGCTAGCGGCCATGACGGGAATGTGTTGGTTGAGAACCTGGAGTGAACCAGCGCCAGCTGCGATTCAAATTCAGGCTCTGAAAGGTCAGGGTAGAACGGTTCGAGCTGCAAGGTAGTAACCATGCCCTTGTAGACCATGGTGCGCATCGAAAGCGATGGGTGATATATACCAATCTCACGCTCACTGCGCTTGCGCAGGCGGAACAAGCGACGCTCCAGCTCTAGATCTGATGCTTCATCGATACCTGCGACAAAAACCTGCTCAATAAGAGGCATTGCTGCACGAGCAAGATCACCAAGCACCTCAGGGCGGGTTGGTGGAGTTCTCCAACCCAAGACCTGCAGTTTCTCCTGCTTTGCAATCTGCTCAAACTTTTCCTTGTCAGCCTTTGCTTCAGCTTCGCTGAGGAATACCAATCCAGCGCCATAGCTGCCCTTGGCTGGAAGTGTGAAGGAGAGAACTTTTCTAAAGAAGCGATCAGGAATCTGGGTCAGGATTCCCGCGCCATCGCCAGTACCAGCGTCTGAGCCAACTGCTCCACGGTGTTCAAGGTTTCTCAAGGAAGAGAGCGCCATGTCGACAATGTCGTGCCCCGGAGTACCGCGCAGGGTGGCAACCATCGCAAGACCACAAGCATCCTTTTCAGCGCTTGGGTCGTAAAGTCCCTGCGCGGAAGGACCAGCGTTGAAGCGCTGGAAAGGGCTTAGGGCCGGCATGCTTGTCTCCTATCGATAAATCAAAAGGGACATCGTCGGCCCGGGTGGCTAAAACTAGATTTCGGTTGGCTCTTTTACTGTCTTGCGCGGCTTTTTCACCGATTCCGCAACAGTTTCTCGGCCTGGTAGCCAGATGCTCGGTTCAAGGCCAGGGTGACGGCGGGACTGAACAATCAGGAGGGTAACTCCGATGGCGATTCCGATCAACGCTGACCAGATATTTACTCTTAGTCCAAGAATAATCTCACTTGGGTCAATTCGGATACTTTCTATCCAAAGTCGTCCGGTCGAATAGAAAATCGCGTAGAGAGCAAACTGCTTTCCCCACTGTAGGTTGAAGCGCTTTCCGAGGTAGATAAGTAGCCCAGCAGCTGCCAGGTTCCAGATCATTTCGTATAGGAAAGTCGGGTGAAAGGTCAGGCCATCTGGCAATCCGGCTGGGTAGGCAGAGTTTGAAGATGGAATCTCAAGCGCCCAAGGCAGATCGGTTGGCAAGCCATAGAGCTCTTGGTTGAAAAAGTTACCTAGGCGACCAATGCCCTGTGCAATCAAAAGCCCTGGAGCAACTGCATCTGCGACAGACCAAAAGCGCAGGCCAGCCTGCTTCGCGCCATACCAAACACCGGCTGCTCCAAATAGCAACGCGCCATAGATGGCCATGCCGCCTTCCCAGATTCTGAATACGGCTAGGAAGTCAGCACCTTGGTAGAAGTAGTCGTTCGGGTGAGTGATGACGTGGTAAAAACGACCACCGATGATTCCGGATGGTACCGCCCAGAGAGCGATGTCCAGGAAAAGTCCACGTTCAGCTCCACGAGCGTGCAGTCTTCTATCGGCTAGCCAGGAAGCGATAACGATTCCGGTAAGGATAAATAGCGCGTAGAAGTGAATGCGCAATGGCCCTAGGTCAATAAAGCTGATTTCCGGAGACGGAATGCTGGTAAGAAAATCCACTGGGCTATCCTAATCCGCCGGCAAGCTCTTTGGTCTTCGAGACAAGCCCAGCCAGGCCACCCTGCTGGTAGGCCTTCACGAAAGCGGTGCCAACAATGGCGCCATCAGCATAAGTATTTACTTCACGAACCTGATCCGCGGTAGAGATACCAACACCAACACAGGTAGGCGTCTCCCCCAGGCTCTTGACTCTTGAAACTACTGACCTTGCAAGTCGATCAAGTTCAGCACGCTCGCCGGTGATACCCATGGTCGAAACAGAGTAGACAAAACCCTTGGAGGATTTCGAGTTGTTCTCGACTCGCTTGTCCGAGCTTGACGGGGCAACCAAAAACACTCGGTCAAGCCCGTGTTCGTCAGATAGCTCAACCCACTTTGCTGCTTCATCTGGGATTAGGTCTGGAGTGATCATGCCTTGAGCGCCTGAACTCAAAAGGTCTTCGCTAAATCTCTCGACACCGTATGAAAGCACTGGGTTCCAGTAGCTCATCACCAAAAGCGGAGTGTCAACTTTCGCGCGAACACCCTTGATGATGTCAAAAAGGTCTTTCAGCTTAAAGCCGTTGGCGATTGCCTCTTCGGTAGCGTGTTGAATAACTAGCCCATCCATTACTGGGTCACTGTATGGAACGCCAATCTCGAGAATGTCGCAACCGTTTTGAGCCATCGCGACCAAGGAGTCGATGCTGTCCTGCTTGGATGGGTAACCCGCTGGGTAGTAGCCAATTAGAGTTCCGCGACCGGACTCTTTGTTGCGCTCTAGAACCTCGTTTGTAATGCTCACTTGTCCTCCAGTAATCCGAAGTACTTACCGGCAGTCTCCATGTCTTTATCACCGCGTCCAGAGAGGTTCACAAGGATGTGCGCTCCCGCTGGTAGCACGGTCGATAGGTGCTTGATTCCTGCCAGTGCGTGGGCAGTTTCAATCGCTGGAATGATTCCCTCGGTGCGGGACAGAAGACGCATCGCATCCATTGCTTCCGCATCGCTGATTCCGAAGTAGTTTGCGCGACCTAGGTCTTTTAGCCAAGAGTGCTCTGGCCCTACTCCTGGGTAGTCCAATCCGGCTGAAATGGAGTGCGACTCCATGGTCTGACCATCTTCGTCTTGAAGCATGTATGAGCGGGCTCCGTGGAGGACGCCTGGACGCCCCTTTGACAGAGTTGCCGCGTGCTTCGGGGTGTCAATGCCGTCTCCAGCTGCCTCAAAACCCCAAAGAGCTACATCCTGATCGTCAAGGAACGGGTGGAAGATGCCGATTGCGTTAGATCCACCACCGATGCAGGCTGCAACCGCATCTGGCAAGCGACCGGTCAGTTCCAGCATCTGTGCGCGAGCTTCAATTCCGATGATGGAGTGAAAATCGCGAACCATGGTTGGGAATGGGTGTGGGCCTGCGACGGTGCCCAATAGGTAGTGGGTGTTGTCAACATTTGCAACCCAGTCGCGAAGTGCCTCGTTGATGGCGTCCTTGAGGGTCCTGGATCCAGTGGTAACCGGAATCACTTGCGCGCCAAGTAGCTTCATTCTGGCCACGTTCAGCGCCTGGCGTTCGGTATCAACCTCGCCCATGTAGACGACACAATCCAGACCGAAGTATGCGGCTGCAGTTGCGCTTGCAACTCCGTGCTGACCAGCCCCAGTTTCTGCGATGATTCGCTTCTTGCCCATGCGCTTGGCAAGCAGTGCCTGGCCCATAACGTTGTTGATCTTGTGGCTACCGGTGTGGTTTAGGTCCTCGCGCTTGAGGAAAATGCGAAGATCTCCGAATTGGCTAGCAAATCTCTGAGCCTCGGTGATGATTGAAGGTCGACCGGTGTAGGTCTTGTGCAGCTCTGCAAGCTCGGTAACAAAACTAGGGTCAGCCTTTGCCGCGAGGTAAGTGGCTTCAAGTTCGTCTAGAGCCGCAATGAGCGGTTCCGCAACAAATCTTCCGCCGAATTCACCGAAGTACGGCCCAGCCTGAGAACGAAGATTTGTTTGCATCTGTAAATCCTAAGCAACACTTGTGAACTCTGGTATCAAAATCCCAGGATCCGCTGTGACCAATGCTTCACCAACGAGGGCAACGTCCGCGCCAGCGTTTCGGTAGCGGATCACATCCTGCACGTTCTTTACCGAGGACTCGGCAACCTTAATCGCATCTGTATTGAGCGCTTGAGCCATTTGCTCGAAGAGACCTAGGTCGGTTTTGAAGGTTTGCAAATCCCTGGTGTTGATGCCAATCAAACGTGAGCCCTGTTCGTTGGCGATCTCAATCTCTTCAAGGGTGTGGGTCTCCACCAATACCCCCATACCAAGCTGGTGGGCGAAGTCGTAGAGTTCCGCAAAGCGCGTCGCTGGCAACCAAGCCAGGATTAGGAGAATGAAATCGGCACCGGCAGCTCTAGCTTCGAGAATCTGGTACTCGGTGCTGATGAAGTCTTTGCGAAGCAGCGGAATGCTCGCCTTAGACCTTGCATCAACCAAGTCCTCGAGTTTGCCGCCAAACCCAGACTCCTCGGTAAGAACCGAAATGGCATGCGCTCCAGAGCGCTGGTAGAGCTCCGCTTGATTGGCAGCAGAGGGAATGTCAGCAAGAAATCCGCGCGATGGACTTCTTCGCTTGATTTCTGCGATCAGCTTTATGTGGGTTGATTTGGAAAGCGCAGCGTAAACGTCTAACGCGTCATCAATTTGATGGATTTTGTCGAGCAGGTCCTGCTCTGAGATTTCAAGCTCTCTTCTTTGAGATGCCTTTGCAGCTGCGTCAAAGAGTTGATCGAGCACTAGTGAGCTTTGGTGTGCTCGCCGCCGACACCGTAACCAGCGCGCTTCAGGAACCAACCAACAACAGGTCCCAAAACTGCTAGTACTGCCGATGCCCAAACCATAGGAGCGTTGTCAAGCCAGAAGAACAAGGTGCCAATGCTGAATGCCACCAAGATGATGATGACGGTGGTCCAAGAAGCTACCGAGTTGCCGTGGCCTGGATCAGTTGAGTTCTGTGACATGTTGTTCTCTTTCGACTAACAAATTCTAGCAAGCATCAGTTCTGTTCATCCCATAGCGAGCGGTTGTCTTGGGAATCTTGGGTTTGACTCTTGGTCCTTGCCCCAGATGTTGATCCTAAGAGGCTTAGGACTGAAGCCAAGACGGCGGCGGCATTCGCACCCATTGCCGCAAGTTTCCCCCAGAGTTCTGTGATTGAGACACCGGCTTCGTGCGATTCAGGATTAAGAACGCCGCTTAATCTCTCGAGCTCAGCGATTACCGCAGCACTGGACTGAAGGTCCTGGGTGAATGAAACGTAAAGCCCGAGGGTTGCCACAGCCGCCACTAGCAGAAGTAAAGTCCTGCGGAGCTTTCTGTAGAACGAAATGAAGACCGCTGTTAGAGCTATTGCAGGCAACAGGTTCAGAACAGGAATCAATTGCCCGCCGGTGAACTCCTGTTCTCCCACGGTAAGCCAAGGGAGATTCACCAAAATCCACCAAAGCGCTAGCGCTAGAACCAACAGTGAAGACTTAGACCGCATTGCCCATCGCATTCGCTGCCGCGATGGCCTTTAGCATGACAGCTGCCTTGGCTCGTGTCTCGTCGTATTCGCTTTGCGGAACTGAGTCCAGAACAATGCCTGCTCCGGCTTGAATCCTGGCAACGCCATCCCTGATGAATGCCGTGCGGATTGCAATCGCAAGGTCGCTGTTTCCCTGGAAGTCAAAGTATCCAACCACGCCACCAAACAGACCGCGATAGCTTGGCTCTAGGTCGTGAATAATCTCAAGCGCTCTCGGCTTTGGAGCTCCGGAAAGCGTGCCGGCCGGGAAGGTGGCTCTCAACGCAGCTACCGGTCCGAGATCCTTGCGAAGGTCTCCCTCCACGGTTGAAACCAGGTGCATGATGTGGCTAAAGCGATGAATCTGCATGAACTCGGTCACCTGCAAAGATGCTGGCTCGCAAACCTTTAGCAAGTCGTTGCGGGCAAGATCCACCAGCATTAGGTGCTCGCTCTGCTCCTTGGCATCTGCAAGTAGTTCATCGGCCAAGCGCAAGTCTGTCGAGGTGTCTACTCCCCTAGGCCGAGACCCTGCAATCGGGTGCATGATTGCTTTGCCTTCAGTGACCTTGACCAAAGCTTCAGGTGATGAACCTACGATCGTGAAATCGCCTGCTGCATCCTGCCAGCGAGTCAAATACATGTAAGGGCTTGGGTTCAGCGCTCGAAGGGCCCTGTATACCTCGATTGCATCGACATCAACCTTCTGGTCAAAGCGCTGCGACAGCACAACTTGGAAAACGTCACCAAGTCGGACATGGTGTTTAGCCTTTTCGATTTGTTCCAGGAAATCAGATTCGGCGGTGCGCTTGTCAAAGACTGGCTCCGGCCAATTTGGCTCTGAAATCAGTGCTGGAGTTGGCTTGCGAAGTTGCGCCTCGGCGTCCGCCAATTCTTCTAAGACTCTGTTGTAGCTGGCTTCGAGGTCGGAGCCGTCGGCGAAAACAACCCCCACCAAAATGAGCTCGGCACTTAGGTGGTCCATAACAATCAGCTGACTAAATTGGTTGAAAGCTAAAAGCGGGATCTCATAGTCCGCTGGCTTTGACTGAGGCAAACGCTCGAGTAAATTCACCGCTCCCCAGCTCACAAAGCCCACCAGCCCAGAGCTGAGTGGAAAGTCAACCGGTGCTGAGTGCCAGCTCGACTGCAATGCCTCTAGCGCGTCAAGTGGCTGAGATGGCAATTGCCCTGCAGGAAGTGCCTTGTGTTCTGATATCCATTGGACGGAAGTCTCTGATGCTACGAGTTGCCCTCTCGAGCGAACACCGATAAAGGAGTAACGTCCCCACACGCCTTGCTCCGCTGATTCCAAAAGAAACGTATTTGGTCTTGTCTCGCAGAGCTTTTGGTAGATCCCCATAGGGGTCTCAGTGCCGGCAAATAGCTTCTTGCTAAGCGGAATGACGTTGTAGGACTTGGATAGGTCTTTGACTTGCTCAAAGCTCAGCATCAGTCCTCCACAAAACAGGTTGAGGTGCCATTGTGGCACGCCGGTCCAGATGTGTGAACCAGAGCCAAAACGGTGTCGCCATCACAATCCAAGCTAAGTGAGACCAAGTCTTGGTAGTTGCCCGATGTTTCACCTTTGAGCCAGCGTTGGTTTCTCGATCTGGAGAAGTAAACCATTTTTCGAATTTCCAGAGACTCCAAAAGAGTCTCGCGGTTGGCATAGGCAAGCATTAGGACTTCTTTAGAGTGGGCATCTTGGGTGATCACCGGCACCAATCCACGGTCGTCAAATTTGACGGCAGCGATATCAAGATTTCTCATCTGACCTCTACTCCTGCAACTCGCAAAGCGTCTTTCACTTCCGAGATAGAAAATAGTCCTTCGTGAAAAACGCTAGCTGCGAGTAGTGCATCTGCGCCTGATTTGGCGGCGGCTACAAAGTGCTCAAGTTTCCCAGCACCACCAGATGCAATAACAGGCACATGAGAAATAGCTTTAATTACCTCGATCAGTTCGAGGTCAAAACCATCCCTGGTGCCATCGGCGTCAATGCTGTTTACCAACAGCTCCCCTGCCCCGAGGTCCTGAACCTGACGGACCCATTCCATGGCGTCAAGCTCAGTCAATTGTCGGCCACCGTGTGAAGTGACACCGAAACCCGATTTTGTGGCCGCGCGCTTTAGGTCAAGTGAGATGACTAGAACCTGGTCGCCGTGCTCCCTGGAGATTTCGCTGAGGAGCTCAGGACGTTTGATTCCTGCCGAACCTACTGAGACTTTGTCTGCTCCCCCAGCCAAAAGTTCAGAGACATCTGACAGCTCCCGAATTCCACCACCCACAGTCAGTGGAATGAATACCTGCTCGGCACACCGGGTGACCATCTCCAGCATCGTGCCGCGATTCTCGTGGGTAGCGGCTACATCCAAAAAGGTGACCTCATCAGCACCTTGCAAGTAGTAACGACTCGCGAGTTCAACCGGGTCTCCGCTGTCTTTCAGGTTCTGAAAGTTGACGCCTTTGACCACTCGGCCTGCAGCAACATCCAGGCATGGAATTATGCGAATAGCAGGCACTAGATTCTCGCGGCGTGAATCGCGCTTACCAAAATGGCCCGTGCACCGATTTCATAGAGCTGGTCCATGATCAGATTGGTCTGGTCTGCCTTCACCAATGCTCGAACAGCAACCCAGTCCTTGTCCGCAAGCGGAGAAATAGTTGGTGACTCAATTCCTGGAGTCAACTTGGTGGCCGCTGGAATCAGCTCGACCGGACAGTCGTAATCAAAGATCACGTACTCCCGAGCGACGATAACTCCCTGCAGTCTTCTTAGAAGCTTCGCGGCTTCCTGAGACTTACCCGGTGCCGAGATCAATCTCGCGGTCGATTTGAGGATCACCGGTCCGAAGATTGCCAGGCCAGCCTTACGCAATGTGTTTCCAGTTGAAACCACGTCCGCCACGGCGTCTGCTACGCCGAGTTTGACTGCTGATTCCACTGCGCCATCAAGCTTTACGATCTCGGCCTTCACACCGTGCTCTGCTAGGTAGTCCGAAATCAAATTCGGGTAGGCGGTAGCAAGGCGCTTTCGTTGCAGGTCTGCCACCGACTTGAAACCGGACTCAACTGGTGCAGCGAACCTGAATGTCGACCCTCCAAAACCAAGGTCAGCCACTTCATCGGCTTTTGACTGAGCATCTTTTAGTAGGTCTAATCCAGTTAGGCCCACATCCAAGGAACCAGAACCAACATAGGTGGCAATGTCGCGAGGCCTGAGGTAGAAGAACTCGATTTGATTTTGCTCGTCTACCAGGTGAAGTTCCGCCGTGTCTCGTCTGACTGCGTAACCAGCTTCTTTGAGCATCGAAATTGCGGAGTCGGAAAGGATTCCCTTGTTTGGAATAGCGACCTTAAGCATTAGAGCTGCTCCTCTACCTTTGACAATGGGATCCCACGAGCAATCAAAATGAGCTGTAGGTGGTAAATCAGCTGCGAGGCTTCAAGTGCTAGCTGGTCATCAGATTCGTGCTCAGCAGCCATCCAGACCTCTGCCGCCTCCTCAACGATCTTTTTCCCTATGCCATGAACTCCCAGTTCAAGCAATTCGGTCGATCGCGACCCTTGTGGGCGCTCCAAGTTTCGAATGCTGAGCTCTTCAAAGAGCTGGTTAAAGGATTTCATAGCACTAGGTTACCGCCCCAGTGCTAGTGACTGTGGGCTAGTTCCCTTAGCTTTGCAATTTCAAGGTTGCGATTCTCGGCGTTGAAAACCGCGCTGCCCGCCACGAAAACGTCTGCTCCAGCTTGCGCAAGTTGCGAAATGTTTGACTCGGTCACGCCGCCATCGACCTGAATCGCTAGCGATAAACCGCTGGACTTCATT
>JBEGUQ010000004.1:0-28596 GCA_041178805.1 Actinomycetota bacterium
ATGCTTCGCACAAGTCAAGGTGTTCCAAGAGCGCTCCTTCGAGAGCTTGGAGTTCCAAGTGAACTGGTCGCGAATGCGATCGCTACCGGACTCTTGGAGTTAGCGTCGAACGACCACATCAAGGCAACACTTTCGGGACGCTTGCTGGTTGATGGACTGGTGCTGGATTTTCTTTCAAAATCCCAGGCGTGACCTAGAATTGGCACTCGAGGAAGGTGAGTGCCAATGATTCCAGAACGCTCTCTCGAGGTGCTTCGTGCCATCGTGCAGGACTTCATCTACTCATCACAGCCGGTTGGCTCTAAGTCCCTCCTTGATCGACACCCTTTGGGCGTCTCAGCGGCGACGATTAGAAACGACATGGCGCTATTGGAGGAAGAGGAGCTCATCGTTGCTCCCCATACCAGCGCCGGAAGAATCCCAACCGAAAAGGGCTACCGCCTATTCGTAGACAAACTTGCCGATCTAAAGCCTTTGTCGACCGGCGAGAAGGCGGCCATTGAAGGTTTCCTAGTTGGTGCAAATGACTTAGATGAGATTGTCGAGCGAAGTGCTAGACAACTTGCCCTACTTACTAACTCGTTGGCGATGGTCCAGTACCCATCGCTTGGTAAGTCAACCGTGCGTCACATTGAGCTGATACCGATCGGTACGAGCAGGCTTTTGTTGATGCTGATTACTGACTCCGGTCGTGTTCAGCAATTGCAAATTGAGGCAAGTTTGATGCAAGAGGATTTAATTCAGGAACTGCGCGGACGTCTAAATGGAATGCTTTCCGGTTCTGCCCTGGCTGATGTGAAGAGCAAACTAAATTCGCTGGACTCGGAATTCGCACCTGACCGCAGAGCAATGGTTTTGCAAGTTATCCAGGCACTTCAGTCATTGGTTGATGCTAACCGTCAGGAAAAGCTCACGGTTTCTGGTGCAGCAAACCTTGCAAAGCAGGAGCAGGACTTCTCCGGAGATCTCTCTTCAGTGCTTGAGGCAATTGAGGAGCAAGTGGTTCTTTTGAAGCTGCTCGATGAACTACACAGCGATCAACATGGTGTCGGGCTTCGAATTGGCTCTGAAATCGGAGTTGAGGGTCTAAAGAGCGCTGCAATCATGGTCACCGGATACGAGAACCGTGGCACCGAGGTGGCGAAGCTCGGAGTCCTCGGTCCGACACGAATGGACTATTCCGGAAACATTGCTTCGGTCCGCGCGGTTGCAAGGTATCTGTCAAAGATTTTGGAGGCCAACGCTTGAGCGACCATTACGAAGTTCTAGGCGTCTCTCGTTCCGCAAGTGAGGACGAGATCAAGAAGGCTTATCGCAAGCTCGCGCGCGAACTGCACCCGGACATCAACCCAGATCCTCAGGCGGCAGAGCGATTCAAGTTGGTGACGCATGCTTACGAGGTCCTAACTGACCCGCAGCAGCGTGCTGGCTATGACCGCGGCGGCGATGCTGGATTTGGATTAGGCGACATCTTTGAATCATTCTTCGGTGGTGGTTCATCCCGTGGTCCTCAGTCGCGAGCGCAGCGTGGCCAAGATGCATTGCTTCGTGTCGACCTAGACCTCGCCGAGGCGGTGTTTGGCGCTGAAAAGACGCTAACCATCGATACTGCAATACTTTGCGACACCTGTCAGGGCAGCTGCTGCAAGCCTGGTACCAGCGTTCGTATCTGTGACATTTGCCGCGGTTCGGGTCAAATACAGCGCCAGGTTCAGTCTTTTATGGGGGTGATGGTTACAACTTCACCCTGTGGCTCTTGCCGCGGCACCGGTGAAGTGATTCCTGACCCATGCATTACCTGCCGAGGTCAGGGCAGGGTTCGATCTAAGCGCGATTTGACCTTGGACATCCCAGCTGGTGTTGCAGATGGAATGCGATTGCACCTTTCAGGTCAAGGTGAGGTTGGTTTCGCCGGAGGTCCTGCGGGAGATATCTACCTCGAAGTTTCTGTTCGACCGCACGCAATCTTTGGTCGCGATGGTGACGACTTGGTGGCTCAGTTGGAAGTCCCAGTAGCGGATGCGGCTCTAGGTTTTGAGGTCGCTATTGAGTCGCTCGATGGTGAAGTGAAGGTTGAATCGAAGCCGGGTGCGCAACACGGCGATGTCATTACCCTCAAGGGGCTCGGAGCTTCTCGAATTCGCGGTAAGGGTAGAGGAGACTTGCGTCTTGAGCTCAAGGTTCTCACCCCAACTCGCTTAGACGGCAAGGGCAAAGACATCTTTAAAAAGCTTCGTGAACTTCACCGAGAAGATGTCCCGAGACTAGGTTCCAGAAGAGCCAAGGGTCGCTTCTAGTGCACTGGCTATTTGATCCCGAGCTCTCTGCAAAGAGTTCATCTCTGCCTGCGAGTGAGGCCACTCACGCAAAGTCTCTCCGCCTCAGAGTGGGGGAGCAGGTTGCAATTACTAACGGTAAAGGCCTGATTGCGAGTGCCGTGATGACTTCAGAAGCCGGCTACGAGATTTCAGATATCCAGAACACACAGCAGAGCGCTCCTCGTTTTCACTTGGTGCAGGCCCTTGCGAAGGCTGATCGTGATGAACTCGCGCTGCAAACCTGTGTTGAATTGGGCCTATCCAGCGTCACCCCTTGGAGTTCAGATCGCGCAATTGTGCGCTGGGATGGCAAAGAGGCTAAGAACCAAGCAAGGTGGCAGCAGATTGCTATCGAGGCGATGAAGCAGTCTCAACAAGCCTTTTTGTGTGAGGTAAAACCATTGGCCACCACCAAGCAACTAAGCGCTGTTGGAACCGCTCTGGTTCTGGACCCCAAAGCAACCAAGTTTCTTGCGGACTACATGCCACTTTCCGAGGACGTGACACTGGTTGTTGGTCCTGAGGGCGGCATCTCAGATGTTGAATTCCAGATTTTGGAAGAGCGAGGTTTTCAGCGAGTTCGTCTAGGCCCAAGCGTGCTTCGAACTTCAAGCGCTGGTCCTGCAGCAATGGCTGCTTTGCAATTCGCTTCAGGGCTTTGGGCCTGACACTTAGTATTGGAAATGGAGGATTCGTTGGACTGTATTTTTTGCAAGATTGTTAGTGGCGAATTTGGCACGGAATTCGTAGCTCAGAACGAGCATGCAGTTGCCTTTTTAGACATCAACCCTCAAGCCAAAGTGCACATTTTGGTGGTTCCCAGAAACCACACTCCAAACGTTTCTGAACTCGAAGATCCGCAAGTATTGCTCGGGCTGTTTGAACTTATTCGCGAGGTCGCGAAAACCAAGACTGATGGGCAGTTCCGCCTGCAGTTCAACACCGGAAGCCGCGAAGGTCAATCGGTCTTCCACACCCATGCCCACGTGCTAAGTAGCCAGGCTAACTAGTGCCACAAAAAACACTAGAGATCACTAAGGTTTCGGCCCTTGACCTTTTGGGCGCTCAGGACAAACTCGCCAAAAAGCTGGAGAAAGAGTTCCCAGGCCTGAAGATACAAAACCGTGGAACCTCTTACATGATTGAGGGCACGGATGAGCAGCTGGTTTCGGCAGAGCGCATTCTCTTGGAACTAGCCGATCTAGCTGCCCAGGGCATAGTTCCAGATGAGCGTTCAGTTGTTGAGAGCGCAAGAATTATTGAGCAAAACCCTGAGGAGATTCCTTCGAAGGTTCTCGGCACCGGCGGCATTACGACTCCGGGCAAGACTGTCCGTGCAAAGACCATTGGCCAAAAGCAGTACCTAGAGGCGATCGATCAGAACACCGTCACCTTTGGTATTGGACCTGCTGGAACCGGTAAAACTTACTTGGCAGTCGCAAAGGCAGTGGCAGCTCTTTATGGGCGCCAGGTGAGCAGAATCATTCTTACTAGGCCAGCTGTTGAGGCCGGAGAGCGACTGGGTTTTTTGCCTGGAACGCTAAGCGACAAGATTGACCCTTACCTGCGTCCGCTATTTGATGCGCTGCAGGAAATGCTTGAGCCAGAAGCCACCCACCGCTTGATTGAGGCTGGCGTGATCGAGGTTGCACCGCTTGCATACATGCGCGGAAGAACCCTGAATGACTCCTTCATCATTCTGGATGAGGCGCAAAACACCACAGCCGAGCAGATGAAGATGTTCCTAACTCGTTTGGGCTTCAACTCCAAAATGGTTATCACCGGTGACACCACCCAGGTGGATTTGCCCTTTGGAAAGTCTGGCCTAAAGGTCGCCACCGACATTCTTGCCGGGGTCGAAGGACTACACATTGCTACCCTGAGCAGTAAAGATGTGGTTCGACACGAATTAGTTACCCGCATAGTTGAGGCTTACGACAGGAGCAACATTGAGCATTGAGATTTCCAACGAGTCGGAAATCGCTTTGGATGTTGACCGCGTCCAGGCTCTTGCCGTGAGCGTTCGAAACGCATTGAAGCTCCATCCAATGGTTGATGTCGGAATCATCTTTGTGGATGAAGCACCAATGACTGACCTTCACGTCAAGTGGATGGATGAGCCAGGCCCAACAGACGTGCTTAGTTTCCCGATGGATGAACTTCGCCCAGGCTCGGACCTAGTCCCATCGCCAGAGGGTGTCCTAGGAGACATCGTGGTTTGCCCTCAAGTGGCGGCCAAGCAGGCTGAAACAGCCGGGCACCCAATGATCAACGAGATTCTTTTGCTAGTGACTCACGGAATGCTTCACTTAGTCGGCTTTGATCACGCCGAACCTGAGGAAGAAAAAGAAATGTTCGGTCTTCAGAAGGAACTTCTAGAGAAGTTCTACGAGAGCGAATCAAGTAATGCTTGAAATTCTGCTGGGCCTAGCAGCTCTCGTTTTAGTGTCACTACTCTCGATTGTTCAAGCACACCTGCAGGCCAATGAGGACCCTCGCTCAAGTGCAATCTCAATAGCTAGAACATTGCTTTTGGTTCTGGTTGCAGCCAGCTGGTTGGCGTTCTCTTCTAGCCAGGCACCTTTTGCTCTGGTGCTTGCAATCGCGTTGGTCGCACTTTGGTTAGTGCAGCAGCTGATTGGTCGAGCACTTGGGCAACGAGCCCTTGCGGAATCAATCGCGAGAAGGTTTGAGCCTTTTGTAAAGTTTTGGTCCAAGTACGCCGTGCCACTTCGACTGACAACTCCAGAGGTAGTCGAAGAGTACGAACAGGAATTAATCGAATCGGTTGAAGACTTCTCCGAAACCGTGGTTCGCGAAGTGATGGTCCCTCGCGTGGATATGGAGATTGTGAACTCCGACGATTCCTTGGAGAAAGCACTGGCTGTCTTTATTTCAACTGGGTATTCGAGACTCCCAGTTATCGGCGATGATGTTGATGACGTCGTTGGTGTTTTGTATTTGAAAGACCTTGCTCGCTATACCCACCAAGACCCGGGTCTGCTGGCTAAAACTTCATCGAAGGAAGCAGCGCGCGCAGCGCTATTTACACCTGAGACGATTTCAGTTGCACAGCTTTTGAGACAGATGCAGAAATCAGGAACTCAGATCGCAATTGTTTCCGATGAGTACGGCGGCGTTGCAGGTATTGCCACTATCGAGGATCTACTAGAGGAAATTGTCGGCGAGATTAGCGACGAGCACGATCGCGAGACCGAAGACATTGTTTTGGTTGGACTGGATCTGTACCGCGTGAACCCAAGAGTGACTCTGGACGAGATGTCCGAGCAGTGTGAGGTTGAGATTGAAGACGAAGACGTTGACACCGTAGGCGGACTTCTAATCAAGGGCTTGGGTGAACTGCCAAAGGGCGGGGAAGTGGTGGCGATTGCCGGAATCGAACTCACTGCCGAACGCGTTGATGCAAAGCGCGGAAGAATTCTTAGCGTTTTAGTTAGAAAGCTGGAACAAACCGATGACTGAATTTAGAGCAGGGTTTGTGTCCTTTGTTGGACGACCAAACGTTGGTAAGTCGACCCTTATGAACGCGATTGTTGGGCAGAAGTTTGCAATCACAAGTTCAAAGCCACAGACCACCCGCAAGGCAATTAGAGCGATTTTGAACCGTGATGGCTCCCAGTTGATCATTGTTGACTTGCCCGGTGTGCACCGACCAAGAACCCTGCTGGGTCAGCGACTAAACGATTTGGTTACCTCAACCCTTACTGACGTCGATGTAATTGCATTCTGCTCACCGGCCAACGAAAAGATAGGCCCGGGAGATAAGCACATAGTTGCAGACCTCGAGCGCTTTCCTAAATCCAGGAAAATAGCGATTGTCACCAAGGTTGACACAGTCTCCAAACAGCGCTTGGCCGAGCACCTTATGGACGTTCAGGCTATGGGCGAATGGGCTGAGATTGTTCCAGTTTCTGGCCTGAAAGGGATTCAGGTTGAGCTGTTGGAAGATCTTCTGTTTAAGCAACTTCCGGTTAGCCCAAAACTTTATCCAGACGATATCGAAACCGGTGAGAGTGAAGACGATCTCATTTGCGAACTAGTTCGCGAGGCAGCCCTAGAGTTGGTTGAAGATGAGCTACCACACTCACTAGCGGTAACCCTCGATGAGATTGTTCTAAGTGACGATAAGCCAAATATTCACGTCAGCCTCTGGGTGGAGCGCGATAGCCAAAAGGGAATCGTTATCGGTCGAGCCGGATCAATGCTCAAGAAGATCGGCTCTGAGGCGAGAACTCAAATTCAAACTCTGCTCGGATACCCGGTTCACCTTTCTATCCAGGTTCGCGTGGCTCCGGATTGGCAGCGCAACCCCAAGCAGCTAGGCAAACTCGGCTTCTAGTGCTAGATTTTGGCTATGCGTTCCGCTCTCTTGCTTAGTGGCCGCGACGAGGCCTAATTCGGCCCATTCTCGTCGCGGAGCCTAGGTGCGGCCACCAAAAAATTTAGGCGGGAGCAAAAAATGGAAAACAATCAAAAACCTTCGAAGATGCCTTTTGGGCGTTACAAGCCATTCCACGAGCAGGTAAAGATCGAGCTTGCCGATCGCACCTGGCCAACCAAGCGCATCGAAAAAGCACCGCGCTGGTGTGCAGTTGACCTTCGTGATGGCAACCAAGCTCTAATCGATCCGATGAGCCCAGAGCGCAAGCTTGAGATGTTCAAGCTTCTAGTGAAGATGGGATACAAGGAGATTGAGGTCGGATTCCCTTCGGCATCTCAAACCGACTTCGACTTCGTTCGAATCTTGATCGATGACAATCACATTCCAGATGACGTGACCATTCAGGTTCTAACTCAGGCGAGAGATCACCTGATTGAGCGCACCTACGAGTCCATTGCAGGTGCAAAGCGTGCAATCGTGCATTTCTACAACTCGACTTCGATTCTGCAACGCAGAGTGGTCTTCGGTCAGGATAAAGAAGGTATCAAACAGATTGCGCTTTCTGCAGCTAGAAAGTGTCTAGAGCTAGAGGCAACCATTCCGGGCACCCAGGTGTTTTACGAGTACTCGCCAGAGTCATACACCGGAACCGAGCTTGAGTATGCGGTCGAGGTTTGCAATGCGGTGGCTGATGTAATCAAGCCAACTCCGCAGCGCAAGCTGATCATCAACCTTCCTGCCACGGTTGAGATGGCATCTCCAAATGTCTATGCCGACTCAATCGAATGGATGTCTAGAAACCTGACTCCTCGCGACAGCATCATCGTGTCCTTGCACCCGCACAATGACCGCGGAACTGCGGTCGCTGCCGCTGAACTTGGCTACATGGCCGGAGCAGACCGCATCGAGGGTTGCCTATTTGGCAATGGCGAGCGCACTGGAAACGTGGACCTTGTCACCCTTGGCCTAAACCTGTTTAGCCAGGGCATCGACCCACAGATCGACTTTTCTGACATTGATCAGATCAAGCGCACTGTTGAGTACTGCAATCAGCTTCCAGTTCCTGAGCGTTCACCATATGGTGGCGATTTGGTTTACACCGCCTTCTCTGGCAGTCACCAAGACGCCATCAAGAAAGGTTTCGAGCACCTTGCTAAGGATGCTGCTGCAGCCGGTGTGACTGTGGACGAATACACCTGGGGCGTGCCATACCTTCCAATCGATCCGAAAGATGTTGGCAGAAGCTACGAAGCAGTTATTCGCGTGAACTCGCAATCCGGTAAGGGTGGCGTGGCTTACCTTCTAAAGACCGACCACAACCTAGAACTGCCTAGGAAATTGCAGATCGAGTTCTCTCGCGTTGTGCAAGAGCACACCGACAGCCAGGGTGGAGAAGTCACTAGCGATCAGCTTTGGGAAATCTTCCAGGATGAGTACCTACCTAGCCAGGATGTCGATTCCAAGTGGGGTCGCTTCGAGCTCAAGCGCATGCGCACTGAGAGTGAGATGGACGGCGTCGTCAACCTATCGGTTGTGCTTCGTGATGGCTCTGAGGAGATTGCAGTATCTGGAACCGGTAATGGTCCAATCTCGGCATTCATTGATGTGCTTTCCAAGCAGGGTGTAACCGTAAAGGTGAACGACTACCTTGAGCACACCCTGAGTGCCTCTGGTGACGCTTTGGCTGCTGCCTACACCGAGGTGGTCGTTGAAGGCAAAGTGCTATGGGGGGTTGGCATCGATGGTGACATTGCGATCGCATCCATCAAGGCCCTGATCTCTGCAGTCAATAGAGCAGTTCGCAGCTAGCCTGAAGAGCTTTCTGGCAAGCTTCGGCGATACTTTCTTGCATGCCGCACTACCGCGATGAGGGAATCATTCTCCGCACCCACAAGCTGGGTGAGGTTGATCGTATTCTCACGATTCTGACCAAAGAGCATGGTCAGATTAGAGCGGTTGCAAAGGGCGTTAGAAAGACCTCAAGTCGCTTTGGAGCCAGACTTGAACCCTTCATGGTCGCTGATCTACAGCTTTACGAAGGTAAGAACCTAGACACGGTGTCGCAGGCTGAACAGTTAGCCAGCTATGGAGCGCAGATCGTTGCCGATTACCCCAAGTACACAGCGGCAAATGCCATGGTCGAGGCAGCTGAAAGGCTGACACGAGAATCTTCAAACTCGCAGCAGTACTTGCTTTTGCTCGGTGGGCTTCGTGCGCTTTCGGGATCTGACCATGAAGGCTCCCAGGTTTTGGATTCATACCTCTTGCGAGCGCTGTCGCTCTCCGGTTGGGTTCCAGAACTCGGCAGCTGCCAGAGCTGTCAAAGCGATGATCCAGTGGCATTCTCGGTTCACACCGGTCACGTCAGCTGCATTAATTGCTCACTCCCTGGAGCGGTAAAGCTTGGAAGCGCTGGTCTTCTGCACATGCGCAACTTACTGGCCGGTAACTGGGCCGAAGTTTCACTTGCAGAACCTGGAGCGAAGTCAAACGTTAGCTCAGTAATTTCGGCATACTTGCAGTGGCAACTCGAACGTGGGTTGCGTTCAATGAGCATGGTGGAGCGGGCCTAGTGGAACTATTTGACCCCAAACGTAAAGCTCCCGCATTTTCTAAAGTCCCCGCCCACATCGCGATTGTCATGGATGGCAATGGACGCTGGGCTAACAGCCGAGGTCTAACCAGAACCGAGGGGCACAAAGCCGGCGAGCAGGCACTGCTTGAGGTATTGGCTGGCGCTATCGAGGCCGGCGTAAAGCATGTCACTGCTTATGCCTTCAGCACTGAGAACTGGAAGCGATCGCCCGATGAGGTTCGCTTTCTTATGGGCTACAACAAAGAAGTGCTAAGGCGTCGCAGAGACCTACTCAATGCCTGGAACGTGAGAATCCGCTGGGCAGGTAGAACCCCAAAGCTTTGGCCAAGTGTCATCTCCGAGCTCAAGAGCGCTGAGGAACTAACCGCCAAAAACACTGGTGTGACATTGACCATGGCTGTGAACTACGGAGGTCGACAGGAAATTGTCGATGCCGTAAATGAAATTGCCCTGCAGGTTCAAAGCGGCAAGCTAAAACCTGGGGCAATCACCGAGAAATCGATTGCTTCAAGGCTCTATGTACCAGAGCTACCCGATGTTGACCTATTCCTTAGATCCAGCGGCGAGCTGAGGACCTCAAACTTCTTGCTCTGGCAGTCAAGCTACGCAGAGATGATGTTTATGCCGCAATTGTGGCCAGACTTCACCAGAGAAACCCTATGGGAAGCGATCATGGCGTATCAGAATCGTGACCGTCGCTTCGGCGCTGCTTCAGACCTCCCGCTAAACTAGGGGCTTACGCCTAAGGCAAAGATTTATTGGAGAACCATGGCAACCCAGAAACTAGATCAGGTCATCTCGCTAGCTAAGAGACGTGGTTTTGTCTTTCAGGCTGGAGAGATTTACGGCGGTTCACGCTCGGCTTGGGACTATGGCCCTTTGGGTGTTGAGCTGAAGGAAAACATCAAGCGCCAGTGGTGGCGTTCGATGGTTTCAGGTCGTGAAGATGTTGTCGGCCTTGACTCTTCGATCATCCTTCCAAAAAAAGTTTGGGAAGCATCCGGTCACGTTGAAGCCTTCGTTGACCCGCTAATCGAGTGCACTAGCTGCAACAAGCGTTTCCGCCAGGATCACCTTGAAGAAGCCTTTGAGGAAAAGAAGGGCCGCGCGCCGGCCTCCATGTCTGAAATTGCCTGCCCAAACTGCGGCAACAAGGACATCTGGACCGAGCCAAAGAGCTTCAACGGTCTATTGAAGACAAGCCTCGGCCCTGTCGAAGACGAATCCGGCATGCACTATCTAAGACCAGAGACTGCTCAGGGCATCTTCGTGAACTTCAACAACGTTCTCAACGCTGCCCGCATGAAGCCTCCATTTGGTATTGGTCAAATGGGAAAGAGCTTCCGTAACGAAATCACTCCTGGAAACTTCATCTTCCGCACCCGCGAGTTTGAGCAGATGGAGATGGAGTTCTTCGTAAAGCCTGGTGAAGACGAGCAGTGGCACGACTACTGGATCAACGAGCGATACAACTGGTATGTCAACCTAGGTATCAACCCAGACAACCTTCGACTATTTGACCACCCGAAGGAAAAGCTCTCTCACTACTCAAAGCGCACCGTTGACATCGAGTACCGCTTTGGTTTCCAGGGCAGTGAATTTGGTGAGCTCGAGGGCGTTGCTAACCGCACCGACTTTGACCTAAAGACCCACTCCGAGCACTCCGGCGTTGACCTCAGCTACTTCGACCCAACCGAGGAGCGTCGTTGGACGCCTTACGTTATCGAGCCGGCTGCAGGTTTGACCAGATCGCTAATGGCATTTTTGGTTGACGCTTACACCGAGGACGAAGCACCTAACACCAAGGGTGGCGTTGATGTCCGCACCGTTTTGCGTCTGGACTACCGCCTAGCACCAGTCAAGGCTGCCATTTTGCCGCTTAGCCGCAACGAAGAACTTAACCCGATTGCTAAGGACTTGGCTTCAGAGCTGCGTGCAATCTGGAATGTTGAATTCGATGACTCCGGTGCCATTGGCCGTCGATACCGACGGCAAGATGAGATCGGAACCCCGTTCTGCATCACTGTCGACTTTGACACTCCAAACGATCAAGCCGTAACCATTCGTGAGCGCGACTCGATGGCTCAAGAGCGTGTAGCACTGTCGCAGGTTCGCAACTACATCTTCGAGAGAATCAACGGTTAGTTTGTCTCTGAAGTACGGCAAGCATGAGATTGCCATACCGGTGGTTTTGGCACCTATGGCTGGAATCACCAACACCGCGTACCGCAGGCTTTGTCGCGAATACGGTGGAGGTCTTTTCGTCTCCGAGATGGTCACATCAAGAGCGCTAGTGGAGCGAACTCCTGAGTCGATGCGTCTAATCGGGCACCACGAGTCTGAAGACATTCGCTCGGTTCAGCTCTATGGCGTTGACCCAAAGACAATTGCCAATGCCGTGACCATGCTGGTTGCCGAGGATCGAGCAGACCACATTGACCTGAACTTCGGTTGCCCAGTTCCAAAGGTAACCCGCAAGGGCGGGGGAGCAGCACTTCCTTGGAAGTCAGACCTGTTTGATGCCATCGTGAAGGCTGCTGTGAAAGCCGCCGGCGACATCCCTGTAACCGTGAAGATGCGCAAGGGTATTGACTCTGACCACCTCACCTACCTAGACGCTGGGAAAGCTGCTAGAGATGCCGGCGTTGCTGCCGTTGCACTTCACGGCAGAACCGCAGAGGAGTATTACTCGGGTATTGCCGATTGGGACGCGATTGCAAAGTTGCGCGCCGAACTGCCTGATGTTCAGGTCCTAGGAAATGGCGATATCTGGTCTGCGCAAGATGCGGTTCGGATGATGGAGCAGACCGGCGTCGATGGTGTCGTAGTTGGACGTGGATGCCTAGGACGTCCATGGTTGTTCGCTGACTTGGAAAAGGCAATCGCGGCTTATCTGCAGGGCGATAAGAGCCCTAGCGTAGATATCGTTATGCCGACTTTGGGTGAGGTCGCCGACGCATTTACTCGTCACGCCGAGCTGTTGGTTGAATTCTTTGAAGATGAAGGCCGTGCCTGTCGCGACATCAGGAAGCACGTTGCTTGGTACTTCAAGGGCTATCCGGTCGGAGGCGATTTCAGGGCTTCACTTGCGCAGGTTGAGTCGCTAGACCACATGGCTCAGATACTTGGCGAGTTAGACCGAGATGTTCCATATCCTGGTGATGACGCGGAGGGCCCAAGAGGTAGGCTCGGTTCCGTAAAGAGCTGCGCCTTGCCAGAAAACTGGCTCCAGTCTCGTGAGCTCAGCAGCTCACACCGCTTGCAATTGCAAGAGGCAGAGCTTTCGGTCTCGGGAGGGTAGTTGAAGCCAGTTACTCCAATCGAACCCGGTTACGAAGATTTCGACCGTGAGCGTTTTATCGCGCAGCCAAGGTCCTCGATGCTTCGCAGAGGCGAGTTCGCCCGCGACCGAGCTAGAGTCCTTCACGCTGCAGCATTTAGAAGACTGAGCGCAAAGACTCAGGTGCTTTCTCCGTCCTCAGGGGACTTCGCAAGGACTCGACTTACACACTCACTAGAGGTCGCTCAGGTTGGTAGAGAGCTTGCCTCTGTGCTTGGTATAGACCCGGATCTAGTTGACATGGCTTGCCTTGCTCACGATCTAGGCCACCCACCATTTGGACACAACGGTGAGTCAGCATTGAACTTCTGGGCTGCCGACATTGGAGGGTTTGAGGGCAATGCCCAAACCTTCCGAATTCTCACAAGACTTGAACCAAAGATTTATGACGACCAGGGTCGCTCGCGCGGACTAAATCTCACCAGAGCATCGCTAGATGCAGCAACCAAGTATCCCTGGCGACTATCTCAAGCCCAGGACTTCGGTAACTCAGTGAAGTTCGGTGCTTACGAAGACGATCTAGAGGTCTTCCACTGGATGCGTCACCAAGCTCCTGAAGGAGCAAAGTGTGTCGAGGCTCAGATCATGGACTTTGCCGACGACGTTGCGTATTCGGTTCACGATTTCGAAGACGCAATAGTTGAAGGCTTCATCGACCCCGCTGTCATCTCCGACCCCAGTGCCAGGGCTCAGCTAATCGAAGAGGTTGGCAAATGGTCTGAGGGCATGTTGGCGAAGGTTCAGCTTGAAGAGGCTTTTGACCTACTTCAGGAGAGCCACTACTGGCTTTACAGCTTTGATGGTTCGCCTAGAGCGCTAGCCCAGCTGAAAAACCTAACCTCTGACCTCATCGGTTCCTTTGTTTCTCGAACCACCGATTCGATTTTGGAGAACGCTTCTAAGGCAAGTTTGACCCGCTACCGTGCAGGAGTGATCATTCCGTCCAAGGTGAAGTCTGAGATTGCGGTTCTCAAGGGCATTGTTGCCTCTCAGGTTATGACCCACAACTCACGTCAGAGTTACTACGAAGATCAGCGAGAGCTGCTTATTGAATTGGCAGATCGACTTCTAGCAACTGGTTCCGAGCACCTGGATTCGATCAGCGCTGAGGCGTGGGGTCAGGCATCAAGTGACCAAGCTCGTAAGCGTGTAATCGTGGACCAAGTGGCATCACTCACCGATCCTGCAGCAATTGCTCTGCACCAGAAGCTAACGGCTTAGGATTCCTCTATGGCCGGCCGGGTAAGACAGAGCGATGTTGAGGAGCTAAAAGCCAAACTCGACATTGTTGAGGTAGTCGCGGGTTATGTATCGCTAAAGCCGGCAAGCGCTGGGTCCTTCAAGGGACTTTGCCCATTCCACTCCGAGAAGAGCCCAAGCTTCAACGTTCGATCTGCACCAGCGTTTTACCACTGCTTCGGCTGTGGTGCAGGTGGCGATGTCTATAAGTTCATTCAAGAAATCGAGCACGTGGGTTTTACCGAGGCAATTGAGAAATTGGCAGAGAAGTCCGGCTTCCAGTTGACCTATGACGAGGGAAGCTCTCAGGAAACAAGTGGCCGTGCCAGGCTTTTGGCTGCCAATCAGGAGGCGGCCGCTTTCTTTAGCGAGCAATTGCAATCTGCAGAGGGAGAAACTGCAGTCAAATTTCTAAACTCTCGTGGATTCGACCAGCAAGCTATCTCGCAATTTGGTATCGGCTACGCGCCAAAGGGCTGGCAAGGACTACTGGATCACCTAAAGGCCAAGGGTTTCACTCTTGAAGAGGCGATTACTGCCGGGCTAGCAATGGCCAGTGATAAGGGCGGTTACGACCGCTTCCGCGGCCGTGTGCTTTGGCCCATTCGTGACTCCAACTCGCAAGTTCTGGGTTTTGGGGCACGCAAGCTTTATGAGGATGATCAGGGTCCCAAGTATTTGAATACCCCTGAGACTCCGATCTATCACAAGGGCTCTGTGCTCTACGGTCTCGACCTGGCTCGCAAAGACATCATCAAGCGCAAAGAGATCATTGTGGTTGAGGGTTACACCGACGTTATGGCTTGTCACCTGGCTGGATTCAGTAATGCTGTTGCCACCTGTGGAACTGCCTTTGGTGAGGATCACATCAAGTTGATCAATCGACTATTTGGCACCTCGGAAGAGCCAGCCTCAGTCGTTTTCACATTTGACCCAGATGCCGCGGGGGAGAAGGCGGCTCTTAGGGTTTACGGCGACACTTCAAAGTTCAACGCCCTTACCTTTGTTGCTTCCGGTCCTGAAGGCCTTGATCCATCTGATTTGCGACAACAGCGCGGTGATGGTGCTATCGGCCAAATGCTAGAGGCGCGAAAGCCGCTGTTTGAGTTCGTGATTCGTCATCGAATCGGCAAGTTCTCGCTCAATGACCTTGACTCACGTGCTGCTGCTGCTCGTGCTGCTGCTCCAGTTGTGGCAGAGATTGTTGATCCAGCACTTCGAGCCGGCTACACCAGGCAACTAGCTGACTGGGTTTCTCTAGAAATTTCCGAAGTCTCTCAGTTGATTGCTCAGGTTGGCAGGCAGCAGGTTGGTCAAAGAGTCGAGCAGATCCGAACCAGTGCCCCAAAACCAGTCGAGCAAACTCCAGCTACCAAGTTTGAACGCCAGATCCTCGAGGTATTGGTTCAACGCCCACAGTCTTTCAGCGCTGAGCGAGTCACCAGAATTGTTGGAGCTGGGTTTGCCCAAGCTGACTTGGCTGGTGTGGCAGAAGCCGCAAGCCGAATCTCTGGCGAACTGGCTTCCAGTGATTGGGTCAACCAGCTGGCCAACGAGCTCTCCGGCGAACAGTTAGACCTGCTACGTGCCTTGGCAATGGCTGAACTCCCTGCAGCTAACGATGCAGATTTGGATAGGTACTGCAAGGGTGTTGTAAATGGAGCGATGCTCCAAGCTTTGGCTCGCGAGAAGAACGACTTACTTGCTGCACTGAAGCGTATAGACATGGCAACCCAGGCAGAGGCATACTCCCAGGTTCAACGACAATTAGTTGAACTAGAGGCCGAACGCAGAACTTACATGTCATAGTTTTTTCTGCTAAAGTTTCACAGTCGTCTTCGGACGCTAATCCTCGGTAGCTCAATTGGCAGAGCAATCGGCTGTTAACCGATAGGTTCTTGGTTCGAGTCCAAGCCGGGGAGCCAACTTTTAGGAATCGTATGAAGCGAGTTCTTTCCACCTCAATCTCAGTTGGTCTTGCCACTGGTCTTTACGGAATCTCATTCGGTGCTCTAGCTGCCGTTGCCGGTCTAGATCTTCTCTCAATCATGTTGTTGAGCATTTTGATGTTTTCCGGAGGTAGTCAATTCGCTTTCATTGGCGTAATTGCCGCCGGCGGTGCTCCGGTTTCAGCTATCACCTCATCTTGGCTGCTTGGTGTCAGAAATGGTTTCTACGCCATGCGTCTAAACAACGTGCTTGGTCCTAAAGGCTTACTGAAAGTCGTTGCAGCACAGCTCAGTATTGACGAGTCCAATGGTGTATCCGCTGCTCAGTCTGACCTCAAGTCCCAGCGCTATGGCTTCTGGGCGACAGGTATCGCGGTCTTCGTCTTTTGGAATCTAGCCACTTTGCTAGGTGCTCTCGCAGGTGACTTCTTGGGATCTGCCGAGACCTGGGGGCTAGATGCTGCCGCTGCAGCAGCTTTCCTGGGACTTGTCTGGCCGAGGCTAAAGGACAACAAGGTTCTTGCTTTGTCCGCTGCAATCGTTGCTGTTGTTGGGTCACTCTTCTTGCCAGCTGGAGTTCCGGTCTTGCTGACTGTTTTCGTTGCGGTATTACCTCGGAGGTCTAAGTGACCCTGACAGTGATTATCGCCTCGATAGCCGTCTTTAGTTGGAAGATGTTCGGTTACCTAATTCCGCAAAAGTGGATAACTGACGGAATTCGAGAATTCAGTGAACGAGTAACTGTAGTTCTGATGTCGGCCTTGGTTGCTGTGCAGACATTTGTGACTGGCAATCAAGTTGAGTTTGATGCTCGAGTTCCCGCCTTAGGCGTAGCTGCAATTCTTTTCGCACTCAAAGTGCCTTACATTCTGGTTGTCATTGCAGCAGCAGCAACTGCTGCAGGCTTGAGACTCTTAGGGCTCTAGGTAGTCCACGCCCGGGGTCCAGCTTTCTCCTGGAACTCCCCAACCTTCGTACTTTATTACTTTTTTGATTTCGCGCTGATAGGGCTTTAGCAGTCTGTCTGCGTAAAGGAGGCCATCCAGGTGATCAAATTCATGTTGGAAAATGCGGGCTAGCCAACCGGTAGCTTCGACTGTGAATGCCTCGCCAGCAAGGTTGGTTGCTTTCAGGATCGCCCTGTCTGATCGCTTAAGCGGGTAACGCTCACCCGGGATAGATAAGCATCCTTCGGACTCAGTGTCCTCGTCTGGCCACTCATCGCTGATTGGTGCAATTTCGAGAGTTGGGTTAATGGCTTCACCGCGATAGTGGTTCTCACCGTCGTGCCAGTCGTAGACAAAAATCCTTAGACCAACGCCGACCTGAGTGGCTGCAAGTCCGACCCCTGGCGCAAGCGCCATGGTTTCGTACATGTCGGCTATGAGCTCTCTGATGTCGTCAGTAATTTCTGAAACTTCTCTAGCGCGGGTATGCAGAACGGGATCACCGGTGATGACTATTGGGCGTATGGACACGCATTTAGGTTACCCAAGGAATTCACAACTTGTTGCTTTAGGCTTCTAAGGCTGCACTTTAGATTAGGAGAGCAGTTGTTCGAACCAGAGCTCGCCCGCCCCATAGCCATTGCATTGGCAGTCATTGGGGCTGTCTTTTTGGCACTTGGCGCTCAGTTCCAAAACGACGCCGTAACCGAACATCACGCACCCAAGCAGCTAAAGCTAAAGTCGCTGCACATCAAGCAAGTCCTAGACCTACTTCGTCGACCACGCTGGCTCGCTGGCTCAATCTTTATGGGACTTGCGATTGTCTCCCAGCTCTCGGCTTTAGCCCTAGCGCCACTAATTGTGGTGCAGCCAATCGGAGCCATTGCGCTGATCATTACGAGCATTTTGAACGCCACAATCCACAAGATCAAACTTGATCCCAAGACATTCGGGGCAATTGCCATCACGATGCTCGGAGTCTCCGGCTTTGTGCTCTTTACCGCTACCAGCGCTACCCAGGTGAAATTGGATGACGCGATGCTGCTGCAGGTAGTTGGCGTCCTAATTGCCGTGCTAGCGGTCTTTGGTGTCCTATTCGCAACCTCAAAGGGCCGCGTTGGACCGCTTCAATACATTTTTGGTGCTGGTGTTCTCTATGGTTTTGTTGCTTCCCTAGCCAAGGTGGTGATTCAGCGAATCATTCAAGGTGATATCAACTGGCTTACTTTGCTGGCAACCTTGGCGTTGCTTTCAGCTGCAATTTTGGGAGGCTGGTTCGTTCAAAATGCCTATGCCGCTGGTCCGCCAGATTTAGTTATCGCAGGTCTTACCGTGATTGATCCAGCGGTTGCGGTCGGCATCGCAATTGTCATCTTGGGAGAGGCATCAACGGCTGCTGCTGGTCAGGTGCTAGGGTTCGGTGTATCGGGATTAGTTGCCGTTTTGGGTGTGTTAATACTTGCTAAGGTTCACCCGCAACTAAGCAAAAAATAAGAGGTTTAGCGTTGGAAAAACTCAAGGTAGTCATGGCATGTGACACCTTCGCTCCAGACATTAATGGAGCGGCCAGGTTCGCAGAGCGCCTAGCTTCTGGGCTTGCAAGGCATGGCCACGAGGTTCACATCATCGCAGCGAGCACTGACTCGACACACGGCTCCCGCATTGAAATGCATGACGGATCTCGAATGATGGTTCACCGTATGAGAAGCCATCGAGTTCCTCAGCACAAGACCCTTCGTTGGACGCAACCAATCGGTCTTACTTTCGAGATTAGAAAAATTCTTCGCCAGGTGAAGCCAGACGCACTTCACATTCAGTCACATCTTTTGATGGGAAGGTTTGCCGTTCAGGCTGCCAAGGGGACTGGCCTGAGAATGATTGCGACCAACCACGTGATGCCTGAGAACCTGATCAAGTATTCGCTACTACCAAAGTTCACCCACAAAGCAGCCATGCGAATCACCTGGGCTGACGCCGGACGCATCCTGCGCAAAATGGACGCACTCACAACCCCAACTAGACGCGCGGCCGAGTTGTTGGAGAGCGCGGCTGGAGTAACCGGTGTGCTAGCGATTAGCTGTGGCATCGATGCTTCCAGATTCGCTAATGAGACTCCCACCGACAATAAGAACCCACGTTTTCTTTTCCTCGGCCGTCTAGATGACGAAAAGCGAATTCACATCATGCTCCAGGCAGTTGCAAAACTCACCGAGCACCCAAAAGTTGTAGTTGAACTTGTTGGTGATGGGGGAGAGCGCGAGAACCTTGCCAAACTTGCCGCCGAGCTTGGTATTGCAGATCGAGTTATCTTCACCGGGCACATCTCGGACGAAGAGCTTCCTGCCGCCTATGAGCGCTGCACCGCGTTTGTGATGCCTTCGATTGCAGAACTTCAATCAATTGCCACTATGGAGGCGATGGCTTCTGGCCGTCCGGTTATTGCCGCAGATGCCATGGCTCTTCCGCACCTTGTTCACGATGGTGACAACGGTTACCTTTTCCCGCCGGACGATGCTGATGCACTAGCTGATCGTCTACGGCTCATCTTGAATGCGGATCAGCAGGAACTAAATCGCTTGAGCGAGAACAGCTTGCACCTGATTCAGTCCCATGACATCGAACGAACCATCAGAATCTTTGAGAACCTCTACGTCGGTATTTCGGACGAGAGTTCAACCACGGACGACAACGCTCCTGGCTACATGGAGCCGATTGGCAAGCTCAATGAGGCAATCAGTACCCGCCTGGAGAACTGGCGTCACAGTGCTGTTGAGATTGGTCGCCGAGCAGAAGACATTTCACAGGAAGCCCTAGAGAAGCTCAGCGAAGTTCGCGAAGAAGTTAGCGAGCAGCTGAGTGACTTAAAGGACGAAATCAAAGAGCAAATCAGCGAAGCCGCAAAGCGAATCAAACGTAAGCGTAAATAGTTAGACTTACCCCTGTTGCACGGGGCGTTAGCTCAGCCGGTTAGAGCAGCGGACTCATAATCCGTCGGTCGCGGGTTCAAGTCCCGCACGCCCCACCGTGTGGCATAAGTCCTGACAGCTTGTCGGCTTAGATTGCAAAGGACTAGCAGCTTGCTGGATTTCTCTCTGATGGTTATCGAGGCAGTTGGCCTCTGGGGTGCTGCGTTTCTAATTGCGCTAGAGGTCATAGTTCTTCCAATCCCCTCTGAGCTAGTTCTTTTGCTCACTGGCGTTAGCGCAGCTCAGGGAATCTTTTCTATTTTCGGAGCGATCGCGGCAACCACCCTAGGGTCGCTCATAGGTGCTGGATTTCTCTACCTGATTGGCTGGTGGGTGAGCGAAGAACGCATTCGCCATTTTGTTCAGCGATTTGGCAAATTCATTGGATTTAGAACAAAAGACTTTGACAAGGCAGTGACTTGGTTTGAGCGTCACGGCATCCAAGTAGTTTTGTTTGGTCGACTGATACCGGTGGTTAGATCACTGGTCAGCATCCCAGCGGGACTAACCCGTATGAGTCCGTTGAAATTCTTCGCCTTTACCGGTTTGGGTAGCTTGATATGGAACTCGGCTTGGATTAGCGCCGGTTATGTGTTGGGTGAAAACTGGGAGGTAGCGGAACGCTTCTCCTCGATCATTGACTACGTGGTTTACGCCGTTCTCGCGTTTATATGCATCCAGCTTTTGATTCGATTCCTCAAGGCCAGAAAAGCTAGACCTTAGGGCTTCTGTGATAGGTAACAGCTAGCGCAGAGTGACTCATAGGTCACCTTGTCGCCGTCAATAGCTACCTGCTCGCCATCAAAAGTGAACTTGCCATTGAGTAGGCGGCCATTGAACATCGCCTTTCGTCCGCAACGGCAGATGGTCTTTAGCTCCTCGAGGGAGTGAGAAATCTCAAGTAGTCGCATTGAGCCAGGGAAGGCATTGGTCTTGAAATCCGTGCGAATTCCGTATGCCAAAACTGGGACCCCATCCAGCACCGCAATCTCAAGGCACTGATCGACTTGCTCACGGCTCAAAAACTGTGCCTCGTCAATCAAAAGGCAGGCAATCGATTCCCCGGTCTCTTTTTTGAATGCGGTCACGTGTTCGGCGAAAAGCGTGCGAAGGTTTTGCGTTGGCTCAACAAGAAAGTCAACCTGGCGGGTAACGCCTAGGCGGGAGACGATGCTGCGGTCACCCTTGGAGTCGATTGCAGGCTTGGCAAGCAAAACATGCTGGGAGCGCTCCTCATAGTTGAAGGCTGCTTGAAGTAGCGAGGTGCTCTTGCCCGAGTTCATTGCCCCGAAGCGGAAATATAGTTTGCTCATCGCTAGAAATCCTAGGAGAGATAACTGAGATTGTTTGACAACTCTCGGTCTTTGGGTTTATCGTTCCTAAACCGGTTCAGAACGTAGGGGAAGACGGATCTGGATCGGAGGAAATTGCCAAACGTCGATTTATGGGTGTTTAGCGCACCCGTCGAAGCGATGGGCCAAATCAATAGCATTTTGGCCGAGTTTGGCATGTCCGCCTCTTTTTACGGGCAACCTCTGGAAGTGAACACCGTTCAACTTCGAAGCCAGTCCGAGCTGCCTGAAGAGCAAATCCCACAGCTAGTTGCAGCCCTTGCAAAGACGAAGGCCACCTTTGAACTCAATAGCTTTGCGGATTACTCGGAGCGCTACTTGCACCACCCATCCTTGGGCATATGCAGGAACGAGTTTGATCAGGCCGGGGAAGTGGTGCTACGCGTCGGCCAGCTAGAACAGCTACTTTTGGAAACTCGCGGAAACCTATCTGATTTCTCTCGAGGGTTTAGAAGGCTCACAGGCGTTCCATGGCTTGACTTGGTCGAACCCTATAGAAAGGTCGCGGAGTACGCGATAGCGCTTCCTAGGGCCGTCTAGACGTTTCTGAAGGCTAGTACTGCGTTGTGGCCACCAAAGCCAAAGCTATTGCTGATTGCGATTGCATCTGGGCGAGCTAGCTTGGTTGGAGTGCGAGGGACATTTAGGTCGATCGCAGGGTCTTGGTTGTCCAGGTTGATAGTTGGAGGAACCAGCTGTTCCTTCAGAGCCAAAATCGTAAACACTGCCTCAACTGCTCCAGCTCCGCCGAGTAGGTGACCGGTGGCTGACTTTGTGGCTGCAACCAACAAGTTCTGGGCGTGATCACCAAATACTCGCTTGATTGCTGTGTATTCGGCGATGTCGCCAACAGGGGTTGACGTGGCGTGAGCGTTTACGTGCTCAACGTCCTTGATGTCTGCTCCAGCCTGCGCCAGTGCCGCTAGAACCGCACGAGCAGCTCCTGAGCCCTCTGGGTCTGGTGCGGTGATGTGGTAGGCGTCCGAAGTCACAGATCCACCTACGATTTCACAGTAAATCTTTGCTCCACGTGCCAAAGCAGATTCAAGAGGCTCGAGTACCAATGCACCGGCACCTTCACCCATTACGAAACCATCGCGGTCAACGTCATAAGGCCTTGAAGCCTTTGTTGGGTCATCGTTGCGCTTAGAGAGCGCGTGCATGGCAGCGAATGCAGCGATTGGAAGTGGGTGGATTGCGGCTTCCGCACCACCTGCTACCACTACATCTGCCTCGCCGGTTTGAATTCTGTGGAACGCATTGGCAATCGACTCGTTGCCCGACGCGCATGCAGAAACCGCGGTGCGGACACCAGCTCGTGCACCAAGATCCATGCCGATTGCCGCAGCTGGCCCATTGGCCATAAGCATTGGAACAGTCATTGGCAAAACTCTTCTTGGACCGCGCTCACGAAGAGTGTCGTAGGCATCCAAAAGTGTCCACACGCCACCGATTCCGGTGGCAAAGTCAACTGCAAGTCGTTCAGGCTCAACCTCAGGGGAGCCGGCATCTTCCCAGGCCTGGCGCGCTGCAATCAGTGCGAACTGGCTTGAAGGGTCCAGGCGTTTAGCCTCTTGTGGTGTGAGAATCTCGCTGGCGGCAACTCTGGCCTGCCCTGCAAAGGTAACTGGAAGTTCGTGTCTTGCTACCCACTCCTGATCCAGGGTGGAAATACCGGACTGACCGGCTAGAAGGTTTGCCCAGCTGGACGCGGCGTCGCCACCCAATGGTGTGGTTGCACCAATCCCGGTGACGACGACGCGACGCATGCTGTTACTAAGCCTGTGCTGCGGTGATGAAGTTAACCGCGTCAGCTACGGTGATGAGGTTCTTTACTTCCTCGTCTGGGATCTTCACGCTGAACTTGTCCTCAGCGTTTACCACGATGGTCATCATCGAAATCGAGTCGATGTCTAGGTCGTCAGTGAAAGACTTGTCCATCTGAACTGCGTCAGCAGCGATACCGGTCTCGTCGTTTACTAGTTCTGCAAGTCCGGCTAGGACTTCTGCCTGTGAAAGAGCCATTTTTCTCCTTGTGATTGAGTCGGTTTATTTTACGGCAGTTCTACCACTTGCGCCGCGAAGGCAAGCCCCGCGCCGAAGCCAATTTCAAGAGCGTAACCACCGCTCTTTACTTTGCCCTCAGCCAATAGTCGGTGCATTGCAAGAGGGATAGAAGCTGCAGAAGTGTTTCCGGTATCCACGATGTCTCTTGCTACAACGACACTCTCTGGAAGTTCAAGCTGCTTGGCGAACTCGTCGATGATTCGGATGTTTGCCTGGTGGGTAACGAGCGCGCTTAGATCGCTCGCCTCAAGACCGGATTCAGCGAGAGCCTGCTTAGCTACCTTTGCCATCTCCCAAACCGCCCATCGGAAGACCGACTGGCCCTCCTGGATCAAGGTTGGCCACTCAGCTTTGCCATCCCTGAAATCAAGAATTGAGCTGGTCATGCCGACCTTGTCCCAGTTAGCTCCGTCGGAACCCCAAACGGACTTCGAGATACCTGGGTGATCGCTAGGACCAACAATCGCGGCACCAGCACCATCGCCAAGTAGGAAGCTAATAGATCGATCTGCTGGGTCAATGAAGTCGGATAGCTTCTCGCCACCGACGACGAGCACGTACTTGCTGGTTCCTGCTCGCACCAATGCATCGGCCTGGGCGATTCCGTAGCAATAGCCCGCACAAGCTGCGGAGATGTCATAGGCGGCAGCGCCGTGAGCACCGACCTTCTCGGCTAATAGTGATGCGCCGGAAGGAGTTTGGTAAGGGAAGGTGATGGTGGCCAAGATGACGGCACCAATCTCGTCCGGGGCAATACCGGACTTCTTGATTGCTTCGTTAGAAGCCTCGACTGCCATGTCCAATAGCGACTGCTCTTTGTCGGCACGCTTTCTGGTGATGATTCCGGTGCGCTGTCTGATCCACTCATCCGAGGAATCGATAGGACCAGCAATGTCATCGTTGGTGACGGTCTGGTGACCCCTGGAAGCGCCGAGCGCGTAAATTCTGGTGAACTCGACGGTCTTGGTTTGATTGAGAGTCTTCATTACGCTCCGATTTTCTCGAGGTCTGATGGATTCTTTAGGGCTACAGCCGTGGAGTTTGGCATTCCACGCTTAGCGAGGCCCGCAAGCGCTCCCGCCGGCGGAAGCTCAATCACGGTTGCTGAGAGTTGGTCCATTGTTGCCATGCAAAGATCCCATCGCACTGGGTTGGAAACTTGCGAAACCAAACTAGCCAAGAACTGTTCGCCACTGGAGACCAATGAACCGTCAACATTGCTCCAGAGCTTTTTCTGGGGAGTGTTAGCCGAAACCTGGGCTGCCGCTTCACTTAGCTTGTCGACTGCTGGCTGCATGAAATGGGTGTGGAATGCACCGGCGACCTTTAGCTCAATCACGCGAGCTTTTTCTGGGGGAGTAGCTACCAGATGGGCAATCGCCGCCTTACTTCCGGCTGCCACAATCTGACCTGCACCGTTGTAGTTAGCCGCAGAGAGTCCCAATTCGGCTAATGCAGCAAGTACGATTTCCTGTTCGCCACCCAGGATGGCCGCCATTGAGGTTTCTTCTAGCTTTGCGGCCTCAGCCATCGCATTGGCTCTTACCGCAACCAACTTCATTGCGTCCTCATCGGAGAGCACACCAGAGATTGCAGCAGCTGCGAATTCGCCGACTGAGTGTCCAACTACACCGTCAAAGTCAGAAAGATCAATGGCGGTGCGGGCTGCGGCGATTGATGCGGCAACGATCAAAGGTTGCGCGTTCTCGGTTGCCTTGATTTCATCTTCGGACGCTGTCGTTCCTAGACGAACGAGGTCCTTGCCGGCCGCTTCCCCCAGCTCAACAATCTTTTGCTTGAATCCTGGGACATTGGAAAACCACTCGTTCAGAAAACCCTCAGATTGGGAGCCTTGCCCCGGGCACATCAAAATACGCATCTAATCAAACTACCTTTTCAATCCAAATTCATTGTCATTGATTGCACCGAGTATCAAAGCCACCTGCAACACGAATCCGGTGCGGGCATCGGTGGGGTCTGCGGATATTTCCTCGTAAATGCGCTTTAGGCGATAGCGAACTGTGTTGGCGTGAACGAATAGTGATTTTGCCGTGGTCTCTAATGAGCGGCCGCATTCGAGGTATGCCCGTAGCGTCCCAAGGAGCTCAGGGGAGCTTTTAGCTAGCGGAAGGTAATAAGTCTCGATCAGAGTTTGTCTGGCTAGAGAATCGCCAGCCAGCGCCCTTTCTGGCAATAGCTCATCCGCTGCCAGTGGACGCTTGATTGCTCCAATGCTGACTGCAACCGAGTGCGCAGCAAGTGCGCTCTTTGCGCTTCGAGGGGCGTCGGATACGGTGGCGACAGTGGTACCCAGAATCAGCGGACCCTGGCCAAAGAAACCCTCAAGCTGAGTTGCGATTTGCTGGATTGCGAGCTCTGGCTTTTCCGAACTCACCATCAATCCAATGACCACTACCTGACGCCTGCCTTGGATACCAAGAAGCAAATCACTTCCTGCTTTTCGGGCAATCTTTCGCATAGCGTCTGGATCTGGAGATGGGTTTGCGATTCCCAAAAGCACCGCGACCTGACCGTCGCTTCTCCAACCAAGCGCTGCCACACGGGAACTAATTTCCTGCGAGGTCTCGCCAGAAATGATGCTGTCGACAACTAGTGCTTCTAGGCGGGCATCCCAGAGCCCGCGAGCCTCAGCAGCTTTGGCGTAAACATCCGCTGCGCTAAAGGCGATGTCTCTGGAGTAGCGAAGGACTGACTCTGTGAGGTCTGGGTGCTCTGCAACTACACGGTCTTCAACCATCTCAACGACGACTTGAATTAGCTGCAGGGTCTCTTGGAGAGAGATTGAGCGAAGAAGTTCTCTAGGTGCGTTTCCAAACACATCAGCCGCAACCCACGGTTGGCTAGATGGGTCTTGGTACCACTGAATAAAGCTGGTGATTCCGTTTTGAGCAACAGAACCGATGGCTGCGCGTCTTGCCGGTGGCATCGACCGATACCAGGGCAAGGTCTCATCCAAGCGACTCAGCGTCGCTGTTGCGAGCTCGCCAGCTATCGATTGCAGCCAGGCGAGGTGCTTAGGCGTCCCCACCGGCCGATCCACTGGTGCCAGCGTTTACATCGTGAAGGCGGTACTTGTCGATTGCCTGCTGAGGAACAGAGCGATCGATCTTGTCCTTCTCGACTAGCTGCTCAAGAATTCGAACCGCAATCGAAGGGCCATCAATCTTGAAGTGCCTTCTAGCTGCAGGTCTAGTGTCCGAGAAACCAAAGCCATCCGCTCCCAGTGTTGCGTAGGAGCCAGGAACCCAAGGACGGATCATGTCTGGAACTGCGTGCATAAAGTCAGAGACACCGAGCTTTGGACCCTTAGCTTCGGATAGCTTCTGGGCGACATATGAAACCGGAGCTTCTTCGTTCGGGTAAAGGAACTTGCGCTCGTCTGCTGCCAAACCATCGCGACGAAGTTCGCCCCAGCTGGTGACAGACCAAACATCAGCGGAAACGCCCCACTCCAAAAGTAGCTGCTGCGCTTCAAGCGCCCAAGGAACCGAGACACCAGAAGCAAGAATCTGAGCCTTGTGACCCTCGGCCGAGTTCTTCGAGATCAAGTGCATTCCCTTGAGGATGCCATCGACATCAACCTCTGCTGGCTCAGCAGGCTGAAGCATTGGCTCGTTGTAGACGGTTAGGTAGTAGATGACGTTTGGATCTTGGTGGTTGCCGCCATACATGCGCTCAAGACCAGCCTTGGTGATGTGAGCAATCTCATAACCATATGCAGGGTCGTAGGCAACTACCGCAGCGTTTGTGCTGGCGATGACAAGTGAGTGACCGTCAGCGTGCTGGAGGCCCTCACCGGTCAAAGTGGTTCTACCAGCGGTTGCACCGATCATGAAACCACGAGCCATCTGGTCGCCAGCTAGCCAGACCTGGTCTGCGGTGCGCTGGAATCCAAACATCGAGTAGAAGACATAGATCGGAATGATTGGCTGGCCGTGAGTGGCATAGCTGGTTCCGGAAGCAGTGAAGGCTGCCATTGAGCCGGCTTCATTGATTCCAGTGTGCAAGATCTGACCGTTCGGTGCTTCCTTGTAACTAAGAAGCAAGTCGCGGTCCACCGACATGTACTTCTGGCCATTCGGGTTGTAGATCTTTGCGGTTGGGAAGAATGCATCCATACCAAAGGTGCGAGCCTCATCCGGAATGATCATCTGGATTCGCTCACCGGTGCCGTCGGCCTTTAGTAGGTCCTTCAGCATGCGAACAAACGCCATTGTGGTGGCGACTTCTTGGTTACCAGAGCCGGCGCGTGGAACTGCGTACGCCTTCTCTTCTGGAAGCGCGAAGTCAACGTACTTGGTTCGGCGTTCAGGCAGGTAACCGCCGAGCTCGCGACGACGCTCGTGCATGTACTGAATTTCTGGGCTGTCATTGCCAGGGGTGAAATAAGGCGGCTGGTATGGATCTGCCTCGAGCTGTGCGTCAGAGATTGGCACGCGCATTGCATCTCTGAAGTCCTTGAGGTCATCCAGAGTCATCTTCTTCATCTGGTGGGTTGCGTTGCGACCCTCGAATCTCTTGCCAAGACCGTATCCCTTGATCGTCTTTGCGATGATGACGGTTGGCTGGCCCTTGTGGTTGATCGCAGCCTGGTATGCGGCGTAAATCTTGTTGTAGTCGTGACCACCGCGCTTGAGGTCCCAAATCTGGTCGTCAGAAAGGTGATCCACAAGCTGCAGGGTCTTTGGATCGCGGGCGAAGAAGTTCTCGCGAACGAACTTGCCCGACTCGGTCTTGTAGGTCTGGTAGTCGCCATCCGGGGTGCGGTTCATCAAGTTCACCAAGGCACCCTCGTGGTCATTAGCCAAAAGGCTGTCCCATTCGCGACCCCAGATGACCTTTATTACATTCCAACCGGCACCGCGGAAGAAGGATTCAAGCTCCTGAATGATCTTGCCGTTACCTCGAACCGGACCGTCAAGGCGCTGAAGGTTCGCGTTTACCACGAAGGTCAGGTTGTCTAGCTGCTCGTTTGCCGCAAGCTGCAGAGCACCGCGGCTCTCAACCTCATCAAGCTCACCATCGCCAAGGAATGCCCAAACGTGCTGCTGTGAGGTGTCCTTGAAGCCACGACCATCTAGGAAGCGGTTGAATTGCGCCTGGTAGATCGCGTTGATCGGGCCAAGGCCCATCGAAACGGTTGGGAACTGCCAGAAGTCCGGCATTAATCTTGGGTGCGGATAGCTAGGCAGGCCGCGTCCTGGCTTTGGACGGGACTTCTCCTGGCGGAAATTGTCCATTTCGTCTGCGGAGATTCGGCCCTCTAGGAAGGCTCTCGCGTATGGACCAGGGGAGGCATGTCCCTGAACGAAGATCGAGTCAGCACCTTGTGGGTGATCGTGACCCTTGAAGAAGTGGTTGAAACCAACCTCGTATAGCGAAGCGCTAGAGGCAAATGA
>JBEGUQ010000005.1:0-20088 GCA_041178805.1 Actinomycetota bacterium
CTGGGGGTCAAGGGGTCGTGGGTTCAAATCCCGCCAGCCCGACCGGGGAACTTGGAGAATTCTGAAAGAGTTCTCGGCCTCCATGAGAATGTCGGAACCGCAAGTTAGGCTGTATCTACGGATACCCGTGCATCGGGGCTTAGAGTAGTTTGAATCAGGGGCGATAACGCATGTCGAGCCAATCAAACTTTTTGTCCGCTCGAAATCTTCGAGGTTGGGCCATTGCGGTGGTTTTCGCGCTTTTGACTCTGAGCTTTTCGACCCTCCCTGCCAAAGCTGCTACTAATCCGAACGCAATAACAATCAACAACTCGATTTGTGACTTGACCACAGCAGGTTATCTGGGCGCAGGATCAGCAAACAACCCTTGGCAGATCAGCGACTCTGCTTCACTTTGGGAAACTACCGATTGCGAAGCTCAGAATCCCGGTGGCAACTACGTACTCACGCGAGACATCAACCTCAATGGGGCCAGCTCCTTCACTCGACGCGCCATCGGCTATGTATCAGTCGGAAACATTAATCGGTTTCAAGGGTCCTTCGATGGCCAAGGCCATAGCATTTTGAACTTGAACATTGAAGGAATGTATTCGCCTTCTATCCCAAGCCTAAATGTGGCGTCGGCAGGTTTATTTGCCTGGCTAACTGGTGCTGAAATTAAAAACTTGGCCCTCTCGGGGACAGTTACGGGAGCAGCCCACAACAGCATTACTAACGAAGAGGAGTTTTCAACCGGCTTCGTCGGAGGCCGCTCATCCGGAAATTTGATTCTTTCAAACCTGACTATCTCGGCTAGCGTGTCGGGGTACGTCCGGGTTGGTGGCTTGGTAGGCGTTTTAGAGAACGTGTTGGCTTCGGCTGTGCATGTAACGGGTTGGGTTAGGGGCGCTGCGTCGGTCGGTGGACTATTCGGCCACGTCTCGCAGTCAGCAGTTATAACATCCTCTGTAAATCAAGCACGCATCGAAGCCCAATCATTAACTACGGTTCTCTCCGCAGGAGGATTTATTGGCTTCGGCGAGCAAATCGACATCAATCAATCGGTTAATTCAGGTGCCGTTATGGGCATATCCGAAACTGGCGGTTTTGTCGGATCTGCTGGCGTTGCGACAATTTCTGCATCGGTTAATTACGGGGAAGTCAGCGGTGCCGTGTTCGAACAGATCACAACAGGAAACCATGCCGCCGGTCTGGTCGGTTATGCCCTTCAAGCACATTTCTTTCAGAGCGCTAATTTCGGAAATATCTCGCTGTGGGGTTCGACTGCAGGCGGCCTCATCGGTCAGGCCACGCAGCTTTCTATCGAGGAAAGCCACAATGCAGGTGTGATTACCACAAGGGATGGAATCACCGGCGGACTTGCAGGCCGAGTCAATTTCCTAAGTGCGAAGAACTCTTACAACTCCGGCCAGATTGTGGCAAATTCCTTTCTTGGCGGTTTAGTTTCTCGCGTTACCAATACAGCTCGAATAGAAAACAGTTACAACATTGGCACGCTTTCCCAATCTCCGGGGTGGTCGGTCAGTGGCTCGACCGGTAGATGGCTTGATCCATTAGTAACAGTGATCGACGGCATAATGGCATTTGGTTCGGGATCGATAAGTTCCTCGTACACAATTCCGTCATCTTCCAAAGTTGTGCCGTCAACGGTTATGCAACTTCGAATGAAGGCCACTTTTATTGGATGGGACTTTGTTTCGAATTGGGGCTTTGATTGCAGTGAGGCAATTGCCACTCCAAAGCTTCGAGCACTGTCTGGCAATACTTCTCTGAGCAGTAATTCTTGCCCCATTGCCATAACCAACCCGGGATCACCGCCGCCACTTCCGCCTGCCCCAAACGAAACTCCGCCGGGCCAGGTTTCTAACTCGTCCACAGTTAGCTCTTCGACGTCCTCAACAAGTTCCAATTCGGGGAACGTGGGTGGCAACCAAGGATCGGGGGAGCGCACACCGGTCCTGTTGGGAACCTACACATCTTCTCCTGGATTGTTACTGACGCTAGAGGGGTCATCGCTTGATGTCGTGAATCGCGTGCTTATTGGCTCGGTGAGTGCGACTATTTCCGCCTCATCCCTGACTGCCCTGAGCATCCTTGTTCCTAGCTCGATACCACTGGGAGCTCACGATCTAACCTTGGAGTCGAATTCCGGTCGCTTTGTAAAACTCAAAGCACTGATGGTAAAGGCAAGCCCAGCGTCTACTCAATCGGCTCTTGTCGGGAAGACGTTTGCGGTACCAAAATTCAATGTTGCCAAAACAACTTTGAATCCCTCGCAGCGACAGTTCATTTCAAGGCTTCTGCTCGACTCAGGGGTCTCGAAGGTGGTTTGCACCGGTCTTATCCGCCCGGGGATGACCCATCACGCAAGGGTTCAGGTCAGACTGCGAGCCAAAACTACTTGCAGCCAGGTGAAGTTTGTGCTCCCGAACTCCAGTGTTTGGGTTCAGAGTCGATCCACCTCTGCCACGCAAATGCTAGGCCGGGTAATAATCACCATTCGGGGCTAGCCAGATTACGTAGTATTTCGAATCGCTTTGGCGTATCTCCCTGTCCAATCTAGAATTAGAAGTCAACGCGGGGCCCCGCTAAGACAAGTCTGCGGAGGCATAATGTCAATTCCCATCTCTTTTGAGGTGTATCCGCCGCGCGATTCGGATGGAGCGCAGTCTCTTTACGAAGCCATCGACAATTTGGGAAAACTGAACCCAAGTTTTATCTCAGTAACTTTTGGTGCGGGCGGTTCAGACACCAACGGATCAATCGAAGTTCTCAATTACATTCGCCAGCAAACGAGTGCCATGCCGCTAGCACACCTGACTTGCGTTGGCACCACCAAGGCACAGGTGCAGAGCATTCTCGGCGGCTTCTTTGAGGCAGGCATCCAAGATTTCCTTGCACTTCGCGGTGATTTTCCTCAGGGTCAGCAGCAATTGCCCGAAGAGTCACTTCGATCAGCGAGTGAACTGGTGCAGGTTATTCGCGGGGTGGAGCACTCCGGAAGAATCGCTGTAGCAGCTTTCCCAAATGGGCATCCTGAATCTGGAACGAGCCGCGCCGACTTGCTCGCACTCAAGGCGAAGCAAGACGCCGGTGCAGACTTCGCCATTACCCAGTTGTTTTTCTATGCCGATGATTACTTCGATTTCGTCGAGCTATCGAAGAGCAATGGCATCACTATTCCAATCATTCCGGGAATCATGCCGATCATCTCTGATAAACGCTTACATCGCGTGCTGGAGCTAACCGGAGAACGAGAGCCAATTGAACTCTCAAGATCTTTGTCGGATGCCGCAGACTCGGCAGCGCGCAAGGAGATTGGTATTTCCTGGGCCACTGGTTTGGTCAAAGAGCTTGTCAGTCGTGGTGCTCCAGGCATCCACCTCTACGCGTTCAATGAGTATAAAAACGTCACGGAAGTGCTTAGGCGAGCTGGCCTGGTTTAGAGTCTCTCGGCATTAGAATCTGGCTCATGAGCCTTCGGGAAGAGTTGCGCAGCATTCCAAATATGCTGAGCATTTTGCGACTCGTCTTGGTTCCAGTCTTTCTTTGGCTTTTACTCAGCGACCACATGTTCTGGGCCCTAGGGGTTCTGGCTTTTGCCGGTGCGTCGGACTGGCTTGATGGTCAGATTGCCAGGCGCTTTAACCAAATCACAGAACTTGGCCGCGTGCTTGATCCCGCGGCTGACCGCCTATACATTTTTGCGAGCTTGATCGGCCTTGTAATCAACGGCAACGTCCCAGCATGGCTGGCTGTTGCAGTTATTGCCAGAGACGTGATGCTATTGATTGTCTATCCAGTTTTGGCAACTCACGGCTATGGACCTCTGCCGGTGCACTTCCTGGGCAAGGCCGGAACCTTTGCACTGCTTTACGCTCTTCCGTTGATGCTGCTAGCCGACCTTTGGCCAGCCGCCGAATTTGTAATTTTGCCGCTTTCTTGGGGCTTTGCATACTGGGGAGTCGGACTGTATTGGCTGGCAGGTTTTATTTACGTCAAGCAAGTTAAAGATTTGGTTTCTAGCAAGGCTTAAATCCCCTAGCATTGTGGTTCAAGGGGAGGACCACGTGGCCAAGGATTTTCAGTCAAGCGACGAAACTGCTCGCTTTGCAGAAGACCTGGTTCCTCAGGACGCAGACTCTCTTTCCCCAGAAGAACAAGCAGCTGTTTCGGCTTTGCCTGCAGGCTCTGCACTTCTAATTGTTAGACGAGGTGCCGGAGTTGGCTCGAGGTTCCTTTTGGACCAGGACGTAACCGTCGCAGGTCGCCACCCTGATGCTGACATCTTCTTGGATGACGTGACCGTCTCTCGAAAGCACGCTGAATTTATACGATCTGGTAACAGATTTAGCGTTACGGATTTGGGCTCCATGAATGGAACCTATGCTGTTGGTTCAAGGGTAGATTCTGCGGATTTGAGCCACGGTGACGAAGTCCAAATTGGCAAGTTCCGGATGACCTTTTTTGCTTCGGATAAGGACAGGTAGTAATGGATAACGCCGTAAGGAAAATCCAAGACCACCTCAAGCTCTACACAATCGGTCAGGTGCTTGGGGTACTCAAGCCTGACTTCTCTGACCTAAGTCCTTCCAAGCTTCGCTTTCTAGAGGACCAGGGCCTGATCACTCCAGACCGCACCGACTCGGGTTACCGTAAGTACTCGGAGTCTCAGATTGAGCGAATTCGCATCATTCTGACCTTGCAGCGCGACCAGTATTTGCCGCTGAAGGTTATTCGCGACTACCTAGATGAAATCGACGCAGGGCGTCAGCCACTTCTTCCTCCAACTAACCCAGGTTCTTTGCGCAAGGGTCAGCGATTCTCAACCGCGCAGCTCAAGGCTGAAACTGGATTGAGCGACCTAGCCTTCCGTGAGGGAGCAGAGCTTGGGCTTTTTGGTGCTCAGCCTCACTCTTCCCACGAGGTTGAAATTGCATTTGCTCTGGTTGGACTTGAGCAGTTTGGAATTCAGCCAAGGCACCTCAGAGGTCTAAAGTCCGCCGCCGAGCGCGAAGTTGGAATTATTACCGGAGTTACCGAGCCGGTCCTGCGAAAGAAAGCTCCAGAATCCGCCGCCAGGGCTGGTCACATCGCCCGCGAGATCGCCGAGCGCTTTGGCGCAATTCGCTCTCACCTAATCTCCGAGGCCATCGACTCCATCGAGAACTAGGTTTCGACACGCCGAGCTGTGGATAAACCATAAACCTCAGGTTGAAGGCAGACTTAACGGAACTTGACCACAGGGAGAATGCAAAGTGGAGTATCAATCCCCAATGCTGTTCACCGACGGACTGCCATCGCAGGACATCGGTTACCGTGGTGCGTCTGCGGCCGCAGCCGCTGGCATCTCTTATCGCCAGCTTGACTACTGGGATCGAACCGGTTTGGTAATCCCTTCGATCCAGAGTGCAACTGGTTCTGGCTCTCAGCGTCTCTATGCTTTCCGCGACATCTTGGTTCTAAAGCTTGTAAAGCGCCTGCTCGACACCGGCGTATCCCTGCAACAGATTCGTTTGGCTGTTGAACAGCTTCGTGCTGCTGGTATGAGTGATTTGAGCAACACCACTTTGATGTCTGACGGCGCAAGGGTTTACCTCTGCACCTCGCAGGACGAAGTTATTGACCTACTTGGTCAAGGCCAGGGTGTATTTGGAATTGCGGTTGGTCGCGTGCTTCGCGAAGTAGAGGCAACTCTGGTTGACTTTGCGGCTGAAGAGGCCAACATTCAAGATGAACTAGCGGCTCGTAGAGCTCGCAAGATTTCTTAGCGTCTAAACCAACGCTTCTTTTTAGCTTCTGCCCTTGACTGCGGGGCTTCTTCACTCGGCATTAACTCTGTAATTGGGTTAGCTCTGCCTCTAGTGGCACGTCCAACAACGCCGACTCGATCGCGACGCTCGGTTCCGTGGTCAATGTCAGAAACCGCTCCAGCCAATAGCCAGTCAAAGGCCTTTGCAATTTCGGCAGCGCCTTCAGCGGGCCATGCGTGAATAGGGCGAGCAGCTCCGGTGGACTGCTGAATCGCTGCGCGCTCCTCGAAGAAAGGCATTAGTAGCTGCTCACCGAACATCTCGCGCAGTTCTTTGATGCGGTATTCGTGCTCGTTTGACTGAGGACGTAGTCGGTTTACCACAACGCCTAGCAACTGAAGTCTTGGGGTTAGCTTGGCGCTAATCTCGGCGATTGCCTTGCGAGCGCGATCGGCTGCGATAACAGAGTAAAGCGAAGGCTCGGTAACGAGGATCACTCGATCGGATGCAACCCAAGCGGTTCTGGTGAGGGCATTGATCGAAGGCGGTGTGTCAATAATTACTAGGTCGTATTCGTCTTCAATCTGGGTTAGAACTTCTTCTAGCTTCCAGACATCGGCAACCGAAGGCGCTGGGTTGTCCAGAAGTAGAGAACGAGGGGATCCAACCAGGACATCCATTTTGGAGCTGGCATTCCATGGCGATGGGACGATAGCCCTTCGAATAATTGGAAGCTTGGGGGATTGCAGCACTTCTGCGACCGAAGTTCCGAAGTCGCTTACGGCACCGAGGCCGCTGGTTGCGTCACACTGAGGGTCAAGGTCAACCAACAAAGTGTTCAAACCCTTATTCAGGGCAGCCGAAGCCAGGCCCAAAGCGACGGTAGTTTTTCCGACGCCACCCTTTAAAGAGCTCACACTTAGAACTTGCACTGCAATAGGCTACCTTTTTATACACGGGTTCGCCGAAGCACCCCACCGTTTCAGTGAGGTTCTATGTTCAAGAAAATTTTGGTTGCTAACCGCGGCGAGATAGCAGTTCGTGCATTCCGTGCTGCATATGAGACCGGCGCTTCTACGGTTGCCGTCTATCCCTTTGAGGATCGCAACTCCGTTCACCGCCTAAAAGCCGACGAGGCCTACGAAATTAACGCCGAGGGATCGCCGGTCAAGGCTTACCTGTCTGTCTCAGAAATGATCCGCGTTGCCAAGGAGTCAGGCGCTGACGCCATTTACCCCGGCTACGGCTTTTTGTCCGAGAATCCAGACCTTGCTCGTGCGGCGAAAGAAAACGGGATCGTTTTCGTCGGTCCTGGCCCAGAAGTTTTGGAGCTGGCCGGTGACAAGGTAAACGCCAAGTTGGCGGCTATCCGCGCAGGCGTCCCGGTTTTGGCATCAACCGATTCTTCGGATAATGTGAATGTTTTGGTTCCTCAGGCTCAAAAGATCGGCTTCCCGCTATTTGTAAAGGCAGTCGCCGGTGGCGGCGGTCGCGGAATGCGCAAGGTTGACCAAGAATCAGAGCTTTTGCAGTCACTAGAGGCTGCAATGCGTGAAGCTGGCAGTGCTTTTGGTGACCCAAGGGTTTTCCTAGAGCAGGCAGTAATCCGCCCTCGACACATTGAAGTTCAAATCCTTGCGGATATGCACGGCAACATCATTCACCTGCACGAGCGCGACTGCAGCATCCAGCGCAGAAACCAAAAGGTCATCGAGATCGCCCCAGCCCCAAGGTTGGACGATGCACTAAGGCAGCAATTGTTCCGCGACGCAATCGCCTTTGCCAAGGAGATTGGTTACCAGAATGCCGGAACCGTTGAGTTCCTAATTGACACGGTTGGACCAAACGCTGGCAAGCACGTCTTTATCGAGATGAACCCTCGTATTCAGGTGGAGCACACTGTCACCGAGGAAATTACCGATGTCGACCTAGTTCAGTCTCAGCTGAGAATTGCCGCCGGTGCAACTCTTGAGGAGCTCGGCCTTCGCCAAGAGGACATCAAGCCTCACGGCTTTGCGCTGCAGTGCCGCATCACAACCGAGGATCCAAGCGCAGGTTTTAGACCGGACACCGGAAAGATCACCACCTACCGCTCTCCGGGAGGTGCTGGTATTCGCCTTGATGGTGGAACGGTAACCACTGGTGCTGAAGTCTCCCCGCACTTTGACTCGATGTTGGTGAAGCTAATTGCCAGAGGTCGAGACTTTAGTTCAGCGGTTGAAAGAGCCAAACGTGCGCTAGCGGAGTTCCGAATCCGCGGTGTTGCCACCAACATCAACTTCCTGCAGGCAGTTTTAGATGACGAGACCTTTGCATCCGGTGAGCTTTCCACTCACTTCATCGACGAGCGTCCGGAACTTATGCACGGCAAGGTTTCCCAGGACCGCGGCACCAAGGTGTTGCAGTGGTTGGCTGAAGTAACTGTCAACAAGCCTTGGGGCACCAGAGAAGGCAAGATTGACCCTTCACGCAAGCTTCCTAACCTAGACATCGCGGCTAAGGCACCTAATGGAACTAAGCAGCTACTAGCCGAGCTAGGGCCACTGGGCTTTGCGCAGTGGATGCGAAACCAAGAGCGTGTTTTGGTTACCGACACCACCTTCCGCGATGCACACCAGTCCCTCTTGGCAACTCGAGTTCGCGGTCGTGACCTAGTGGCAGCTGCCCCATATGTTGCACGCATGACTCCGGAGCTACTATCCATCGAGGCATGGGGTGGCGCAACATACGACGTTGCACTGCGTTTTCTGGGGGAGGACCCCTGGGATCGACTAGCTCAGATCCGCGAAGCACTGCCAAACGTTTGTATTCAAATGCTGCTTCGAGGCAGAAACACCGTTGGCTACACCCCATATCCTGAGGAAGTAACCAGAGCCTTCGTTTTTGAAGCTGCTAGAACCGGCGTTGACATCTTCCGCATCTTTGATGCGCTCAACGATGTCGACCAAATGCTTCCAGCCATCACTGCCGTCAGGGATACCGGAACTGCGGTGGCAGAGGTTGCCATGAGCTACACCGGAAACCTAACCGACCCAGCTGAGACCCTATACACGCTTGATTACTACCTAAGCCTTGCGGACAAGATCGTTGCTGCTGGTGCACATGTGTTGGCCATCAAGGACATGGCTGGGCTCTTGCGCCCAGAGGCTGCCAGGATTCTCGTTAAGGCTCTAAGGGAGCGCTTTGACCTTCCAGTTCACCTTCACACTCACGACACCGCAGGTGGCCAGCTGGCCACGTTGTTGGCTGCGGTTGAGGCCGGAGTGGACGCAGTAGATGTTGCAAGTGCACCAATGGCCGGAACTACCAGCCAGCCATCAGCTTCGGCTTTGGTGGCAGCGCTGGCATTTACAAAGCGCGACACCAAGATCAGCCTGGACAAGGTCACCGACCTAGAGCCTTACTGGGAAGCTGTCCGCAGAGTTTATGCACCATTTGAATCTGGCCTGCCAGGTCCAACCGGTCGCGTTTACCGCCACGAAATTCCAGGCGGCCAGCTATCCAACTTGCGCCAGCAGGCAATTGCGCTGGGTCTTGGGGATCGCTTTGAGCTAGTCGAAGAGATGTATGCCGAGGCAAACCGAATCTTGGGAAGACCTCCAAAGGTAACCCCTTCCTCGAAAGTGGTAGGCGATCTAGCTCTTCACTTGGTTGCGGTGGCTGCTGACCCGAAGGACTTTGAGCAAAACCCGCAGAACTATGACATCCCACAAAGCGTTGTCGGTTTTATGGCTGGGGAGCTAGGAGACCTTCCTGGTGGGTGGCCAGAGCCATTCAGGTCCAAGGTCCTGAGCGGTCGCAACGTGGACATCTCGATTACTCCGGTATCCGACGAAGATTTGGTCAAGCTCAACTCTAAGAACTTCACCGAGGTTCGAAGCACCCTGAACCGACTGTTGTTCCCAGGCCCAACCAAGGACTTCCAGCGCACCAGCAACCTCTACGGTCAGCTGGACAAGTTGGCAACCCTCGATTACCTGTACGGACTCGAGTCAGATGTTGAGCACGTCGTTGAACTTCGCAAGGGGATCCAACTATTTGTTGGCCTTGAGGCTATCGGCGAGGCGGACCTCAAGGGCTTCCGCTCGGTAATGGCAAAGCTAAATGGTCAGCTAAGACCAATTACCGTTCGTGACCACAGCATTCAGGTTGCGGTTGCCAGCGCAGAAAAGGCTGACCCTAACCAGCCTGGTCACGCTGCAGCTCCGTTCACGGGAGTCGTGACGCCTAAGGTCGCTATCGGAGACACCGTGCTTGTTGGTCAGCCGATTGCCAGCATTGAGGCCATGAAGATGGAAGCCAACATCGCTGCCCCTATCGCAGGGCGCGTGGTTCGACTGGGTGTTGCAGGTCCAACCCCTGTTGAAGGCGGAGACCTAATCGCGGTCATCGAGTAGGTTGCGGTGGCAGTAAGAGAAATTCGACTTTTTGGCGACCCGATTCTGAAATCGCCAACCAGCGAAATCACTGATTTTGATGCCGTCAAAGGACTGATTCAAGACCTGCTCGACACCACGGCCCTTCCCGGCCGTGCTGGAGTCGCAGCAACTCAGATTGGTGTTGGCCTTGCGGCTTTTTCTTACAACGTCGACGGCAAGATCGGCTATCTAATAAACCCAGAGATCGTAAAGGTCGAGGGCGAGCCAGTGCTTTTGGAAGAGGGCTGTCTGTCAGTCCCCGGGCTTTGGCATAAGACTCCTAGATATCCAAAAGCGACTGCCCGTGGCTACCAGTTAGACGGCAGTCAGATTGAGATTTCAGGGGAGGGGCTTTTGGCTCAAGCTCTCCAGCATGAATGTGACCACCTCAAAGGTTTGCTCTACCTAGATCGTCTAGAAAAAGAAGAACGCAGGTTGGCTTTCGCCAACCTGCGTCAACAGACCTGGTTTTTGTCCTAGCCGTAGATTCTGTCTACGTGCAGGGCAAAGTCAGCCATTACCTTTGGGCGCTTGATCTTTAGCGAAGGAGTCAGGTGACCGGAAGCCTCGGTTAGCTCGACATCCAAGATCTCAAACTCCTTGATTTGCTCAGCAGTTGAGAACTTCTTGTTTACAACTGCAATTGCGTTAGCAATCTCTTCGCGAATCTTCGGGTGCTTGGCTGCCTCTGCAAGGGTCAGCTTCTCAGCGATGCCGTTGTTAGCGGTCCAAACAGGAACCATCTCTGGGTCCAAGGAAATCAAAGCGGAGATGAACGGCTTGGCGTCACCAATCACAACAACCTGACCAACCAGCGGGTGAGCGCGGATCGGGTCTTCAATCGGAGCTGGAGCTACGTTCTTGCCACCAGCGGTAACCAAGATCTCCTTCTTACGACCGGTAATGGTCAAGAAGCCATCTTCGTCCAACTCGCCGATGTCGCCGGTGTGGAACCAGTCGTCAGAGAATGCCTCGCGAGTGGCGCTCTCGTTGCGCCAGTAGCCACGCATAACGTTGATGCCGCGAAGCCAAACTTCACCGTCATCGGCAATCTTGATGCCGGTGCCAGGAAGAGCTCGTCCTACCTTGCCGATCTTCTGCCAGCTGACGCGGCCAATTACCGCTGCTGCTGCAGTCTCGGTTAGTCCGTAGCCCTCAAGCACGATTAGACCGATTCCGCGGAAGAAGTGACCGAGACGGGCACCTAGTGGAGCACCACCGGAAATTGCGTACTTGACCTGGCCGCCCATGGCAGCGCGTAGCTTGGAGTAAACCAACTTGTCGAATAATCCGTGCTTTACCTTCAGGCCGAGTGATGGACCGCCCTTGGCATCAAGTGCCTTGCTGTATTCGATAGCGGTCTCTGCAGCTGCGCGGAAGATCTTTCCCTTGCCAGCGGCTTCTGCCTTTAGTTCGGCACCGTTGTAAACCTTCTCGAATACACGTGGCACTGCAAGCAAGAATGTTGGCTTGAATACTGGAAGCACCTCGCCGACCAACTTGGTGTCACCTAGGTGACCGACGCGGATGCCCGAGTAGATGCAGAGTACTGATACGTAACGAGCCAAGATGTGAGCCATTGGCAAGAAGATCAGCGAGTGCTGCCTGTCGTTAGCAATCTCAGGAAGTTCAGCCGCTGCGTTCTTGCAGTGGTCAACCAGCGAGCGGTGAGTTAGCTCACAACCCTTTGGGTTTCCAGTGGTACCTGAGGTGTAGACAATGGTTGCCAAGTCAGCGAGCTTTGCATTAGTGCGAGCGGTTTCCAAAACCTCGTCAGCCACGCCCTCACCAGCCTGGTGCAGCTTGGTGAAATCAGAGGAATCAATCTTCCAAATCTGAGTAACCCTAGGGGTGTTGGAGCGAACCTGGTCAACACGTGACTGGTGCTCGTCGTTCTCAATAAACAGTGCAACTGCATCTGAGTCTGAAAGGATCCACTCGATCTGTGCAGGGGAGCTCGACTCGTAGATAGGTACCGTTACAGCTCCAGCGAACCAAATCGCAAAGTCGATCATCGACCACTCGTAGCGGGTCTTGGACATGATGGCTACGGCCTGTCCAGGCTTAATGCCAGCGGCAATCAAGCCTTTGGCCAAAGTCTTTACCTCGGCTAGGAAGTCGGCAGCTGTGACATCACGCCAGCTCTTGTCTGGGTTCTGTCTTGAAAAAAGTGGGTGCTTCGGGTTCTTCGCAACCCGCTCAAGCAAAAGATCTGTGGCATTTTCCTGTGGGTTTGATTCCACTAGCAGCGGCACATCGTAAAACGTCATTGTTTTCTCCCATTCGAGTTTCAAATACTCTAATCGCCACTTTGCGTGTGAGAGCTACAACCTATGTAACTTTTTTCCCGTTTTTTTGTAACCTTTCCACAAAGCGGTAAAATTTAGCTTCGTCAATTTACGAGGTAGAAATGCTCTCTGTCGGTATCGACATCGGTGGCACCAAGATTCTTGGTGCGCTAGTAGACGAGCATGGCCAAATTCTTTATGAGACCAAGGTTCCCTCGCCAGCTCAAGACCCTGACTTGATGGTGTCTACCGTTGTGGATTTGATCCGCGATGTTGTGGACCACGCTGATGGTGAAGTGGTTGGCGCTGGCGTTGCTGCTGCCGGGTTTATTGATGCAAACCAATCCACAATTTTGTATGCGCCGAATTTGAACTGGCGCAATGAGCCGTTTCGTGACCGCCTCCAGGTTCACCTCGACCTTCCACTGGTGATCGAAAACGATGCCAACGCTGCAGGTTGGGCCGAATTCAAATTTGGCGCAGGTCGTGGCTCAAAGGACATGGTCATGCTGACCCTGGGCACTGGCGTTGGTGGCGCAGTCGTTGCTGACTACAAACTTCGTCGTGGCGGCTTTGGAATAGCAGGCGAGTTAGGTCACGTACGAGTTGTTCAGGACGGCAAGCAGTGTGGTTGCGGTCGTAAGGGCTGCGTCGAGCAGTACTCCTCGGGAACCGCGGTGCTTAAGGCGGCAAAAAAGCTTGCTGGAAGTGCTGGACCCGCTGGCCAGAGGTTGCGTGAGCTCAAGGCCGAGGTCGGAGAGCTAACCGGTGCACAGGTTTACCAGGCGCTCTTGGAGGGCGATGCCGGGGTTTACTCCCTCTTCCGCGAAGCCGGAAGGTACCTGGGTCAGGCCATGGCCACCATCACAGCTGTGCTTGACCCACAGGTTTACGTTATCGGCGGCGGACTATCCGAAGCCGGTGAAATGATTCTCGAACCAATTCGTGAAGGTTTCCTGCAGGATCTTCCAGCTCGCGGCTTTAGACCAGAGGCCAAGATTGTGACGGCCGAATTTACAAATCAGGCCGGCGTTATTGGCGCAGCCGACCTAGCGCGTGAGTCGCTCGCTAAGCTGTAAGCATCGCGACTGGAGCACAAATTGGCATATTTCATTATCAAGAACTTCATTCTTGGCCCAATTCTGCAGATTCTGTTTCGCCCGTGGGTCAAAGGTTCCAAAAACGTGCCTAACGCAGGTGGCGCTATTTTGGCCTCAAATCACCTTTCTTTCTCCGACTCGATCTTTCTGCCGCTCAAGGTAAGAAGACCAGTTACCTTTTTGGCTAAGAGCGATTACTTCACCGGCAAGGGCGTCAAAGGCGCGCTAATCCGTTGGTTCTTCAAGGCAACCGGGCAGCTACCGATTGACCGCTCTGGCGGTAAGGCTTCTGAGGACTCGCTAAACACCGGCCTTGGCGTTTTAGAGCGTGGCCTACTGCTCGGCATCTACCCTGAGGGAACTCGTTCTCCAGATGCAAAGCTTTATCGCGGTCGTACCGGTATCGCACGCATGGTGCTCGAGGCCAAGGTTCCAGTTATTCCAGTGGCCATGATTGACACCGAAAAGGTGCAGCCAATTGGTTCTAAATACCCAAAGATTCGCCGAGTTGGAGTTGTGATTGGCGAGCCAATGGACTTCACAAGATTTGCAGGCATGGAGGGGGAGCGCGCAGTGTTGCGCGCTGTCACCGATCTAATCGTTTACAACATCATGCAGCTGAGCAATCAGGAGTATGAGGACGTATACGCCTCCACCGTAAAGAACCGCATGGCTCGGGCCGCATAGCTAAGGGAACAAATTGACAGACTTCGGATTAGACAACTACCTCAAGCTCGAGGCTAAGCAGCAGCCAACCTGGGCCGATGCACAGGTGCTTGAGCAGGTTAAGAAAGAGCTTTCGGTTCAGCCTCCTTTGGTTTTCGCCGGTGAGGTAGACACCCTTCGTGAGCGCTTGGCGCAAGCGGCTAGGGGAGAGGCATTCTTGCTGCAAGGCGGTGACTGCGCCGAGACCTTTGTTGACGCAACCGCAGATCGTATTCGCAACCGCATCAAGACCGTGCTGCAGATGGCAGTTGTCTTGATGTATGGCTCGTCTCTTCCTGTAATCAAAATGGGTCGCATGGCTGGGCAGTTTGCCAAGCCAAGATCCTCTGATTTTGAAACCCGTGATGGTGTAACCCTTCCGGCTTACCGCGGCGATGCCGTCAACGGATATGAGTTCACCGAGGAGTCTCGTCGCAACGACGCCAGACGCCTAATGCAGGCTTATCACACCTCTTCGAGCACACTGAACCTGATTCGCGCCTTCACCACCGGTGGATTTGCTGATCTTCGTCAGGTGCACGCCTGGAACAAGGGTTTTACTGACAACCCCGCAAACAAGCAGTACGAGTCAATTGCCGGTGACATCGATCGCGCCATGCGATTCATGGAGGCCTGTGGAGTTGACTCTGCAGAACTTCGAGCAACCGAGTTCTTTGTTTCTCACGAGGGGCTGCTGTTTGATTACGAGCGTCCGATGACCAGAATCGACTCTCGCACTGACACTCCTTACGTGACCTCTGGTCACTTCATTTGGGTTGGCGAGCGCACCAGACAGCTTGACGGTGCACACCTTGACTTCTTCTCAAGAGTTAGAAACCCACTGGGTGTAAAGCTTGGGCCGACCACCTCGGTTGATGACCTCAAGAAGATCATCGACAAGCTCGACCCAAACCGTGAGCCAGGTCGATTGACCCTGATTTCTCGCATGGGTGCTGGCAAGATTCGCGAAGAGTTGCCAAAGCTAATCGAAGCGGCCAAGGAGTCCGGCTCAACACCGCTGTGGATCACTGACCCAATGCACGGCAACGGCATCACAACAGCCAACGGCTACAAATCCCGACGGTTTGAAGACGTTATGGATGAAGTTATGGGCTTCTTTGAGGTTCACCGCGCCCTGGGCACTCACCCGGGTGGTCTACACGTTGAGCTAACCGGTGACGATGTCGCCGAGTGCCTAGGTGGATCTGAAATGATCGATGAAGCAACTTTGGCGCAGCGTTACGAGTCGGTATGCGACCCACGCCTAAACCACATGCAATCTCTCGAGCTAGCCTTCTTGGTGGCCGAGCAGCTCGTTCAAACCCAGAGGAGATAGTCGATGTCACTTCCAGGTGTCGATAGCTGGCTAACCATTGACCAGGCTGCAGAGCAGCTCGGTATTTCAGCATCCAAGGTGAGAAGGCTTATCGAGGAGCATGTGCTCTTTAGTGTCCGAGTCGAGAAGCAGCCAATGATTCCAGCTCACCTGATTCAAAATGGCGAGCCGCTGGCAAGCATTCGAGGAACCCTGTTCCTATTGCTTGACTGCAGCTTGACGCTCGATGAGGCCATTCAGTGGATTTATGCCGAGAATGAGCACCTTGGTCGCACTCCGATTTCGGCATTGCTAGAAGGCCACAAGGCTCCAGTTAGAAGAGCGGCCCAGTCACTGGGCTAAACCCCTACTTGCTGCGGTTGATTACCGCTTGAGTTAGGTTCGCAAGCTCTTTGCGGCCCTGCTCTGAGATTTCCAGTTCAGCTAGCGCCTCAATTGCTCTATCCGAGTATTGCTCAATCAGAGCTTCGGTCTTGGCAAGTGCTCCGGAATCGATGATCGCATTTCGCATAAAGTCGATCTGCTCGCTATCGAGGTCTCCGCTCACCAAAAGCTCTTCAAAGATATTGGCAACACTTGCTGGCAAGGCTTCAAGAGTCAGGCCAATCAACACAGTTCTCTTGCCCTCACGAAGGTCATCTCCGGCAGGCTTACCGGTGACCTGAGGGTCACCGAATACGCCAAGGATGTCATCGCGAAGCTGGAAGGCAAGACCCAGCGGAATACCGAAGTTGCTAAGACCTCTAAGTTCCGATTCGTGAGCGCCACCTAGGGCTGCGCCGATTAGTAGCGGTGCTTCAAGGCTGTATTTCGCGGTCTTGTAGAGCATGACCTTATTAGCCCTGGCAACCGCCTCAGATTTGGAGCGAAGCGGAGCGGCATTCTCCTCTAGGACATCCAGGTACTGACCTGCCATAACCTCGAAACGCATCTTCGAAAATTCAGTTCGGCAGGATGCTTCAATAGCCTCGCCAGGGGAGTGCAGCAGGGCATCACCAAATAGCTCCGATGACCAAGAGAGCATCATGTCGCCAACCAAAACTGACCCGGCTACGCCAAAGCGCTCAGCGCTACCGGCAAATCTGCTGGATTGGTGCAGAGATTCAAATCGCTTGTGGATCGCCGGTTTTCCTCTGCGGGTATCAGATTGGTCCAGCAGGTCATCGTGAACCAAGGCTGCAGCGTGGAACATTTCAAGTGCTGCCGCAACAGAAACCACAGGGGTTTCAGCGCTCAGTTTGGTGGTGTCAACCTCCACAACCTGGTACCCGGCCCAGGCCCAGAAGGCAAACAGCGCGCGGAATCGCTTGCCGCCGGCAAGCAGATCCTGGGTGTAGTCGATGATGGGAATCAAGTCTTCTGAGATCTCGGTTAGCTCAGAACGCTTGAGGTCGCAATACACATCCAAACGGTGCTGGACCAGATTTAACAGAAAACCTTGAGACATGAGGGATAGCCTAACTGAGCTTCGCTGTTTACAATTAGGGAAGATCGGAGTTCACAATGGGACTATCTGAGCGCGAGCAAAAACTGCTCGAAGAGATGGAACGCAACCTAATGGCGCAAGACGCCGAGTTTGCTAAGACCATTTCCAGCACCACCAGTGCCAATCAATCGGCAGGAAAGCTGGTGCTTGGTGTGTTGATTCTGCTCTCTGGCCTAGGTCTCTTGGTCTTGGCCGTGACCCTGCAAGTGGCTTTTTTTGGCGTCGTCGCCTTCCTGGTGATGGTCATCGGACTAGTAATTGCCAGCGCAAACTTTAGGCTTCCGGAACTTCCAGCCGCAGGAGAAAAACCGAAGGCAACCTTCTTTGAGGATCGTTGGAATCAACGCTTCGGCAACGAATAGCAAAAACCTGATTTGACCCCGCTTCGGCGGGGTTTTTTCGTTTAACAAAAGGTGACCAAAACGTGATATAAAACACGCCAAAATAACCCAAAGTGGAGGAAAGTGGAGTAAAGTGGAGGAAACAGCTTGGGAAAGGGGTCGAAGTGCTACTTGGTACACACACGCCCAAGCTGGACGAAAAAGGCCGCCTAATCCTTCCTGCCAAGTTCCGCGATGAGCTTGGTGACGGCGTTGTTATCACCCGTGGCCAAGAGCGCTGCCTCTACGTCTTTTCAAGCAAGGAATTCGCTTCCGTGCACGAGAAGATCCGCCAGGCACCGGTTACCAACGAAGAAGCTCGTCGCTACCTACGCGTTTTCCTCTCTGGCGCAACTGACGAGACTCCTGACAAGCAGGGTCGAGTGCTACTGCCACAGCTACTTCGCGACTACGCGAACCTTTCCAAAGAGTTGGTCATCATCGGAGTTGGCGCTCGTGCCGAAATCTGGGATGCACAGACCTGGAACGACTACCTAGCCCGCAACGAAGACGGCTTCTCCTCACAGGCGGAGGAGGTGATCCCCGGGTTGTTCTAACCCTGCACCTTGGCCCTTGGCCGTGTACCGGCCTTCTTCCCCGAAGTCGGAACAAGTGAAAACCAAGCTCACAAACGGACAAGGACCAAGCTGCAGGGCAGGACAGTAGGGAAACTTATGGTTCAGACCTCAGAACTTCACTCCCCAGTAATGCTTCAGCGCTGCCTAGACCTACTGCAGCCTGGATTCAACGTGTCAAAGCCAGTGGCTATCGACTGCACCCTCGGTCTTGGCGGTCACACCGAAGCGCTTTTAGCTCAGAACCCAACCCTCACCGTTATCGGCATCGACCGCGATCCAAGCGCGATTGCCCTTGCTTCCGAGCGTCTTGCCCAGTTCGGTGAGCGCTTTATCCCGGTGCTAGCGGTTTACGACGAAATCGAATCAATCTTGGACCGACTAGAGATTCCTGCAGTTCAGGGGATCTTGATGGATCTTGGAGTTAGCTCCATGCAGCTCGATCTTGCAGACCGTGGCTTCTCCTACGCTCAAGAGGCATACCTAGACATGCGCATGGATCAGACCAGGGGCAAGACCGCTGCTGACCTTTTGGCAAGCATGGATGAGTCAGAGCTTGCTCGTATCTTCCGCCGCTATGGCGAGGAGAGATTTGCTGGCCCAATCGCTAGACGCATCGTTCGTGAGCGTGCAGTTATGCCAATCACAACTTCAACCCAACTGAACAAGATCGTTGTAGATGTTGTGCCAGTGGCTCCGGGTAAGACCAATGGCCACCCAGCCAAGCGCATTTACCAGGCCCTAAGAATTGCCGTCAACGATGAGCTAGGTGTTTTAGAAGACGCCATGCCTCAGGCGATTGACGCGTTAGCTGTTGGCGGTCGCCTAGTGGTTATGTCATACCACTCCCTGGAGGACGGGATTGTCAAAGATGCCCTCCAAGCGGCCGCCACAAGTTCCACTCCGGTTGACATGCCAGTCGAATTGCCTGGCACTGCACCGGTTTTGAAGATCATCACCCGCGGCGTAGAGCGCGCAACGGAAATCGAACTGGAAAAAAACCCAAGGTCTGCTTCGGCAAGGCTTCGGGCTGCAGAAAAACTGGAGGGTAACTAATGGCGGTTTACATGGTTTCGCAGGCTCAGGCTAAGCAGCTGCGTCCAAACATGACAGCTGGACTGATCATCGTGGTTGGCATCATCGTGGTGCTACTGGGTCAGTTGGTCCTAAACATGATCCTCACCCAGGACGCTTACCACCTGCGCTCGCTAAAGCTTGAAAAGCGTGACCTAGCGACACAGGTTCAGATTCTGCAGGAAGAGGTCGACTCACTTGCCTCCCCACAGAACCTAGCTGACGCTGCAAACCGTCTAGGCATGGTTGCAAACCCAGCTTCAGTGCTGTTGGACATCGAGAACGACCGCGTATTTGGGAAGCCTCGTCCAGCTAGCGCTGGAAATGCCGTTGTAGCTTCGGCAAACCTAGTTGCTAACGCAGCGATGGGAACCGTATCTGATTTCACCGAGGCAACCGTTGCTAGCGCCGAGGTATCCGAGAGTGTCGAAACTCAGAAACCAGCCCCTTCTGGCTTAGTTTTGGAGTCGGGTTTAATCCCAGCTTCACCAACCAGATAGGCCACCATGGGTACGCACGGATCGCTGAGCCGCCGGCTCGGCGTATTTGCCCTAATTCTGTTGGTCATGGTCTTAGGTCTAGGCATTCGCCTTGTCGACTATCAAGTGGTTAGAGCAGAACAGATCCGTGAAGAATCCTTCAAGTCCCGCTCAATAACTCAAACTCTTCCCGCACTTAGAGGTCAGATTCGCGATTCCTCCGGTCAGGTGCTGGCGCGAACAGTCTTCCGCTATGACGTAAATGCGGCACCTAAGAATGTCGGAAGTGTCTTCAAGACCGTTGATGGCGTTCGGACCGAGCGCACGGTCGAGCAAATCGTGGCAGAGCTAGCACCGCTGATAAACCTGAGCACTGATGAACTTACCCTGCTACTTGCTGGTGACAGCGAGTATTCCAGCCTTGCAAAAAAGGTCGATGCCGAAACCTATAACGCAATTAGAGAACTTGGCATCCCGTGGATTTACTTTGATGC
>JBEGUQ010000006.1:0-31588 GCA_041178805.1 Actinomycetota bacterium
TCGGTTGAAAGCGAAGAACCACCGGTGATGGTCATGGACTGCTCCTTACCGGTTCCCTTGTCCTTAGCGGAAACGTGCACGATACCGTTGGCATCGATGTCGAAGGTGACCTCGATCTGTGGGATTCCGCGTGGTGCTGGGGCAATGCCGGTTAGCTCGAAGTTTCCAAGCGACTTGTTGTCCCTGGTGAACTCACGCTCACCCTGGAACACCTGAATCGATACCGAAGGCTGATTGTCATCCGCGGTAGTGAAGGTTTCGCTTCGCTTGGTCGGAATGGCAGTGTTGCGCTCGATCAGCTTGGTCATGATGCCACCCTTGGTCTCAATACCTAGAGCCAGCGGGGTAACGTCAATCAAAAGCACGTCCTTGCGCTCACCCTTGATAACGCCGGCCTGCAGTGCAGCACCAACCGACACCACCTCGTCAGGGTTTACACCCTTGTTGGGCTCCTGGCCACCAAGCAAGCTCTTCACTAGCTCAGAAACTGCAGGCATACGGGTCGATCCACCAACTAGGACAACGTGGGCGATGTCGCCAACCTTGACGCCGGCTTCCTTGATTACATCCTGGAATGGCTTGCGGGTGCGCTCTAGTAGGTCCTGAGTTAGCGACTCAAACTGAGCACGGGTGATGGTCTCGTCCAAGTTGGCTGGTCCCGACTCGGTCAAAGATAGGTAAGGCAGCTGAACCTGAGTCGATAGCGACTGGCTTAGTTCCTTCTTGGCCTGCTCGGAAGCTTCCTTTAGACGCTGCAGTGCGATCTTGTCGTTTGCAACATCAACACCGGTGGTCTCCTTGAACTTCTTAACCAGGTGGTCAACAAGTCTCTGGTCCCAGTCGTCTCCACCTAGACGGTTATCACCTGAGGTTGAGCGAACCTGAATGGTTGAGAAGTCATCGTCTTTGCCCACCTCTAGAAGTGATACGTCGAAGGTTCCACCACCGAGGTCGAACACGAGGATTAGCTCGTCTTCCTTACCCTTGTCTAGACCGTAAGCAAGTGCTGCTGCGGTTGGCTCGTTGATGATACGAAGTACGTTTAGGCCCGCGATCTCGCCGGCCTCCTTGGTTGCCTGACGCTCAGCATCGTTGAAGTAAGCCGGAACGGTGATAACCGCATCGGTAACGCTCTCACCTAGGTAAGTCTCAGCGTCGCGCTTTAGCTTCATCAAGATGCGAGCGGAGATCTCCTGAGGGGTGTACTCCTTGTCGTCAACCTTGAACTTCCAAGTGAGATACGGTGCGGTCAACGTTGGTTACGTTCTGACGCTTGGCGGTCTCGCCAACCAGGATGTTGCCATCCTTAGTGAAGGCCACCACCGAAGGGGTGGTTCTAAAGCCCTCTGCGTTTGCAATTACCTTTGGCTCTCCAGCCTCGAGCACGGTTACCGCGCTGTTGGTGGTTCCTAGGTCGATTCCTACTGCTCTACCCATTGTGTTCTCCTTCTTTTTAATGCCTGTGTTGCTCAAGTTGAGCCACATAGACTCAAGTTTCCATATAGATAACCCGAAAGTCAAGGATCTAATCCTGAGAGTTGAGTGTGAATGACTCAACTTTGCCCAGGGGCTAGAGTTTTGCTGTGACCGAAATGGATTTCCAGGACTTTGCTCCGCTTGCCATCCTCACTAGAGGTGGGCTCAACGAGTCTTTCCACCATGGGCTTGCCGTCCTGGTGGATTCCGAAGGCACCGTCCTCGAGTCTCACGGCAATATCCAAAAGCCGATGTATCCAAGAAGTGCCATAAAGCCGGTGCAAGCACTCGTGATGCGAGAACTTGGTTTGGAGCTATCCGGTGTTGAACTAGTGCTGAGCATGGCCAGCCACCTCGGCACCACAGCTCATATCGACGCAGTCGATCGAATTTTGAAGCAATTTTCACTTACTCGCTCTGACCTTTTGTGCCCGAGGGCATTTCCCGGCAACCCAAAGGCTCGAGCAGAATCCAATGAGATGTCTCGCATTGCCATGAACTGCTCCGGCAAGCACGCAAGTTTTCTTGCCACCTGCCAGCTAAATGGCTGGGATACCAAGACTTATCTCGACCCTTCTCACCCACTTCAACAAAAAATGCTTGAGAAGACTGAGGAGTTGGCCGGCGAAAAAGTTGCAAAGGTGACCGTTGATGGTTGCGGTGCTCCGCTTTTTGCCATCTCAACCCTTGCCTTGGCAAAGGCAATGTCTGGCTTTAGTAAGCAGGGTGGGGATCTAATCACCGCTGCCAAAGCAAACCCGTGGGCAATTGGCGATGCCGGTGGTGCGGATTCGCTGTTTTTGGAGCAGGGTTTTATGTCCAAGATTGGTGCCGAGGGAGTCTTTGTGGTTTCCACCGACAGTCATCACGCGGTTGCGGTAAAGATTGCCGACGGCAACCTAAGAGCAGCACCAGCGGTAGCGCTTGAACTTCTAGAGAAGCACGGCTTGGTTTCTGATGGTTCGTATTCGATTCTTCGTGACCAGGTTTACCCAAAGGTGCTGGGTGGGGATTTGAGCGTTGGAGCGTTGAAAGTCTCCATCTAACAATTCACGTGTTGGTTGAAAAATCGCCCATTATGCGGAGTATTGTGGCGAACATGACAGATCGCAGCGTTGCATCAACAAAACCAAAGGGCACTCTCTCGTGGGCAATGTGGGACTGGGCATCTCAGTCCTTCCCAACGGTTGTCACCTCCTTTATCTTCGGTCGCTACATCACCGACAGTGCATTCGCACCAACTGGTCTTTCTCCAGAAGAAGCTGATCAGTACACCGGCACCTGGCTGGGCATCTCGGGCATAATCTCGGGCATTTTGATCGCCCTCATTGCGCCGATTGTTGGTCGCAGGGCCGACACCTCCGGCCGAAAGAAGATGTGGCTGATGATAAACACCTGGTTGTTTGCAGGAACTATCGGTTTGATGTTCTTTGTCCAACCAAGCAATGACTTTTTCTTCTTTGGGCTAACGCTTTTGGCCGTTGGTGGAATCTTCTTCGAATTCGCAACCGTCAACTACAACTCAATGCTCAACGAGGTTGCAAAGCCTAAGGATCGAGGCCGCGTGAGCCAGTTTGGCTGGGGCCTTGGTTACATGGGAGGCATTGTCCTTCTGGTTATGGCGCTCTGGATAATCCAGTTCGGTGGTGCTGAGCTAATGGGCATTCCGGACACCGCAGCTCTTTCAGTCCGAGTCGTAATGATTATCAGCATGCTTTGGGTTTTGATTTTCTCAATTCCCTTGATGCTGAATGTTCCAGAGTCGAAGCCGGTTCCTGGTGCTGAGAAGGAATCGATCTTCACCGCCTACGCGAAGTTGTTCAGCTCGCTGGCACAGATGAGGCACGAGAACCCGAATCTTCTAAAGTTCCTAATCGCTTCCGCTGTCTATCGAGACGGACTAAATGGAGTCTTTGCCTACGGAGCCGTTCTTGGTGGCCTGGCATTTGGCTTAGGCCTGACTGAGATCATCGTTTTCGGTATCGCCGCAAACGTAGTGGCTGGCTTTGGAACTTTCATCGGTGCATTTTTTGAAGACCGCCTGGGTTCTAGAACCGTAGTTCTTATCTCCCTAATCGGAGTGATGCTTGGTGGGCTTGGTGTCTTTGCCTTCGCCAGCGCAGGAACAATTGCATTCTTTGGCTTCGGTCTGTTCCTCTGCACCTTCGTTGGACCGGCTCAAGCGGCTTCGCGGACAATGATGTCGCGCCTATCCCAAGATGACCGACAGGGTGAAGCTTTTGGTCTCTTCGCGACCACCGGTCGCGCCGTCAGTTTTCTAGCTCCTGCGGCCTGGACTTTCTTTGTCGCATCCTTTTCGCCGATCTGGGGAATTCTTGGATTGATGGCGATTTTGGTAATTGGGGCAATCCTGCTACTCACGGTCAAGCCGGTGCTTTCTCCCAAATAGCAGCTGTCGGGGGCAAGGCACCGCGCATTTTTGCGCTGATTTCTAACTGGCCTCGTAAATAAACAACCCCGGCCTGGTGCTATGCATAGCAGGTTCCGGGGTGTTACAAGACATAGATTATCGCCCTCGAATTCTAAATTCAATCAGAGATTCTCTACACCCTGTAGAATCACTACATGAGCAATAAGCGCAAGCAGGGTGAGCTGGAATCCGAGATTCTCGGCTGCCTGTGGGATCGGCCAGAGGGTCTAACCTCTCAGCAGATTCTTGCCCTTTTGGGTGACGACGATCTTGCGATCACAACGGTTCTGACCGTGCTCTCGAGACTTAGCGACAAGGGATTGGTAGGTCGCGAACAGGCTTCCGGCCGGACCTTTCTCTTCAAATCAACCAGCTCTCGCGAGCAGCACACTGCTTCGATGTTGATCTCTGCGCTTGAGAACACCGAGAACCCGGCGTTGGTCTTTAGCCACTTCACCAGCCAGCTTTCTCAGACTCAGATCGAGTCTTTGAAAAAGGCACTGGGCTAGTAGCCTTTCGAGGTGGAATCCTCCATCTACCTGCTGCTCGTTCTCATCGAGTACGTGCTACTAGTCAGCACGGCAGCGCCTTTTATCTTGGTGAATCGCTTTTCGAAGACCCCGAATCTTGGCATTGCGATCTGGTTTCTACTGTTTTTCTCCGCAATGGCTGCGTCTATAACCGCCGTCGGGATTGCAGCCTGGTCAATCATCGAGACCTATTACCTTTTGCAGACCGCAACCAACATTTGGCTCATCCTCGCGGCAAGCGTTGCACCTTGGCTCATGCTCGCATTCGCAGGCATTCTTTTGGCTCTAAGTAACCAAAAGCTGGAGCCGCTATTTAGAGCTGCCAAGCAGTTCGATCAACTGGCCCAATTGGCAAGGCGTGAGGTGGAGTCTTTCCACAAAGCCAAGGTTTACGAGCTGGAGATCCCTGGATTCATCGCCCTTACCCAGGGATATGCAATTTACCTCTCTAAAGCGACTTTCGATTTGCCGGAAAAGCAACTCAATGCGATCTTGTGGCACGAATACGGACATATTCGCCTAAGGCACCAAAGGCTTAAGCGCTTTACCAGCCTGATGTTGCAGCTAGCGCCTTGGTTTGTGGTTTCAAGGGGGTTTAGCTCAGAAGTTGCGCGGCTCTGCGAAATTGCGGCAGATAAATACGCCATGAAGCGGGTTTACTCAAAAGACCTGGCTGTTGCCAGGTCGCACTTCCTCTAGAGGGGGTTGTTTCCCACGTCTGTGATGTGGAAGTTCAGGTAGCTGCGAGAAGCCGTTGGGCCACGCTGACCCTGGTATCGAGAGCCATACTTAGCTTGATGGGCAGGGTCGCGGTGTTAGAAAGTTCAAGAGTGACGTGGCCCTGGAAGCCAGGGTCAACAAAGCCAGCGGTCGAGTGGGTCAAAAGTCCGAGACGACCAAGCGAGCTCTTACCCTCTAGACGAGCTGCGATGTCATTCGGTAGCGATACAAATTCAAAGGTTGAACCCAAAACAAATTCACCCGGGTGCAGGCTGCTCACGTGGGTCGATAAACGGGTACTTGTGGTTGTCAAAAAGTCTAAAAAAGCGATCTAGTCGAACATCCATGCTCGATGGCTGGATTAGCTCCATGTTCAAAGGCTCTAGACCAATTCGGCCAGCCTCGATTTGCGTGCGAATATCCCGATCTGAAAGCAACATGCCAAAAGGTTATCGCCTACTCTGGACTGGATGAGCGAGTATCTCGAGAAGTTTCTTTCCTACCAGGCCGAGCTAACTGATTCGGTCGCGAAGCGACCCGAAGTTATCGGGCTAATTTTCGTCGGCAGCGCGGCCGCGACCGAGCGGGTTGACCAATACAGCGACCAAGACTTCTTCCTTGTGGTGCTTGAGGGAACCGGTGAGAATTTCCGCCAAAAACTTGATTGGCTTCCAAATCATCAAGACATTGCCTTTAGCCCAAGAGAAACGGCTCATGGTCTAAAGGTCGTTTACCAAAACGGTGACGTTTTGGAATTTGCGGTTTTTGAGGACTCGGAATTGGAGCTTTCAAGTGTCAATGACTATTCGGTGGTCCTAGACCGACAAGACATTTCAGAGCGGATGGCCAAGATTGCTAAAAGTTCGATCCCAGCAGCCACAAACCGCGCGCAGGATATTGAGTTGTTTTTCTCGTTGATCCTGATCGGAGTCGGCAGAGCCAGGCGCGGTGAGGTTTTGGCAGCCGAACAACACATCAAGTCGTATGCGCTAGCTCACGGGCTGAAGTTGATTAGAGCAGCTGGAGCTTCTAACCCCAGGGCTGACTCCCTAAACGGTTTCAGAAGATTTGAGCTCGACTATCCGAAGTTGGGCCTAGAGATACAAAACCTGCTGCTACTCGAGACAGAGGCAGCTGCAATGAAGCTTTGCGAATTGGTTTTAAGAGAACTAAAAGCCAGCGATTCAGAGATGTTGCAGTATCAGGTAGTTGCCAGGCGCTTGGGCTGGACTATTTAGCCAATAGCTCTTTCATGTATTGAATTTGCTCGTTCTGGGTCTTAATGATCGACGCGGCAAGCTCTGCAACCTCAGGGTTAGTTGAGTCGACGACATCCTGAGCCATGGCAATGGCACCTTCGTGGTGCGCAATCATGCCTTCCAAGAACAGTTGATCAAACTCTGCACCCTTGGCGGCCTTTAGCGTTTCCAGCTCTTCCTGGGTGAGCATGCCGTCCATGGCCATCTCGTGATCCATGTGTTTTGAAGCACCAGCAGCAGTCAACCATGCCTGCATGTGTTCGATCTCGTGGGTCTGGTCGTCAGAGATAGCTTTGGCCAAAGCTAAGACATCTGGGCTTGCCTCGCCATTTTCGGCTATGACCCCAAGGTCAACCGCCTGCTGGTGGTGAGGAATCATCATCTGAGCAAACATCACATCCGCTGCCGAGAACTCCGAGTTCTCACTGACCATGTGGTCGGAGTGATCTTCGTTGACTACGACGGTCGTGCAGCCCGCAAGAAGTAGCGAGGCGGCCAGAATTGCTGACGCAAATATCTTGTTCATTGTTTCCTCGGATTAGTTTGCTTCGGTTAGCTGGGCTACCCGCTGGGGCGAAATCTGAAGCAGTACGCCAATGTCTCGCATGCTTAGGCCTTCGTCACGGAGTCTTGAGACAACATCGCGGATCTCTCTAGATGCCTCTTCTTGCAGGCGCTGCGACTCACGCATTTTTAAGTGCGCGGTCTCTAGATCGCACATGATTCCTGGCATCGAAGCCTCGACCTTGACAATGACGTCACAGCGATCAACACCCTGGTATTCGTGGACCAGGTCTTTGATCTGCTCGGTGGCTAGATCAAGTCGCTTAGTGGAGATCAGTAGGTTATCCAGCGCTGGAACGCGGACGCGCCAAGCTCCAGCTTTACGCTCGCACTCGGCTTTGATTTCCATAAAGAAAACCTTATCAAGGAAAAATTCAGGTATGGTAGACAATGTTTGTCTAGAGGGACTAGACAGAATTAGGAAATAATGAACATTTTGATCATCGTTCTTGCCGCAGCGGCAAGCCTTTTTACCGCATTCGCTTTTTACAAGGCCGGCAAGTTCAAGGCATTCAGCACCAAAGAGACCCTGCTGGGTGCAGGTTTCGGCTGGGTTGAGACCACTCCATTCGCGGTAGTTCGCCTAATCGCATGGCTTGAGCTATTAGGTGCTGCCGGCTTGGTCATCGCCCCAATCGGTTACTTCCTAGGTTTCACCTGGGCAATCTGGTTCGCTGTTGCAGCTGCAGCAGGCCTTGCGCTAACTATGGTTGGTGCAATCATCCTGCACGCAAAGCGTGGCGAGGGTAAGTACACCCTCAAGATGAACATGCAGCTTTTGGTTGTGTCCCTATTGGCCGCAGGTCTTTGGGCCTACCTGCCAATGGTCTAAATAGAACCTAAAGGAATCGGGCCGGGGTTACTCGGCCCGATTTTTTCTTGGCCAGGTAATCAAGATCGACGAAATCAGCAGTGACGCCAGAGGGGCAACCGCCAAGGTCCAGACCGTCGCAATGCCCCACATGGCGATAAATCCAGTGACGGTGTTTAGCACCGAGGTCACCCAAAGCTTGGTTTTGCCCCTGCGGTAGAGGATTGCGGTGATGATGTTTGCCACCGAGATAGCGATCTCAGCGATAAAGATTCCGGCAACTATTGCAGCGAGTGATTCCATATCTACCTAGTGTCTCAACAATCGCTACTTTTTCGCTGATAAATAAAGACCCAGGGTGATCATCGGGATACCAATCAGTAGCCCAGGAGTAACCGGTTCGGCCAAGAACACGGTTCCCAGCAGCAATGCCACCGCGGTGTTTACGTAAGTAATCAGACTGGCCTTGACTGGCCCAATCTCGCGAATTAGCTCGAAGAAAAGCACGAAGGCGAGCGCCGAACAAATCAGACCCAACACCAAAAGCGCGACCCAGCCTTCGATTGGTGGCTGAGCTGCAAGCTCGGCAGGAATCTCGAAGCTTGCAGGAATTGCATAAATTGCAGCGACAATTGCCATCGAGAAACCGATTACGCCGCTGGTTGGAACGTCCGTCATCTTGTGATTAGCCATAATCGGGGCGATCGCGTATCCAACAGCGGCCAAGACGACCGCACCGATCCAAAGTGGTTCAACGTGACCCAAGAATGAGTCAATTCCTACCAGTGCAATTACACCTAGGAAACCAATGACCATTCCAGCCAGTGGAATTGGCTTTAGCGCGGTGCGGTCCTTGAATACCAGGGCCAGGATTGCCACCGCAAAAAACGGAACCGTGGAAATCAATAATCCGGCAAGGCCGGACGAAATATATTTTTCAGCTTCGGTGATCAGGAACCAAGGACCCACCATCTCAAGCGCTGCGAAGAGCAAAACGTAAGGCCAGGCCTTGAGCACCTTCTTAGCCGCGCCGGTCATGATGGCGTATGGCACCAAAATCAAAGCGCCAATAAAGGTTCTGGCAAAAACAATGGTTGGGGTCGAGAAGCTATCGAGCGCAATGGCGATAAAAAAGTATGGGAGTCCCCAGAAAACGCCTGTAAGCAGGAACAGTATTAAACCTCGACGAGACACCTGCCTAGCGTATTGGATAACCCCTATTTCGAAGTCTCAAAACTCAATCCGTTGGTAGTCTTACCAAATGGCCAGAGAGAGCGCACTTCGAGCGTTCAAGCACCGCAACTACCGGGTTTTATTTCCCGCTAGCGTGCTTTCAAACATTGGCACCTGGGCCCAGCGAATTGCCCAAGACTGGCTAGTTCTAGAGCTCACCGGATCCGCCCAGCTTTTGGGCTTGATTACCGCGCTGCAGTTCTTGCCATCACTCCTACTGAGCCTCTACGGCGGAGTTCTCGCGGATCGTTTTGATAAGCGCACGCTCTTGATCATCACCAACATTGGTGCGGGGCTTGGCTCATTGACCATGGGACTTCTCGTGATTAGCGGCGTGGTCGAAATCTGGCATGTTGCAGTGCTGGCCTTCACCGTGGGGGTGTTTTCAGCGCTAGATGCTCCGGTGCGAACCAGCTTCAACTCCGAGCTTGTTGGTCACCAGGACATTCCAAGCGCTATCAGCCTGAATTCAGCAAACTTCAATGCCGGTCGACTCATTGGCCCAGCCGCATCCGGATTCTTGATTGTGCTCTTTGGGACCGGAGTCTCGTTCTTGATCAACTCGATTACCTATGTAGCGGTTGTGATTGCGCTGGCCATGATTCGCAAAGAACAGTTGTTTATCTCGGTGAAGCCAAATAGCGCTGCCAAGCTCAAGCAGGCCGTTCAATACGTGATTGGCCAGCGCGATATTTTCCTAGTGATGATCGCGGTATTTTTCGCTACCACCTTCGGTTTGAACTTCCAGATCTTCATGGCGGTTATGGCCACCCAGGAGTTTGGTAAGGGTCCTGCAGAGTTTGGAATCCTGGGCAGCGTATTGGCCATCGGCTCTTTCACCGGCGTTCTTATTTCTGCCAGGTTTGAGCACTTGCGTGTGCCGAAGTATGTGATGTTGGGTGGCATGGGCTTTGGGTCGCTGTTGATGGTGACCGCCTGGATGCCGACCTACGGAACTTTTGCCCTAATGCTTCCATTAGTTGGCGGTCTGGCACTTATGACCCTGATCGCGGCGAACTCTTATGTTCAAACCAACTGCGAACCGACGCTGCGCGGTCGAGTTATGGGCATTTACCTCTTGATCTTCATGGGCGGAACGCCAATTGGTTCACCTTTGATTGGCTGGTTTGCCGAGGCAGTTGGCATTCGATGGACAGTTATGGCCTGCGGGCTGATTGTTTTGGTAGCCAGCACCTTGATTTACGTAGCGCTCAGAAGAGGCAGTGGTCCAGAGCCAATCACCGAGAGTATGCCGGTTATTCCGGAGCCAAGAAGCTAACGAAACGTCAAATCGGTTTTGGCTAACTCTGCACAAAGCAATAACCTCTAAGCCATGAGAGAGATTCAGAGTACCCAGGCGCTAGCCCGCTCGGTGGTAGTCGTCGAAGATGACCACTTCATGCGCTCTCTAATTGCAGAAACCTTAGAAGGCGCAGGCTTTCAAGTTCAGACCGCCGCTAATGCATCAGATGCGAAGCGGGCGGTGAGGATCCTCGATCCAGATGCAGTTGTGATTGACATCAACCTCGGCGATGGCCCTGACGGTTTCGATTTAGCTCAGTCAATTAGAAAATCCTCGGCTGAAATTGCGTTGGTTTTTCTAACCGCCCAGCCCGATCCGCGTTTTTCTGGCAAGGGCCCGAACGCAGTTGCAAAGAATGCGGTGTACCTGAACAAGAACTTGCTAACCAGCACCAACACTTTGCTAGAAGCATTGGAAGCGGCACTGGTTGAGCGCAATACCGACAAATACCGGCACGACCAACTTGCCGATCGACCTCTTGGTCAACTAAGCAATACCCAGGTTCAGGTACTTCGACTCATCGCCGAAGGTCTCACCAACCAGCAAATTGCAGATGCAAGAAAACGCTCAATTGCCGCCACAGAAAGTGCAATTACCCGCACGTTAGAGGCACTCGGCATCCCAAAGGATGCCGAACTTAACGTGAGAGTTGCGGCGGCCGTCAAATTCGTTTCGAATACCAACTTCAGGCAATGAAAAAGTCTCGAGTTTTCACTTCAGCTAATCACTTCGCTGGCATTGGATTTAACCAGCTTCGCAGCTGGATTAGCGCAAAGAGCGCTACCGGCTTGCCACTTACCTTTTTTGTTTTGATTTACCCGATGGCAATCGGTTCGCTGCAGCAGGCTTTCAGCGGATATGAGATACCGCTACCGAGTTGGCTATGGGATCTGCTGCTTGGTGTCGGTGTCGCAGCAGTTTTATTGTTTGCCAGGTTATTTGTCACAAGGCAGACATTGCTTACCCACCTCACCATCTGGGTAATCGCTGCGATTTGCGGTGCATCGCTGCCGATATTGGTTTCGATGCCACTTGGCGGTGCGGCGGAATCGGTTGTGTTTGGCATCCCAATAAGCGCACTGTCGCTTTTCGGATTGCAGCTGTTTTTCACATTGGCCGCGGGGGCAATAAATGATTACCGCGCTTCGAACAAAGAATTGCTTCAGATCGCTGCTGAACTCGAAATTCGCCGTGAGGGCCTAAACACTGAGCTGGCTAGGCGTCAAAAAAACTTGGCGGAACAGATTCTCAGTGAAGTGGAGCCAAGAATCTCAACCATTCAAGACCTCCTAAGAAATGCAGATTCAAAACAAGCAAGTAATGAAATCTTGTATTTGATTGACAACTTAGTTCGACCGCTCAGTCAGGGTCTCAGCATCTCAACCAGCGTCGAAACCGAAAGGGTGCCTTCGGTTCGAGTCAAGCCGTCGCTGTCTGCATTGCGCCGCAGGTTTGTGAGAAAACTCAGCGTCTCCAGCATTTTCACACCGCACCTTCACGTGATTTTTGCGCTGAGTTTTTTTGCACCGAGCATGAGCCTGGCGGCCGGATTGAACGGGGTCGTCTACCTATTTGGCTTCCTGGTTTTGCAGGTAGTGGTTTATGCCTTGATCAGCAGACTGCTGGGGGAAATGCGATTGCAGCACTGGGTCTTGTTGATTTCCAATCTGGCTGCAGCCGCTGCGGCGAACATTTTGTTTGTCGCTGGGTCGAAGGCCGCGGGGTTAGCCGACCCCGAGGGACTGATTGCCTTTGTCGGGCTCGGGGTCTTTTTGGTTTTCTTTGCTGCAGGTTACGTCTCGATCTATAGCGCTGCCAAACAAGCCGCGAATCAAGAAATTCGACAAGCCACCGAGCGTTTGGCTTACCTCGTTGGTGAGCTGCAACTTAGAACCGCGTCTCTCAAAAAGAAGTTTGCCCTTGATCTCCACGGTGATCTTCAGGCCAAATTGCAGGCAGCCCTGGTTCGACTGGAACGCTCGGCATCAAATGACCCAGCCGTTGTTAATCAGGTGCTGACAGATCTCGGTTCTGCCACCGGCAGTCTTCAAAATCCAAACGCCAAGGCGGTCGGTTTCGAGGACATCTTTGTGTTACCGGAGCTTTGGGGTGGCATTTGTGAGGTCACAATCGAAATCAGTGAAAGCGCTAAATCCAAGCTGAGTAACAATTCCGGACAGACTGCCGTAGTGCTTGAAATCGTGAGAGAGAGAATCATCAACGCCGTTAAGCACTCCAGCGCCGAAGAGATTGATATATCCGTCGGGTTAGGGGGCGATGACTTGGTTATTTCAACTAGGAATGAAGACCTTGGCGTTGGCATAAATCTAGGGTTTCGACAAGGTGGGGGTTCGAAACTTCTCGATGAGGTTTGCCGAAGCTGGAAGCTCGATTTTGATGACGGCGATGTGGTGTTTGAGGCTCGCTTAACGGCCTAGTTTTTCATCGAGGGTTAGCCCTCGTTTTCAAGTTGTTCAAAATTTTGCGCTGGTTCACTTAACCCTTGAAACAAGCGTTGAGCGACGCCAACGACCCGCTAACCAGATGCCGAGATGACAGCAAATTTTGCACAGCGCTTGCGCAACGTAGCCTGGCTTCTGCTGGCTGCGATTGCGACCGCCGGCATTGGTCTATTTTTCGGAGCATCAAACTCCGCAACCGCAAACACTTACGTCTACAGCAACCACAATGGAACGGTTGCCAATGAATCCACGATCAAGATCCACTACATCTGGGGCGTGAACAACGATCGCATTTCTTTCGGCGTTGAGGGTCCGCTAGGCCTTGAGGCGGTTTGGACCAATCTCTCAACTTCCGAAAGCTTCACGGTATCGATTTCGGATCGAGCTACTCCTACTTCTACAGTTTCGGTTCTGGTGCAAACCCCTGTGAATACTTGGTCCGCGGCGACGAAGGTCCAGCTGGAAATACGACCACGGTCCGGTTCAAGCTCGTGGGGCCTAAACGGCATCAACAACTCGGCTTACGCCTCCTCGAATGTAAAAATGTGGGAGGTGTTGAGTCTTGGAAACTACTCGACTCTGACTCGCCTCACCTCTGCCTTCGCTGGCACCTCCACTTCGCTCAGGGTTGCGGCAGCACTGCCAAACACTGTTACGGATCTCTCATATGCATTTTCAGACGCTCAAGGCAATCCCGACATAACCGGTTGGGACACCTCCGCAGTCACAGACATGACGGGGTTGTTTCGAAGGGCGACTTCGTTCAATCAGAACATCAGTGTTTGGAATACCAGTTCGGTAACCAGCATGCGTTTGATGTTCGTAGGTGCAAGCTCGTTCAACCAAGAGCTTTCAACCTGGAATGTTGCAAACGTCACCAACATGAGTTTCATGTTTGATGGGGCGGTTCGATTTAACAACAGTGATACGCCGCAGATCGGAAGTCCATCGAACATCCTTCCCGGAACTAAGCCATTGCTTTGGACCACCTCTGCGGTTACCGACATGTCCTACCTGTTCCGAGGAGCAAAATCCTTCAACCAGAACATCAGCAGTTGGGATGTATCGAAGGTCACAAACTTCAAGTACATGTTTGCCGGAGCCGACACCTCGACGACTACCACTGACGGCATCAACCCAAACGATGCGAGCATCTTCTTCAACAACGGTGGGGCGAATGATCAGTCCAACGGGATCTCAGGCAGTGCGCCGCTTTGGGCTGCCAACCCTCCGGGTTCCGCTACCGGAACAGCCGCCATTGACATGTCTTTCATGTTCTCCGGGGCAGTATTTTTCAACCAAAACCTAAACTCATGGGACACAAGTTATGTCACAAACATGGCTCAAATGTTTGAGAATGCCCAGGGTTTCAATAATGGAGATCAGAAGTACTCCAGTAACAACGCGGGTTCACACAACTTCACCTGGTCAACCGGCAGAGTTACCTCCTTTATTGGCATGTTCTACAACACCTACGCCTTCAACCAAAACCTGAACAGCTGGGAAGTTAGCAGCGGAACGACCTTCCGCTACATGTTTGCCAACACCAGAGCAAACAACACGTCAATGGGGTGTAACTGTGAGTTCTTCAACAACGGAAATTCGAGGGGCGCAACCACCAGCAACACCATGACTTGGTTGGCATCCGGTTCTAATGCCGTGACGGTTGACATGGGTTACATGTTCTCCAACAACCCGTATTTCAACCAAGACGTCTCTGGCTGGGACACCAGCAAGGTCACCGATTTAAATAACACCTTCAATGGGGCAATTGCCTTCAACAACGGTCAAGGCTCTGGAGGTGTGGGGACTAAACCGTTGGGTTGGAACACCTCGGCAGTCACCTTGATGAACAACATGTTCTACGGCGCTACTAACTTCAACCAAAACATAGATAACTGGGATACCAGCAAAGTAATTGGCTTTACTGGAATGTTCACATCCGCCAGCAGCTTCAACAATGGTCTTGCGTCCGGTGTCGGTGGAACCATGATCTGGCGCACCAATCCCGGAGTCGCCGCCTCTATGGGAAACATGTTCAACTCCGCCACCAGCTTCAACCAAAACATTTCCAGCTGGAACACTTCGGCCGTCACCGCGATGCACTACATGTTCAACTATGCCTCCAAGTTCAACAACGGCCAGCCGACTGGAACCTCTGGTGGAGCGGATCTAACATTTTCGACCAGCAATGTGACGAACATGACTTACATGTTCAACGGGGCAACCGTCTTCAACCAGAACATCTCCGCATTCGACACATCCAAGGTCACCGACATGTCTTACATGCTCGCGAGAACTCCGGCCTTCAACAATGGACAGGCTGCTGGTGGAGCTGGCCAGCGACCACTTAGCCTGACTACCTCGAACGTCACCACCATCGCCGGCATGTTCTTGGCTACCAGTGGGTCGGTTTTCAACCAGAACATTTCTGGTTGGGATCTGTCTAAATGCACCGACATGAGTAATGCCTTTCAGATGGTTTGGCCGACTTGGACCAACGCATTCAACAACGGTGCACTTCCCGGGGAAGCGAACACTCTGAGCTGGACAATAAACAGCAGCTCGACAGCCAGCGTCACCATGCAGCAGGCTTTCCAAGGTTTGCGTTATTTCAATGCCGACATATCAAGTTTCAATACCAGCCGAGTGAACTCGCTCTACTTGACCTTTGCCTCCAGCGGGGCGTTCAATCAGGACATTTCACGTTGGGACACCAGTCGAGTCACAAACTTCCAGTCGACCTTCAGAAATGCCACGGCATTTAATCAGGATATTTCTAGCTGGAACGCCACCGCTGGCACGAACTTCTCCAACATGTTCGATGGAACGACTTCCTTCAACCGTAGCCTCGCCCAATTCCAACTTAGCTCTCTAGGTGCGAGCGGACTGGTTGGTATTTTTGGTAGCACGACCGCATCTGCAATGACAGAGCAGAACATTCAAGACACCACCATCGCTTGGTCTCACCAGGCCTCAAGGTCAAACTTCCCAACCACCGGTACTTACGACGCTCTTGGTAAAGCGCGCTGGTTGAACTGTGTTGGTTATGCCGCCTATGTGCGCATGAACTCCAAGCAAGCGATGACTACTTGGGCAACCTTGGGTTCCGCTCCGACTGGATGTAACACGGCAACCGTGAGTTGGTATGGAGCCTCTACCGGATCGCCAACCACGCAGTCGATCGCATCGGCCACAGTCAACTTCACTCCAGAAACCGCCACCTCCACCACCGGTGTCGCTCCAAGGTATGTGGTCGTGGATCGCGGAACCACGCTTTGCCGTGTGAACAACATCACCGGTGTAATCAACTACACCACCGCAGGTAACTGTCGAATCCGCGCCTATGACGTGGATCCTTTAACGAATGGCGATGTCACGACCTACAAGGACGTTACCTTCACCCTGCCAACTCCGAGCTCGAGCTCCGCCCCTACCGCGCCAACTACCATCAGCGCAAGGGCGAGCATCAGCGCCTTGTCGGTGACTTTCTCTGCACCAGTCTCAAATGGTGGCCTGCCACTAATTGGATACGAGGTTGGTTACTCACTTACCCAAGGTGGTGCCACCACTTGGGTTTCGGTAAGCCCGGTTGTAACTTCGTCTTCCACTTTGAGCTTCACACTGTCTGGTCTAGTGAATGGAACCAGCTATTGGGTCAAGGCACGAGCCATAAACTCGGTTGGTGCCGGTACGGCATCGAGTGAATTTGGTCCGGTCACTCCGGCAACCACACCATCAGCACCGAGCATCGCAAGTTCGACCATTTCGGCTGGCACGGTGACTTTGACCCTTGGTGCTCCAAGCACTAATGGTGGTTCGGCGATTACTTCTTACGAATATCGATTGGCAACCAGCAGTGCAGCAGTGCAAACTGCTTCTTGGACTAGCTCCGGAACCACATCCACGACTATCAGCGTCTCTGGTTTGGTTAATGGCACCAGCTACTTCTTCCAGGTCAGGGCAGTAAACGGCATTGGGGCTGGATCGGCCACCGCAGTTTCGAGCGCGATTACACCAATTACTTCGACATCACCGGTTGTCATTTACGTAAGCAACAAGCTTGGGTATTCACCACTCGCTGAGATTCAGTTCTTCGCACCGGCCGACAATGGTGGTTCGGCAATCTTGGATTACCAAATTCGAATGTCTACCAACGAGGGTGCTAGTTGGACCAACTGGGCTAACCAGGCAGTGACCTACAACGTAAATACCCAACGCTGGTACATAACCCTCACAAACTTAGATGGCACCAACCTCGCACCGGTCTACTACACCTTCGAGATTAGAGCTCGCAATGCTGCTGGTTTCAGCGCTACTTCACTGCAGGTGCCATCAGGGGCCCCAATAACCTCGGTGAATTTTGGTAACCAGCAGGCAGTAATCAATTTCAAGGCTGCCAAGTTCGATGGAAATTCGCCGATCTTGGGCTACGAATACAAATATGTCTCTGGAACTATCGCGAATCCAAGTACGGTCAGTTCTTGGATTTCGATTAGCTCTAACGTCTGGCAAAACGCGACAACCACCTCGGCCGTCCCCCTAACTGTTTCGGGGCTTGTGAATGGAACGCCACACACCCTCTGGGTGAGAGCGGTGAATGCGATTGGTGGCATCGACCAGCCGTATTGGGATTGGGCCCTAAACACCGGAACCCCAAACAAGCAGCTTCCAACCATCAGCTTTAGCTACAGCGTGAGCACCGTTGCATACTCGGAGAGCGCTAGCTACAGTCCAACTTTCTCTTCAAATTCGCTGGGAGACATTACCTTCTCCACCACCACCCCAACAAAGTGTTCAGTCGCAACCTTTAGCGGTGTGGTTACTGGCCTCAATGCCGGTCTTTGCACTATCCAGTTGAGTCAGGCTGAAAGCCTTACTTACTCAGCTACCACCGTGCTGCGCTACATCAATACCACCATGATCAACCAGCCGACTCTGCAGATATCTGCTTCGGCAACTTCTTCACCATATCTGGGTACCGTGACCCTCACCTCTTCCGGAGGTGCTGGTGTCGGAGCCGTCACCTACACCGCGGTAGTTGGTTCCGCCTGTGTGGTGAGTGGCAATGTGGTCACAGTTGGTAATGCTGGATCTAGCTGTGCGGTGATTGCCACCAAGGCCAGCGATGGTAACTACTACTCCGCCAATTCTTTGCAGCTTTCGATCACGACCACCAAGATCAACCAGGCAACGCTGACCTTCAGCAATCTGGCAGAGATGCCAGCTCGTTCGAGCATGAGCGTCTCTGCGATTGGCGGTTCGGGTGATGGTGTGCTGCGCTATCGAGTAAGCAGTGCTGGAGCCACAGGTTGTTCGCTAACTGGTACCACCTTGACTGCAACCTCAGCTGGTCAGTGCACCATTGAGGCATCTAGAGCCAGCTCAACCAACTACACAGTTAGTGCTTCGGTCTCGCAGGTAATCGAGGTTGTGAAGTCAGCCCAAACTGTTCGTTTCACGACCAACGTCCCAGCACAACCGTTGGTTGGCTCTACCTATTCACCAAGTGCTACCGCATCGAGCGGTCTTTCAATCAGCTTTAGTGTCAGTGGAGTTGGTTGCTCTCTAACCTCCGGGATGATCACATTCACCGCTGCTGGAGATTGCAAGGTAGAGGCTTCGCAGGCTGGAGACGGTGCGTATCTTGGTGCACCAACTGCAAGTCAGACCATTGCGGTTGGTCGAAGAAACCACACCTTGGCCTTCTCAACTACTTCGCAAAACATCACGGCTAAAACCTTTGGTGACCAGGCTTTTGTTGTCACTGCAAACTCAACCGAAGTAGAAGCTCAGGTGGCATTCACGCTGTCGCCTCAAACCACAAACGATGCCTGTTCGGTCTTCAGTTCCGGACTTGTTTTGGTGCTCAATGTGGGCGACTGTGTGATTGAGGCTTACTCAACCCAGACCCAAGCGCTTGCTGCGGCATCAACTATTTCTAAGCGGATTGAGATTCGTGCCGATAAGGCTTCAGCACCGTTTATTACCTCCGTTGCGATGGGTAATCTCTCTATCACCGCAGGCTTTACTCCTCCGAGCTACATTGGTGGTTCTTCGATTTCGGCATATGCAATCGTGGCCATCGACCAGACTCCAAACAGCACCACTGAGGTTTCGGACAGCTCTTGTGGCACAACCTTGGTAAACGGTCAGATTTCGTGCCGAATCTCAGGTCTTGAGAACGGCAAGAGCTACAAGATCAAGGTGGCCGCCATCAACGGTGCTGGTGAGGGTGAGTTCTCAGTGCTTAGCCCAGCCATCACAGTTGCCACCAACCCTGCTGCGGTGCAGAACCTAAGAGTTATTCAAGGTGCCAGCACCTTGGCAATTAGTTGGGATGACCCGGACAGTCTCGGTGGTGGAACCTTCAGCTCTTACCGGGTCTATGTGAAGCGCTCCTCGACTGCTTCTTACGATGCCGATCACTATTTCAACGTCACCAACCAGAACACCAGAAACATCACCATCTCGGCAGAGACTCCACCGGATGGCATGACTCACCCAGGTGGACCTGCGCTGGTGAACGGTGTGGCATATGACATCAAGGTGGTCACCGTAACCACCGCAAACACTCAGGAGCTAACCGGCAATACCGCAGTGGTGAACCAGATTCCAAGAACCGTTCCAGAACCGCCTCGATTGGCGAATGCCTTGGTGGTTGCTAACAAGCTGGTCTTGACCTGGACCGCTCCGCTGAGTGATGGTGGAGCTGCGGTTACCACCTACTCCGCAAGCGTTGGACAGTCACCTTGCGTTTTTGCCGCACCTGATGACACCTACTGTGAAATTGCACTGCCAACCGCACCTGGTAACTATGTCTTTAGCATCGTGGCCCAGAATGTTGCAGGTTCGAGCACCGAACTGCAGGGTACCTACACCGTTGCCGCCTACAGCTCTCCAGCGCCACAGCAGCCTTATGGCGGATCCTCGGGTGGAACCGACATCACCGAACCTGCCAAGCCAAGCGAATCTGCCCCTGTGATAGCTGGCGTCAGCTTCACCGCCGATAAGAAGCAAATCGTTATTCGAGGTGTTCACCTAAAGGGCATCAAGAAGGTGTTTATCGGAAGCGTTGAGGCAGTGATTGCCTCCCAGACCACCGAGATGATCATCTTGAGAACTCCGGCACTCAAGGCTGGCTCTCACGCAGTCTTCCTGCACCTAAGTGACAACACCGTGCTCAGGTATGAAAAAGAGTTGTTTGTAGAAGGTGCTAAGCCTGCTGCTGTAGTCACTAAGAAGTCGACACTCAGTGGTTTCAAGCCTGGAACATCGGTGCTAACCACCCAGATGAAGAAAGACCTGCTGGCTATCTTCAAGGCCAATAGAAACAGCAAGTCGCTTCTTTGCATCGGCCACACCCAGGGACCAACCATTCTCAAGAGCGATGCTCGACTAGCGATGAAGCGTGCCAATGCAGTTTGCAACTTCGCCAAGCAGAACGGCGTCAAGGTAGTTTCCGCCAGCTACCAGAACAACAAGCAGGTTGGTGCCAATTTCAGAAGAGTAGATCTGGTCTTTACCAAGTAATCCCGGCTTCACATTCTCAATAGACTGACCAGATGAAAATCTCCGTCTCAGTCGAAATCAACGCTCCAATAGCTAAAGCTTGGGATGCTTACGTCTCCCCGGAAGCCATCAATCAGTGGAACTTCGCCTCCGATGATTGGCAGTGCAGAGATGCGAAGGTAGATCTTCGTGTCGGTGGCGAATTTTCCTCGCACATGGAGGCTAAAGACGGCAGTTTCGGGTTTGATTTTGGCGGCATCTACACCAACATCATTGAGCACCAGCTGATTGAGTATTCCTTTGGGGATCGCTCCGCTTCTGTGGCATTCGAACAGGTTGGTGATGGTTCCAAGGTCACAGTGGAGTTCGATACCGAGGATGAGAATTCCGTAGACATGCAGCGTGAGGGATGGCAGTCCATCCTGAGCAATTACGCGAAATACGTGCTGAACAACTAGCTGGTTTTTAGGCGTTGTCCCTAGCGGACAGTTTCTCGGCTAGATAGATCGGAATCACGCTCAACAGCGTCATAAATACTGCAATTACGGCAACGATCGGCGCTTGGTTTGGACGATACATGTTGTTGAGGATGAAGATCGGCAGCGTCTCAACTCCGCCGCCGGCGGTAAAAGTCGTCACGATAATCTCGTCAAAACTCAGTGCAAATGCCAAAATGCCGCCCGCTACAAGCGCAGAGCGAATTCTTGGGAATGTCACCAGCCTGAAAGTGGTCCAAACCCCAGCGCCTAAGTCGGCAGATGCTTCCTCTAGCGAGGTGCCATGGCGCTTGAGTCTTGCGAACACGTTGTTGAAGACCACCACCACACAAAATGTTGCGTGAGCGATGATGATGGTTGCCCAGCCCAGCTGCCAATCCAAAACAGTCTTAAAGACGTTGTTCAGCGCAAGACCGGTGACGATTCCCGGCAGAGCGATTGGCAAAACCACCAAGAGGTTGATGGCGGACTTACCAAAGAAGCTGAATCTGTGAAGCGCAAAGGCTAGCAAGGTTCCTAACAGCAGCGCGATTAGCGCGGATGCGGCTGCCACAATCAGGGATGTGACGATTGCCTTGATTGCACCCTCGGAATTAAACGCCTTGCCCCACCAATCGAGCGTGAATCCAGGTGGTGGCCAGCTCATCGACATTGAGGTTGAGAAGGAGTTGATTACCACCACCATTAGCGGCAGGTAAATAAAGGCCAAAGCCAATGCGGCGAAGCCGCCGAGCAAAAATTTTGAAGTTCTTGAGATGTGCATCAGAGGTTCTCCAATGCGCCGGTTCGACGGACAGCCGCTAGGTAGGCGAAGATCGCGACCAGTGGGATAAAGGCAATTGCTGCAGCCAGTGGCAGGTTATTTGCGGTTCCAACGTTGGAGTAAATGAGAGTTCCCAAGGTCTGGGTCGCGCCACCCACGATTTTCACTGCGATGTAATCGCCAAGTGTGAGGGAAAAGCTAAAGATCGAACCAGCGATGATTCCTGGAACCACCAAGGGGAGCGCCACCGAGCGGAATGTTCTCCAGCCCTTCGCTCCAAGGTCAGATGAGGCTTCAAGCAGAGAGTTTGGCACTCTGGAGAATGCGGCATAGATCGGAATCACCACAAACGGCAGCCAGAGATAGCTCAGGGTGATTAGGGTTCCCTCAAGACCGTAGCCAATTGATGGGATGCCAAAAGGGCTCAACATCCAATTCAAGATGCCGCCCTCAGATAAAACACTTCGCCAGGCGTAGGCCTTGACTAGATAAGAGGCCCAGAGCGGAAGGCTTACGGAGATAAGCAAAAAGCGTTGCCAACCAGGGCTTGCAACCTTCGCCATGAAATATGCCAGCGGCACTGCAATGGCGACATCGATCAAGGTCACGCCAATAGCCAGCGCGACAGTTCGGAAGGTGACCGCCTGGTAGGTGGCCTGGGTCAAAATCTTGGCGAAATTGTCAAAAGAAAATTCAAATACGACATCTCCGGTGAAGGAGTTCACCGTCCAGAAGGCAGTGACCAAAAGTGTTGCAAGTGAGGCGATGTAAACCAGTAACAGCCACAAAAGTGGTGGAGATAGAACTAGGCCAAGGGCTAGTTTGGTGTTTCTGTAGAGCAGGACGGAGCCCTGCCGGGCAAGGGATTTTTCTTCCCTTGCCCGGACAGGAGCAGCCGTTGCATTCATTTATTTATTGCCTTGGGGCTTAGCCCTTTACTTCCTGCCAAGCCTCAGTCCAACGAGCGTAGTCGGTGCACTGTACGTCCGTTCTGCCGTCTAGACACTCAGCGATTGGAGTGGTCCAGTACCAAAGCTGCTTTGCGTAATCTGCATCGCCGGCGTGGTATGCCTCACAGTCGTCTCTGAAATCACAAGCAGCCATGCTCGATGGTGCCTCACCGAAGTATGCGGTTGCAGCAGCATTGATTTCTGGGCTGGCAATGTGGTCTAGCCATCGGTATGCACAGTTTGGAACCTCGGTAGTGCTTGAGACCATCCAGGTGTCAGACCAACCGGTCGAACCTTCCTTTGGAAGAACAGCATCAACCTTTACATCGCTACCCTGCAGCACGTTGGTAATAACCTGCCAAGTGGTTCCAACTACAGAATCACCAGAGGTGAAGGCCTGGATCTGTAGTAGGTAGTCGCTCCAGTACTCGCCAACATTTGCACGCTGAGCCTTAAGTAGCTCGGTTGCAGCTGCTAGCTGAGTCTCGTCTAGTGCGTATGGGTTGGTGATACCTAGCTCTGGCTTGGTGGCCATTAGGTAGACCGCTGCATCCGCAATGTAAATCGGTGAGTCGTAAGCGGTGACCTTGCCAGCGTAAGCACCGGCGCCTTCCCAAACTACTGCCCAAGAATCAGGAGCAGGTGACACTACCTCGGTGTTGTACTGAAGCAAGTTGGCACCGTAGCCGTGAGGGATTCCGTAGTGAACGCCATCAACAGTGTTGTGACTCTGGTCCTTTAGGAAATCAAAGATCCCCGCGTAGTTAGGAACAAGGTCGGTGTTGATTGCCTGCACATCGCCCCCGGCGATTAGGCGCTGAGTAGCGTCACCGCTGGCAGCAACCACGTCGTATTCACCGGTCTTCATTAGGTTTACAGCCTCGTCAGAGGTGCCGTAGGTCTTGACAGTTACCTGGCATCCAGTGGCTTCTTCGAAGGATGAGGTCCAGTCAATCGCTGGGTCATTGGTGCCGTCTTCAACGTAACCTGGCCAAGCCAAGATGCTTACTGAACCTTCGCTGTCGCCAAGGGACTCAAGCATCGCTACGTCTGCTGTGTTACCGCCAGCGCATCCTGCCAAAACCAAGGTTGTGGCCAATCCGATGGTTCCTAGTGCTGCGAACTTTCTCTTTTTGCCTATCAATTGATCTCCTTTGATTACTTGATTAGTGGGCAAGTTGTGAAATGTTGGCGGTTGCAAGTGTCAACCTCACTCGTTGTCCGTGATTCAGGGGCTTGGTTTGTGCCCCATTCGCCGATGTAGCCAGAACTCGTTTTCCTCCAGCAAGCTGGAGGGTAACTAGCGATGAGCTACCGGTGAAATTCTCTTCAACTATTTCTGCATCAAGCGTTACCCAACCGAATCCAGCCTCAGCAGGCTGATCGATTGCCAAGTGCTCTGGTCTGACGGCGCAAATGGCGTCAATTCCGAAAAGCTGCTTGCTTTCTTCGCGGCTGAAGATGGTGGAGGATCCCACAAACCCAGCGACAAAGCGACTTTCTGGCTTGCTGTAAATCTCTCTCGGCGTGCCAACTTGGACGATGTTTCCGCCATCAAAAACCGCCACGCGATCGCTTAGCGATAGGGCTTCCGCTTGATCGTGCGTGACGAAGATGAAGGTAATGCCCAGTTCACGCTGAATCTCTTTGAGTTCGACCTGCATTTCCTCGCGGAGTTTGAGGTCAAGTGCTCCAAGAGGTTCGTCTAGAAGCAAAACTTTAGGTTCGACAACAATTGCTCTAGCAAGTGCAATTCTTTGTCTTTGGCCACCGGAGAGCTGAGCTGGCTTGCGCTCACCCAAATCTGCTAGGCGAACGGTCTTTAGTGCGTTCATTACGCGCGCTTGGCGTTCTTCTTTTGGGACCTTTTGAACCTTTAGCCCATACTCGATGTTCTCCTGCACCGACATGTGAGGAAACAGCGCGTAGTCCTGGAAAACGGTGTTGACTTCCCTCTCAAAGGGTGGGACCGAAGACACGTCTTGGCCAAAGAGTTCAATAGATCCACTGGTTGGCTTTTCAAAGCCTGCGATTAGTCGCAAAACAGTAGTTTTTCCTGAGCCGCTGGGGCCAAGCATGGAGAAAAATTCTCCAGGGGCAATTTCAAGATTTAGGTTGTTGACCGCGACAACACTGCCGAAACTCTTGCTGAGTCCGCGCAATTGAATTGCAGGCTGTTGCTGCATATCTACTTCTTCCCTGTTACTCCCAAAGGATACGCCCGCATCAAATCCGCAGCCTTGGGAAACTCGTTGCAATTCGGTAACAAAGTCCCAAAAATACGCGGGACTAAGGGTGAGTAAATCAGGGGAAATCAACCAGGACCAAAGCCTGGCATAGGGCTACTTTGCCGATTTGGCCTTCAAGTAGGCGACGATGGCATTGGCATGCCCGTGACCCATAGCGTGTTCGGTCTTCAAAAAGGCCACCTGCTCCATGTGAGCCTTAGAGGTGTGAGGTGCCAACTGGTCGAACCAGTATTGGATCGGCTGGCCGTAAGTCTTCTCAATGGATGGGAAGTAGCTGGCTGGGCCTTTGACTTTTTCGGTCATTTCATAACTCTCTTTTTGATCTTGAGACCATGAGTCCCGTATTCAAAATGCTAGTCGCATAGTCAACGGGTTAAAAAGAAATCTCCCCCCATTTCTGGAGGGAGATTTTCTTGTGGAGACTAGGGGGGTCGAACCCCTGACCCCCTGCTTGCAAAGCAGGTGCTCTACCAACTGAGCTAAGTCCCCGGAGTGATCCGGTTGGATCTTGCTCTAACCACCTGAGCTATAGGCCCGTAGAACGTCACAACTTTACTAAAAAATGGCTTAGATGCCAAACCGAATTTTCTAGTTGTTTGTGAAGGTGACCGAAACGCCGCCCACAATCTTGGCAATTAGGTTGAAAAGAACCGCCCAAATGGCCGAAAGAGCTGTTGTGAAGACGATGTTCAGAAGTGAAATTGTGGCTGCAGTTCCAACCACATTTCCAAATGAGAACTCGCTCTCAAGGCTAAATCCGCTGCCTTCGCCGAAAATGCTGGATAGCAGACCGCCGACTGAGGAGAAGACTCCGGAGCTTGCAAGTACTGCCCAAAGCAGGATCGAACCAACGATGGTCGAGATTGCCAGAGCAATCGAAACCAAGAAGCCGACCTTTACGGCGGACATCACCTCGATGGAGCGAAGCTTTAGGCGAACCTGCTTTACCGGCTCCTTAGGAGCACTACTCCGCTTGAACAGCTTCGCCATCCGGCTCTCCTTCAACATCGACAGAATCGTTGGTCTCTAGATTACGCTCCGTGTTGCGCGCTAGCGACAAAACCGAGTCAGACTCCTCGAACCTAGCAAATACCACGCCCATGGTGTCGCGGCCCTTGGCAGGAACCTCGGCAGCATTGGTTCTGATTACCTTGCCGGAGGCAAGTACAACCAAAACCTCATCGGCCTCGTCAACAATTAGCGCACCGACCAGGTCACCGCGTTTTTCGTCTAGCTTGGCAACCTTGATTCCCAAACCACCGCGGTTTTGGATGCGGTACTGGTCAGCGCTGGTGCGCTTTGCGTAACCGCCCTCGGTAACCACGAATACGAAGCCAGCCTCACCAATTACGGTTGCGCTTAGTAGCTCATCGCCCTTTCTAAAGCTCATGCCCATAACACCTGAGGTGTCACGGCCCATTGGCCTTAGCTGGTCGCTTGAAGCAGAGAACCTGATCGACATGCCCTTACGAGAAACCAAAAGCAGGTCATTGTCATCGCTTACCAACATGGCGTTGACCAATTCGTCGCCCTCGCGCAGCTTGATTGCGATGATTCCACCGGTTCTTGCGGTGTCGTAAGCCTCGAGTGCGGTCTTCTTGACCAATCCGGCACGGGTTGCAAGCACCAGGTAAGGGGCCTGCTGGTAGTCCTTGAGGTCCAAAACCTCAACGATTCGCTCATCTGGCTGCAGTGCCAACAGGTTAGCTACGTGCTGACCCTTAGCATCGCGACCAGATTCCTGAATCTCATAGACCTTGGAGCGGAATACGCGACCGGTGTTGGTGAAGAACATCAACCAGTGGTGCGTGGTTGAAACGATGAAGTTTTGCACCACATCGTCGGCACGAAGGCTTGCACCCTTTACACCCTTGCCACCGCGGTGCTGCACGCGGTAGTTATCGCTTCTGGTGCGCTTGATGTAGCCACCGGCAGTTAGGGTGACAACCATTTCCTCTTCAGGAATTAGGTCTTCCATCGAAACATCGCCATCGAAGCCAAGCAGGATCTCGGAACGACGGTCATCGCCGTAGCGAGAAACAACTTCTTCTAGCTCATCGGAGATGATCTGGCGCTGTACTACCTCGTCGGCAATGATGCGCAGGAATTCCGCGATCTGGCGCTCAAGTTCGGCAGCCTCGTCGATGATCTTCTGGCGCTCAAGAGCTGCTAGCTGTCTTAGCTGCATGTTCAGGATTGCCCTGGCCTGCAGTTCGTCGATGTCCAATAGCTTGATCAAGCCGTCTCGCGCATCGTCGACGGTGGCGCTCTTGCGAATCAGTGCGATTACCTCGTCAAGCGCATCAAGCGCCTTTAGGTATCCGCGCAGAATGTGGGCACGCTCTTCTGCCTTACGCAGACGGAACTTGGTGCGACGAACAATAACCTCAACCTGGTGAGCTACCCAGTTGGTGATAAAGCCATCGATTGACAAGGTGCGAGGCACGCCGTCAACCAAAGCCAACATGTTGGCACCGAAGTTTTCCTGGAGCTGGGTGTACTTGTAGAGGTTGTTTAGAACAACGCGGGCAACCGCGTCCTTCTTTAGAACAATCACCAAGCGCTGACCGGTGCGACCTGAGGTCTCATCGCGGATATCCGCGATTCCGGTTAGCTTGCCTTCCTTCACGAGCTCTGCGATTTTCAGGGCTAGGTTGTCCGGGTTTACCTGGTAAGGAAGCTCGGTAACCACTAGGCAGGTGCGGTTGTGTAGTTCTTCAACGTTTACAACTGCTCGCATGGTGATCGAGCCGCGACCGGTGCGGTAAGCGTCTTCGATTCCACGGCGGCCCAGAATCTGAGCGCCAGTTGGGAAGTCAGGACCCTTGACTAGCTTGATTAGCTCTTCAATTAGCTCTTCGCCAACCACATTTGGGTTTTTGAGTACAAATTGAGCTGCCTGGGAGATCTCACGAAGGTTGTGAGGTGGGATGTTGGTGGCCATACCAACGGCAATACCGATCGAACCGTTTACCAATAGGTTTGGGAACCTGGAAGGCAAAATGGTCGGTTCTTGAGTTCTACCGTCGTAGTTGTCCTGGAAATCAACGGTGTCCTCGTCGATATCGCGAACCATTTCCATAGCAAGCGGTGCCATCTTGCACTCGGTGTAACGAGGCGCAGCAGCTGGGTCGTTTCCTGGCGATCCGAAGTTACCCTGACCCGCAACTAGCGGGTAACGCAGGTTCCAATCCTGAACCAAACGCACCAAAGTGTCGTAAATTGCGCTGTCACCGTGCGGGTGGAACTGGCCCATTACGTCACCGACAACGCGGGAACACTTGGAGAACTGCTTGTCTGGGCGGTAGCCACCGTCATACATCGCGTAAAGCACGCGGCGGTGCACCGGCTTTAGTCCGTCTCGAACATCCGGTAGTGCGCGACCGACGATAACGCTCATTGCGTAGTCAAGGTAGCTACGCTGCATTTCGACCTGGAGGTCTACCTGCTCGATCTTGTCCATCTGGTTTTCAGTCATTTTTTATACCTCTAGTCCTAAATGTCCAAGAAGCGAACGTCTTTGGCGTTGCGCTGGATAAAGTTTCGGCGCGATTCCACATCTTCACCCATCAAGGTGCTGAACACCTCGTCGGCCAAAGCTGCGTCATCTAGGGTCACCTGAAGCAAGGTTCTGGTGGCCGGGTTCATGGTGGTGTCCCAAAGCTCGTCGTAGTCCATCTCACCAAGACCCTTGTAGCGCTGGATGGCGTTTTCCTTCGGGATCTTCTTGCCGGCCGCTGCTCCTGCGGCAAGCTGGGCATCGCGCTCGGCATCCGAGAAGACGTATTCGTGTTCGGCGTTGGACCACTTGATGCGGAACAGCGGTGGCTGTGCCATGTAGACATAGCCGTGTTCAATCAGTGGACGCATGTAGCGGAACAGCAGGGTCAACAGCAAGGTGCGAATGTGCTGGCCGTCGACATCGGCGTCGGCCATCAAGATGCACTTGTGGTAGCGGATCTTCGAGACATCGAAGTCTTCGCCGATTCCGGTACCAAATGCGGTGATTAGTGCCTGAACTTCTGTGTTGGCTAGGGCTCTATCGAGTCTTGCCTTCTCAACGTTCAAGATCTTTCCGCGAAGCGGAAGAATTGCCTGGGTCTCTGGGTCGCGACCGCGAACAGCCGAACCACCTGCCGAGTCACCCTCCACGATGTAAATCTCGGAGAGTTCTGGGCTGCGGGATGAACAGTCACGAAGCTTTCCTGGCATGCCGCCAGATTCCAGAAGACCCTTACGACGAGTCGCTTCGCGGGCTTTTCTCGCCGCAAGGCGAGCGCTTGAGGCTTGGATTGCCTTACGAACAACTTCCTTGGCCTGGTTTGGGTTTCGCTCGAACCAGTCACCGAGCTGGTCGGTAACCACGCGCTGCACGAAAGCCTTGGCTTCGGTGTTACCCAGCTTGGTCTTGGTCTGGCCTTCAAACTGAGGCTCGGTGAGCTTGACGGAGATAACTGCGGTTAGACCTTCGCGTACGTCGTCACCGGTTAGGTTTTCGTCTTTTTCCTTCAGCAGGCTCTTCTCGCGAGCGTACTTATTCAAAAGTGTTGTAAGTGCGGTTCGGAAACCCTCTTCGTGGGTACCACCCTCGTGGGTGTTAATGGTGTTGGCATAGGTGTGAACACCTTCGTTGTAACCAGTGGTCCACTGCATCGCGATTTCGACCGACATGTTCTTTTCGTCGTTCTCGGTCTCGATGGAGATGATCTCGTCGTGAACAACCTCGACCTTTTTCGCTGAGTTTAGGTACTCGACATAGTCGCTGAGGCCCTTTTCGTAGCAGTAGGTGTCGTTCTGACCATCGCGCTCATCCTTGAGCGAGATGCGCAGTCCCTTGTTTAGGAAACACATCTGCTGGAAGCGCTGGCGCAAGGTTTCGTAGTCAAAGACCACGGTTTCAAAAATTTCTGGGCTTGGAACAAACTCAATGGTGGTTCCGGTGCGCTCGGTCTTTTCGCCCTTTGCCAACGGGGCATCTGGGACACCGATCGAGTAGCTCTGGCGCCAAATAAAGCCTTCGCGGTGAACCTCAACGAAAAGCTTGGTGGAAAGTGCGTTTACAACCGATGCACCAACACCGTGCAAACCACCGGAAACCGCGTATCCGCCGCCACCGAATTTTCCACCAGCGTGAAGGACGGTAAGTACAACCTCAACGGCTGGCTTCTTCTCGACCGGGTGCATGTCGACCGGAATACCGCGGCCGTTGTCGGTCACCTTGATGTGACCGTCTTTGGTGATTACAACTTCAATGGTGTCGCAGTAGCCGGCGAGCGCTTCATCTACAGAGTTGTCAACGATTTCGTAAACCAGGTGGTGCAAGCCTCTAGGACCGGTAGAACCGATATACATTCCTGGGCGTTTACGCACTGCCTCCAATCCCTCTAGGACCTGGATCGCACCGGCATCATAATTTGGTTTTGTTTCTGACATATTCAGTTACTTCCTGTTGGGTTAGTACCTATGAACTGCGGACCCTGTGGACCGACTTAAATTCGGGTGAGCTAACCCTTAGATTCTACCTTGAGGCCCAGACAAAAGCTGGGATATGCGACTTACCCGTAAGTGTCGCGAGGACCCCTGCCAGGCACTGATCTGGACCCTTTTTTCCAACTTGGGGCGGTGGGTCCAATGAACCTGATTTCACTAACCAAAACATCCGGGTGCTGCTGGTTGATTTTCTCCAAAATTTGAGGTGCCAATAGCCTGAGCTGGGTGGCCCAAGCTGTTGAACGGCAGCGAACCGAGAGCACTTCGTTCTTGAGTTCTTCCGGATACGAGGCTTCCGCGCTGTCCTCACCCACCACCTTGTTCCATTCGGTGAATAGAGTCGCCTGCGCCATCTGGCTGGTCCAATTGAATTCACCAAAAAGTTGCTCTAGAGAAGAACTGGCTTTAACTGGGTCGCGACCCGCGTCGAATGGCTGAGAGCCACGTTTTTGGTTCTCTTCGCGGCGTTTTTGGTCGCGGGATTTGATTCCGGTGGTTCCCAGTAGGTATTGGCGGAAGAAAGTGTCGATGGCGTCGAAATTCAATTTAGCCAACCACCTCACCTCCAACTACTTCTAGACGCTTTGCTACCAGCAGGTTCGGGACCGCATCCAGGTCAGCAGAGGTGATAAGCACCTGTTCGTTGTTGATCACAAATTCCACAAGGCGCTGCCTGCGGCCGGCGTCCAAAACCGCAAACACATCGTCGAGGATCAGTACCGGGTCCCCCGATTGAGAATCTGAGCGCAAAAGCTGGGCCATTGCAAGTTTTAGACCCAGGGCCAATGACCATGCTTCGCCTTGAGATGCGTGGTTTCGGGCCAGAAGTCCGGATTTCAAGATCGTGAGCTCATCGCGGTGCGGGCCAACCAAGCTGACCCCCCGCTCAAGTTCTTTTGGCCTTAGTTCAGCCAAGCGTTGGTAAAAAGCGTCTTGGATTTCCTTTTTGTCCCAGCTGGAAAGCGACTGGAACTCGTCTTCTTCCTCGCCACCGGCGACCGAGGTCTTCAAAATCAAGTCCAAAGGCTCTGGCTGACCACTTAGTTGGTGATAAAAATCCTGGAGGAGCGGAAAAATTTTTGAGATTAGCTCCTGGCGGTGAAAAATAAGCTCGGTGCCCAAGGACACCAATTGATCGTCCCAAATATCCAGGGTGGTTAGGTCCGGGTTTGAAACCTGTCTTGCGGATTTTAGAAGTGCGGCTTTTTGCTTGAGCACTCGCTCGTAGTCGGATTTCACACCCGCAAGTCTCGGTTTGAGCTGAATCATGGATTCGTCCAGGAACTTGCGGCGATCTTGTGGATCGCGTCTGACTAAATCGAGATCCTCGGGTGCAAA
>JBEGUQ010000007.1:0-19516 GCA_041178805.1 Actinomycetota bacterium
GATGGAAAGATTCGTGCAGTGCGCCTCGATTCCGGTGACCTTGCCACATCAGCCGTTGAGGTGCGCAAGCAGCTGGATGAATTGGGCGCTACTGGAACCAAAATCACAGTCACCAGCGACCTTGATGAATACACAATTGCTGGGCTTGCCATTGCACCAATTGACAGCTATGGCGTCGGCACCAGCCTGGTTACAGGCTCTGGCTACCCAACTGCCGGATTTGTATACAAGCTGGTAGCTCACTCCGATAACGGCGACTGGGTGGATGTTGCTAAAACTTCAAAACTCAAGACCAACCGCGGTGGCAAAAAGCACGCCAGCCGAGTTTTGGATAGTGGCATTGCCAAATCAGAGCTAATTTCAAGCGAACCTCAAACAGGGCGTGCGCTTCAGGTGCCGATGATTTCCAATGGTGAAATTGCAACGCAATACCTAGGTGCCCAAGGTGCTTTGCTAGCGCGAGAGCATCACAAGGCAGCGATTTCTGAGCTGCCGGCTGGAGCGCTAAGGCTTTCTAGAGGCGAGCCTGCAATTCCAGTTGAGTTTATTTAGACTCGTCGTCCCCAGGCTTTAGGCCCTCGTAAATCTCTTTGCAGGTTGGGCAAACCGGAAATTTTTGCGGATCGCGCGAAGGCGTCCAGACCTTGCCGCAAAGTGCTACAACCGCACTGCCAAGAACTGCTGACTCTACGATCTTGTTCTTTTGCACGTAGTGCGAAAAGCGCTCGTGATCACCCTGGTCGAGGTGAACCTGCTCCTCTACCTTGGTGCCGAAATCTTGCTCTGCCATGGCCACTATCTTAAATCAGTCGCATCGCCGAGGGTAACCTGGAAGGTCTTTTTGGAACCATTTCGGATTACCTCAACTTCGACCTTTGCCCCGGCAGGTTCGGCCCTAACCATCGCGGTCAAATCGGATGCCGAGGTGACGGTCTGTCCCGCGAAAGTTACGACGATATCTCCCGGCTTGATTCCTGCCTCAGCCGCAGCGCCACCCTCGGTGAGTTTCTCTACATACGCTCCGGTAGAGAAGGTGGAGTCTTCAACGGTGTTATCTCTAACCATCGCCCCTAGGAGGCCGTGACTTGCGGATCCGGTGTCGATGATCTCCTGCGAAATTCTGAACGCGGTGTTTGAAGGAATTGCAAAACCAACTCCGATGCTTCCGCTTTCGCCATTTCCTGCGGTAGCGATAGCAACGTTGATACCTATTAGCTCACCCTGGTCATTCACCAACGCACCTCCGGAATTACCAGGGTTGATTGCGGCATCGGTCTGAATTACCTGAAGAGAAATAGGTGCGTTTCCGGTCCCGTTCCAGAACTGAAGACCTGGGTTCTCGCTGACCTCTGCGCTTGCCACCTGAATAGTGCGGTTCAAAGCTGAGATGATTCCCTCGGTGACGGTTGATGCAAGTCCGAGTGGGGCACCGATTGCCACGACGTTCTCACCAACATTCAACTTGTCCGAGTCGGCAAAAGTGATTGGCTTGAGACCTGCAACCTGAACCTTCACCACGGCTAGGTCATAGACCGAGTCGTATCCAATTAGCTTTGCCGGGTAAACCGAGCCATCCCAAAGCTGAACAGTGATGTTTGGGTTTTGAGTTAGGCCGCCCAGGGTAACAACGTGGGCATTGGTAAGCACGTAACCGTCTTGTGTCAGTGCAACGCCTGAACCAGAACCGGAACCATCTGCAGACTCAACCGCCAAGGTAACCACCGAAGGTGCAGCGTTCGATGCCGCTCCGGTAACCCAGTTGACGTTTTCCGTGTCATTCACGACAACTGGAGCTGGCTGAGAAATTGAAAGATACGAAAGCGTGAATGCGGTTGATCCAACTACTCCACCAATCAGTGCCGCGGTGAGGGCAAACAGTGCGATTCCCAAAGCACGCACTGGGCGACGCTTGCGCTTAGGTGCTTGGGTCGCTGGAGCAGAGTAGGTGTTGCCGAAGCTAAATTGACTATCTCCAGAGCGATTCCACTCAGACATGCATTTCCTTTCGAGTTGCCCAAAATTCTCTCGGGCAAGACTGGGGATTCTATGAACTCAACCTGTGTAAATTCTGAAATCCCCGGAGGACAATCATCCCACCAACAAGGTTCTTCGTTCTCGTTCAATCACCGCGATAGTCAATTTGTTGGCACCTAGCTCCCAACTGGCCGCCTGGTAAACCCAATTCCCACTCGAATACTTGTAATCCACCTCGTATGCCACATAGGCCTTTGCCCAATAGCTTCCGGGGCTGGAAAATGCGTAGGTTCGATGAAAACCAAAGAGGTCTTTGCCATTCGATATCTCCCAGCGCGCAGAAACTGGTCTAAATCTGATCTGGGCGGACCTGCCTAGCAGGGTGCCTGAAATGACTTCTGTGCTGGCTTGCACGTGCAGTTCGATTTCGTCGCCAAACTCGACCTCGGACCCAGGGCTCCACCAAGCGGTTGGCCTTTCTGCCAATGCCGTAAAGCGATCTCGAATCTCAATTTCCTCGGCGGTCATCGAGGTACCTGAGGAGCTATCCGGTTCGGCTACTTCGTCCCCGATACACGGTCTTGACCCAACCGGCACCCAGGCCGTTATGACGGTCATGGTCGGAACATCGATGGTGCCATTTGCAAAGTACTTGCACTCTCGCATCGGAACCTCTCCCGATCCACCGGAGCTTCCGCCTCCCCCGCCCACAACCTCATCAGCGCAAACGCTGAATTGACCAGGAACCCCGTCAGGACATTCGTTGGCAAGGTAGTCGACGCGGTAAGAGCCGGGCGAAGTCTCCAGATCGCCCACCAGATTTGAGAACCCAATCGCAAGGAGAAAAACAATCAGCAAATTCATGAGAGCAAGTTAGATGTTTTTGAGAAATCCCGAATTTGAGATTCCACAGGAAAAAGAAATCCCCTCAATTTTCATTGAGGGGATTTTCCTAGTTGCGGGGGCAGGATTTGAACCTACGACCTCCGGGTTATGAGCCCGGCGAGCTACCGAACTGCTCCACCCCGCGGCGAAGTTCCAACATTAGCAGGAAATCTGCTAGTCCGCCAATAGTGCTAGGGCTTGCGCTACCGCCTTTGCCAAACGAGCATCAGCTTCACCGTATGCAGTCCAGTCGCCGGCAGCCAAGGCAGCCTGCTTGTCCTCGATTGCCTTCTTTGCCAAAGCCAAAGCGGATGAGAGTTCTGGGCTTGCCGGATCAACCGTTCCAGAACTTGAAGAACTGGTGCCTGGCTCAGTCGGCTCGGTTGAACCACCAGCGCCTGAGTTGCCACCAAACAGCGCATCGAGAGCTTCTTCTAAGGTGTCCTCGAACGCGATTTGGTCACCAAAGGCGACAAGGATTTTCTGAAGTAGCGGGTAGCTGGTCTCACCGGTTGACTCGATGTAGACCGGCTGAACGTAGAGCAAGCCGCCGCCAACCGGAAGGGTTAGCAAGTTACCGTTTAGCACTCGGGTGGAACCCTGGCGCAAAAGGTTTAGCAGCGAAGAAACATTGCTGTCTGCGTTGAAGTTGTTCTGCACCTGTCCAGGACCTGGAACGATCGTCTCCCTTGGCAAATTGAGCAGCGTGAGCTTGCCGTAGTCGGCATTAACCTTGCCAGCTTGGTTACCGGCGTCAGCATTTGCAATCAGGTAACCGGTCAGCACGTTTCTCGCGGTCTCGCCGGTTGACTGAGGAATGAAGGTTGAGTAGAGCGAGAACTTGCTCTGGGTTTCACCCGGTGCCTGCAGGGTTAGGTAGTAAGGAGGCTGAAGCTCTCCAATACCAGTTCCCTCTACAGGGTCGTTAGGGGTCATCCAAGCATCCTGCTGGGAGTAAAACGCACCGGCTTCTGTCACGTGGTATCTACCAAGAATCGAACGCTGGGCCTTGAATAGGTCAGCTGGGTAGCGCACGTGTGCAATGAGCTCAGCACTCATCGCAGAGCGTGGCTGAACGGTGTCTGGATAGATCCCCATCCAGGCCGAAAGGATTGGATCCGCTTCGTCCCAGGCGTAAAGATCTACTGAGCCGTCGTATGCATCAACGGTTGCCTTCACCGAGTTGCGGATGTAGTTGATAGTGGAAGGTCCACTGCCAAAGGCGTCTGATGCGGAGTCCAGTTTTGCGATGTTGAAGTTCTCAGCATTGGCAAATGGGTAGTTACTGCTGGTGGTGTAGCCATCAATAATCCACTTGATTCGACCGTCTACAACTGCAGGGTAAACCTCAGAGTCCAAGGTTAGATAAGGCGCTACCGCTGCAACACGGGCTGCAGGGTCGCGGTTGTAGAGAATTTGAGAGTTCTCATTGATCGCATCGGAAAGCAAAATCTGCTCGCTCTGGAACTTCAGTGCGTATGCCAAACGGGTAACTAGGTCACCAATCTTTGGCCCACCATCGCCCTGGAAGGTTGTGTAGGTTTCGTTTTCTCCATCAACGCCGGCTGGGTAGTCAAACTCCAGAGGCTGGGCGTTTTCCGGTGCTCCAACAATCGAGTAGAGCGGTGAATTAGCACCGAAGTAAACCCTCGGTTCAAATTCTCCAAGTGCACCAATTGATGGGATTCCAGACTGAAGGAAAAGTGGCTTTCCATCGGTATCGCGCTTGTTTCCATATGCCGCTACCAAGCCAAAACCATGGGTGTAGACGATGGTTGAGTTGTACCAAGACTGAGATTCACCCAGTCCGGATTGATTCAACTCACGCACCGCTACAACAGTGTCCTGCACCTGACCGTCTAGTTCATAGCGATCAATGTGTAGGCGGTTTGGGAAGCTGTAGTACTGGCGATACTGCTCAAGCTGCCTAAAGGCATCTGAGACAAGTGCCGGGTCCAGGATTCGAATTGAAGCGGTGGTCTTAGCGTCATTGCGCAATGCGCCTGGCTCCGCAACCACCTTGGCGTCGTAGTCCACAACCTCGACTTTGTCGAGGCCGTAGGCAATTCGAGTCGCGTCAATGTTGTGCTGGAGGTATGGGCTCTCCAGGGTTCGCTCATTTGGAACAACTTGGAAGGTTTGGATGATCCACGGGTAAAGCCCGCCCAGAACCAAGCTGCTCAGCACCATCATCGCGGTACCGATAATCGAAATGCGCCACTTGCCGATCACCGCAGTGATCAGGAATAGCACAGCTACGGCGACAGAGATCATTGCAAGAATTTGCAAGCCCGGAATGATCGCGTTTGCTGCGGTGTAGTTCACACCGGTGAACAGGGCGCCGGAAGCGGAAACGGTGCTGTACTGGTCAAGCCAAAGGCTCACTCCCTGGACTGCAAGGTAGAGAGCTACCAAACTGGTCAGCTGAATTCTCGCTGGCTTTGAAACCTTGACATCGCGGCCAGTGATGCGAATTCCACCGTAGATAAGGTGCACGGCACCGTTGATCAGGGCGGCAAGAAGGACCGCACCCGAAAGATAGCCAACTGCGAAGGTTAGAAACGGAAGCTGAAAGATGTAGAAGCCGACATCAAGTCCAAAGTGTGGATCGGTCTGACCAAATTCTGAGCCATTTAGCCACAGAGCAATTACCTGCCACTGGCGAGCCACAATCAGGCCACCGAAAACTCCAAGACCTACCGGCAGCCCCCAGCGAATCAGCTTTCCAACACTCTCAAACATCTGCTGATAGGCCTGAAATGGCGAGGCTTCGCTGAGCTTTAGGTACACCGGTCTGGTTCGCCAAGCCAGCGCCAGTCCAATTCCAATCAGGACCGTCATAACAAACCAGCCGATTAGAAAGGTGACAACCTGAGCCAAAATCTCAGTCACGAAGATAGTTTCAAAACCGAGTTGACGGAACCAAAGCAGATCAGTGAAGACACCGGCGGCTGATAGCAAAGCAACCGCGATGACCGCCACGATTCCGATTGCAATCGAAAATGGCGAAGTCTTGCGCTGTGGCCTGAGGTTTGCTTGAGTCACTTTTTACTCCTGATTGGTGCAGCTGATTGGCGGTACTGGTTTTCCTGAATTGAAATCTTCTATGGCTTGAAGTGCTGACTTTAGGTCTTTCACTACTGCAACCCAAAGACCGGCTGGAATCTGCCCGATTACCTCAGCACAGTTTCCCTCAGGTGCCAAAAACAGTGTTGCGCCGGCGTTCTTGGCCGCAATTAGCTTGAGCTCGATTCCGCCGATCGGACCGACTTTGCCATCTGCAGAAATTGTCCCGGTGCCAGCGATGTGGTTTTCTCCTGCGAGCGAGCCTTCGGTTAGGACATCAATGATTCCAAGCGAGAAAATCAATCCACCAGAAGGACCGCCGACATCACCGAGTTGCAGCGCTATATCAACTGGGAAGTCGTAAACGTATCCAACCATCGCCCCGATGACCCAGGTGTCATTCTTTTGCTCCGGAGTTAGTTGAAATTCTTTGGTTTCGCCATCTCGCAAGACCTTCACGATGATCGGCTTACCTTCGGCAAGCTGAATCTGCGCTTTGAGTTCCTCGTAGGTCAAGACCTCGACCGCACCAATTGCCAATAGATAGTCACCTGCCACCAATTTCTTGGAGGCTGGGGTGTCCGCGATGACCGAAGCAACATAAAGCTGGCGATCAAGCGGATAGCCGAGCTCTGTTAGGGCAGCCGCGATGGCATCCTGTTGAGAGACTTCCATCTGAGCGGTTGATTCGGCTCGAACCTGCTCGGTAGATAGCTGCGGTGGATAAACCTCATCTAGCGGCAAGACGACCTGATCTGGGTCGATCCAAGCCGCCAGAATCTGCAACCAACCCGGGGTTGAGTCGCGATTTCCCAAAAGCGAAACTGTGGTGATGTCGAGTCGAGTTTTGCTCTCAAAGGTCTTTACATCGGTGGCGGAGATAACCGGCTTATCGTCGATTTCACCCATGACGTTGAAGACCTGACCGGGTCGTTCAATGACGTAACCGCTGGGCAGGGTCATCAGACCTCCCAAGCTCAGCACCAGCAAGGCAGTGATAGCCCAGCTGCCGCGCTTTGGCCGCGGGTTAGAAGTCTTGAAAAAAGTCATTGGGACAATGCTACGAACCTTTCGCTCAACAATGGCCAGCGCCCTCACGCCGTGGGCGAACAGCCCGCTTATCATCAGCTATTTCCCAGCTTGTTCGAGGTTTTGGCGGTAGCGTTTTTACAGAGGTTAGGAATCTACGTGGACGAGAATCGCGACAAAGAAGAGCTGGAGAAGCTCCTCAAGCGCATGTTCGAATCTGGCGCACTCAACTCCGAAGAGCTTTCCAAAGTTGCTGGGGCTGGTCTAAACCCCAAGCTGCTAAGTCAACTCTTTGGCCAGGTGCAGGCAATGATGTCCGATAACGACGGTCCGGTGAATTGGGAGCTAGCGACCAAAACCGCGTTGGATCTTGCCAAGGAAAGCCAACGTCAACCCAGCGAAGTGCTCAGCGCAGAAATTCAGAACAGTTTCGAGATCGCGGCGCTTTGGCTATCAGAGCAAACCGAATTCACAAACTCTCAACCTCTGAAGCAGCTATCTCGAGCGCTCTGGGTGCAAGATGCGATTCCGTTATTCAAGGACCTCGCCGAGCCAGTAGCGGCGAGTATGTCCAAAGCACTGAGCGAAAACCTGAGCCAAGTCATGCCTGAGGAGTTGGTTGGCATGATTGGGCCAGCGACTAAGTTCTTAGCAAATGCCGGGGCTGGAATGTTTGCGGCTCAGCTTGGACAGTCGGTCGGGAAACTATCCGAGAACGTGCTCAGCGCTAGCGAGATTGGGATTCCACTTTCCACAAGGCCAGGTCTGGTGATTCAGAATGTCGAAGATTTTCTAAAGGATTTGGAAACACCAAAGTCTGAGGTTTTGATTTACCTAGCGATCAGAGAATTGGCTGTCTCTTCGCTTTATGCGTCTAACCGTTGGCTGCGCGATCAGGTCGCGACTCAGGTTTCTGAATTTGCCGCCGGACTCAAGATCGACCCGGAATCGATCCAGAATCTAGCCCAGCAAATCGACCCGAGTGACCCAACAACTATCAACTTGGTCATCGAATCCGGTGGACTGATTACACCTCGAACCGCTGACCAGGAAGCCACTTTGGTTCGAATCGAAACCACACTCGCACTAATTGAAGGCTGGGCGGATGCTGTGGCATTTAGCGCTGCAAGTCGCCTGCCTGGTATCAACCAGGTCTTCGAATTGCTTCGTCGCCGACAGGCTGTTGGTGCTGCTCAAAAGACTTTTGCAACCTTGCTGGGGCTGGAGCTAAGACCAAGGTTGCAGCGCGAAGCAATGGCAATGTGGCAGCAGGTGGGTGCCGAGGTTGGCACTGCGGTGCGAGATTCGATCTGGAAGCACCCTGATCTTTTGCCAAGTGCAGAGGATATTCAAGACCCGAGTGCTTTGATCAAGCGGCTATCCGGTGGCGATGATGATTTCGACAGCGAGCTAAACAAACTGCTCGGTAACTAGCCTGTGGAAAACCCAGGGCGAAGGAATTCGCTTTGCGGAATTCTTTCTCAATGGTCAAACAAATCAACCCGAGCCTCGCTCGAATCTGGCACGCGGAGAACATCCGGCAATACGGTTATTCGAATCCGACGCTGATTCCGATTCAATCGGAAGCGCAGCATCGTGTGCTGGACATCTTGGAACAGGGAGTCACGAATGTTCAATTCGGAAACTTGACCAGGCTTGCGAAAATTCATGAACCGGAATTGAACTTGATCTTGAATCGACTGGCTCCGCTAATACGTCAGACCAGTAGCTTCTTGCCTGAACTAGATCAAAGCGATGTCGAAATGAGATTTGCAGAAATCATGCGGGTTTTCTTAGCGGACTTCGAAGATCCCGCAGCGGTTATGAAAAAGCGTGGACTTGCCAAAGTCTTTGTCTCAAGCCTTGGACGAACTGGTCTGTTGGCAGCCAAAGCCCTCTACACAGCTGGCGTTGGAACCTTGATCACATTCGATGGGACCAGGGTTAGAAAACCAGACACCAATGAGCTCGGATACGTCCCAATGGCAATCGGCCTAACCCGGCACGAAGCTGCAAAACAACACCTCGGGAAAAGGCGAGATGAACTTCAACTACACACCCGGCTTACAGATGGACTTGACAGAATCTCGGCTGCCCTGTTGATTGCCAATGATGTGGTGGATCCGGCAGATTACCAAGTTTGGATGACTCGGGATGTCCCCCATCTTTCAATTTGCTTTACAGAATCCGGGGTGAGCATTTCTCAGCTGGTGAATCCAGGACTTGGTCCATGTCTAGCCTGTTCCGAGATTTACCGAATGCAAGAAGATCCAAATTGGCTGGCGACAGTTACACAGCTTTCGCAGCTAGATCGCGATCTCGCGGATTCGGTAAGCATGTTGGCTGCAGTGAGTGTTGCCGTTCGAAGAATTCTGAAGCAGATCGACAACCCACAAGCTGAGACAAACCATCCGCTCGACTTTTACTCAAAGACCGGAGAGATTATTGAAGGCGTGCTGCCGGAGACAAACTGCGGCTGCCGCTAGGAGACAAAACTTAGAAACTCAGACACGGGCTTATCTGAATTGCTGGATAAGTACAACCGGTCCTTGGCTCTTGTGACACCAACGTAGAAAAGCCTGCGCTCTTCGGCGAGCTCTGCGGTGGTTTGCGCGTAGGAAATTGGGAAATAGCCCTGGTTTAGGCCGCAAAGGAAAACCAGCTTCCACTCCAGTCCCTTTGTGGCATGGATTGTGGCAAGAGAAATCGCGGCCATGACAGGCTCGTGGCCGGAACGCTCACGTTCTTGTAGTTCGCGAAGATACTCATCCAGCCCGACATCTCCGGCAAATTCTTCTAGTACCTCAATAAACCAGTTCAGTCCCAACCACTTCTCTGAGCCATCCGAACGTGAACTCCAGCCAAGTGCAGAAATGATGTTGCTTACGGACACAAACAGCGGCTCTGTGAGATCGGTGGTTTGCAAAGCCCTGAGCGCAATCATCGCCTGCATAATCTCGGGACGTCGGAAGAATCTTCCGGTGCCTCTGACCTGGCACTTGATGCCACGCTTGGTTAGTTCCGACTCAACCTGCTCAAGCTGGGAGTTGATTCTCGCGAGCACGGCGATTTCACCCAGTTCGGTGCCGGACTGCACTGCCTCAGAAATGGTCTCTGCAATCCACTTGGCTTCGGCCAGTGAGCTTGAGAACTTTTGATGTGAGGGGCGAGAGCTGAAAATGCGCACCGCCTCTAGTTCTCCATGCTCGGCGACTCGGTTTGCCAGCTGAACAATCTCTTGGCTACTGCGGTAGTTGCGGTTCAACTCAAAGACCTGGGCACTTGGGAAGCGGCCGATAAATCCGGTTAGGAAACTTGGATCAGCCCCAGCAAAGGTATAGATGGTTTGTCTCGGGTCACCCACTACGCAGAGCTCTTCCCTATCGCCCAGCCAAGTCTCAAGCAGCGACTGCTGCAACGGTGAAATGTCCTGATACTCATCGACCGTGAAGTGCCGATACTGCTGCTGCACATGAGCCAGCATTCGAGCTTCGTTTCGCAATAAGCCGGTCGTGAGAAGCAGAACATCTTCCCAGTCGGCAAGTCTGCGTTGCTGCTTTACCGATTCGAATTTGGCTGCGACTTCTAGGAATTTGTCCTTCGAGAAAGAGGCAATGACTGGGCGATCCAAGTTTTGGTATTCATCGGCGGAGAGAACTCCGTATTTCATCCACTCGATCTCTGACGCGATGGTTCGCAAATCGTCATCCGTAACCCGCAACTTCAAATCCTCAACTGCGTCCTTCAGGACTGGGATTTTGTTTGTTATCAACTTCGGTGCCAGTGACTCTGTGAGTTGAGGCCAAAAGAATTGCAATTGGCTCAGTGCAGCTGAGTGAAAAGTCCTGACCTGAACACCGGGTGCTCCCAGGTCTCGCATCCTAGAACGCAGTTCACTGGCTGCCCGGTTTGTATAGGTAAGCGCTAAGACACGGTTCGCGGTATAGACACCGGTTTCAATTCCATGGGCAATACGGTGAGAGATAGTTCTGGTTTTTCCGCTTCCGGCACCTGCAATTATGCAGACCGGCCCAAGCAAAGCCTCGGCAGCAAGCCTTTGGTCATCATCAAGTTCCGCTAGGAAGTCGAGATCAGACTGGTCCGGGTTCAATTGGGAATCCTCTTGGTTCGCGTGGCATTGACCGCTTGCTGGGCTTTGACCGTCTAACCTGTGAGATGTGGGACGACCTGCTTTGATTTTAGCTGCACTGGCAGCCGATGCTTCGCCTGGAAAAAACTTCCGGCACTACTTGAAAGTTGACTCCAATCCAGATTTGGAGACACTTCGACTTTGGGGTGCTGATGGGCAAGCCTATGAGTTCAAGATTCCAGCAAACTCAGCCGGCATTAGCGAGTTAGCAACCGAGCAGATGGTGGTTCAGTCCATGCGTCGTTTGGCTTCTCGACTACCTTTTGAGATTCCTGAATCACTTGGACAAACTCAAGACGAAAAGGGAACAACCGGTGTGTTGTTTACCCTGCTTGAAGGATCAAGCCCGGACCTTTCTCGCCTCGGACCTGGAGCATTCTCAAAGTCATTCGGCGAAGCGCTAGCAGCTCTGCACTCACTTTCAGTAGAGGCAATTGCGGAGGCTGGCCTTCCTGAGTATGACGCGGCCGCCATCCTGCACCAAAAGGTTTCCGAGCTAGACAAGATGGCTGCAACCGGCAAGGTTCCGGCTCAACTACTTAGCCGCTGGGAGCAAGCCCTCGAAGACATCGGCCTGTTCCGATTCCACTCAACCATCACCCACGGCGCAATTAGCTCCGATGGTGTTTTGATTAACGGTCAGCAGGTCGTTGGACTGACCAACTGGAACTCGCTATCAATTGGCGATCCTGCCGAGGACTTCCGCTGGCTCTCCGGTGGAGCGCTGCCTTCTACCTTTGAAGACGCAATGATCCACTACCGCGCTGCTAGACCTTCTGCCGATGAGAACTTTGCACAGCGCGCGATGCTCTACTCCGAGTTAGAACTGGGAACTTGGCTGCTTCACTGCCTAGCTGTGGGTGACGTCGAGCAAATCAAGCAGGCCGAAGAGCTTTTGGCCGAGCTAAAGGACAACCTTGAAGCGGGAAACCTAAAGGATTTGACCGCGACTAGCTTTGTTGGCTTGGCAGCTGCCGCAGCAATCATCCCGGCCGCAACCCCGACTCAAGAACTAAACGCTGTTGAACAAGCGCCCGAGAGCGAAGAGCCTGAGGCTGAGGAAGTTACCGCAGCTTCAATCTTTGACGAGGTCGCTGCAGTGGAGGCTGAGGATTCAGCTGAGCAGGACCCAAAGACTCAAGAAACTAGCCTCGACGAGCTGTTCTAGCGTCTTCGATAGCTGCTACCAGCTCTTGCTCTGAAAGCAATCTATCCGGCATGACTTCTTTGCCGTCGGCGGCAAAGAAGAATGCAGCAGAGACTTTCTCCACTCCAATTCCTTGCCACTTCGCAAAAGCAATTCGATAGAGCGCTAGTTGAATTGCGCGAGTCGTTAAGTCCGCTTCTGCCTTTGGCGCGGAACCGGATTTCCAATCGACGATCAAGAACCCGCCAGCTTCAGCAAAAATCGCATCGATTTTGCAAACCACGATTAGACCGGCCAGCTCGATTTCGATTGACTGTTCGACAAAGTCAGGTTTGAGAGATGCGAATCGAGAGTTTTCAAAGTTTGCTTTGAGTTCCAGGTCTTCTTCGGCCCACTCTTGATCGGCCAGCTCTGCATCAAGAATCCAATGCTCTTCGAGCAGGCGGTGAAAGTCAGTGCCGCGTTGTGCAAGCGGGCTATAGAGCGCAGGCATTGGCCTAGCCAGGTATTGAGCAAACTCCTCTGGGCTTGTAATCAACTGCATGACCTTAGACGCGCTCAAACGCTTAGGGAGCTCTGGGGCAGCTAGCCAGTTACCTCGCTCCCGCTCCTCGAGAAGCAGTGCAAGCTCCGTGAAGCTCTCCAGGGTTGCAGGCGCTGAATTGCTGACCGTTGTTGCCGCTGACTCAATCTCTTTTCGCCTGTCCCCAAGTGGGTCAAATGGCCAAACCATTTGCTCTTTGTGACCCTCTAGTGGGTTGGTCTCATAAACATCCGGGATGTCGTTGATTAGTTCAACGAGTGAGTTTTCGATCAGTTCCAAAAGGAACGGTGAGAGCTCGCGAGGCTTTTTGTTTCCAAGCTTGTAGTGAGAGGCAGTGATGTGCAGGGCGGACTTTGCTCTGGTGACTGCAACATAAGCCAGTCTCCGTTCCTCCGTTAGCTGCCTGTGGCGATTGAGCTCTTGGAACTCATCGAATGCCGCTTTGAGTTCCTTTTGGGTACTCGCACGCTGGTATTTGAATTCAGGCAGCACATTTGAATCTCCGCGCAAATTAAAAGGCAACTTACCGGCAGCTAGCCAACCTTTTGCGCCTTTTCCATCGACCGGGAACGAACCCTTATTCAATTGTGCGAGGGCAACTAGGTCCCACTCAAGACCTTTGGCGGCATGCACGGACATAATCTGAACGGTGCCCTTTTTCGCTCCAAGTCGAGGCAACTCGAAGTTTTCCTTTGCAGTTGCGTAATCCAGCCAGGACAGTAATCCGGTGAGGGATGGGCGAAGCGATGACTGCTCGTATTCAGCAATTCGCGCGATAAAGGCTTCTAGGTTTGCCAGTGGATGTGGCGCTGCCGAGTGGGCAAATAGCTCGATATCGATCTCGAGCTCTCGGACTACCACCCAAGCAAATTGCGTTAGCGAGATATTGGAAGTGGCACGCATTTTGCGAAGTAGCTTGGCGGCTGCAACTAGCCTGACTCCGCCGGTTTCAGAAAAGTTTGAATACTCAAGAGCCCCGGGACGATTTAGTTCATCCAAAGCCTCAACAATCGTTACCGGCATAGCGCTAGTTACCTCAGACCTAATCCTCGATAGGCGTTGTGCCGTAGCGCTAAGTTCAGCGAGATCTTTTGGCCCAATTCTCCAGCGCGGTCCAGATAGCAGACGCATTAGAGAAGCTCCGGATTCCGGTCGCTGAACGACATTCAAAGCACAGATCAAATCCATAACTTCAGGAAGCTGCAGCAGCCCCGAAAGGCCCGACACCTCTACTGCTATCCCCCGCTGGGATATGACTTTGGCATAAAGCGGCATGCTCGCTTTTGTCCTGAGTAGTAAGGCCGCAGATTTGTCAGCGTCGAGATTTTCCTCGAACCAGTCCGCTACTGCCTCAGCCTCGGATAGCTCGTCCTGAAAAACTTCAGCGGTTACGGAGTTTTCACGGTTGGCTATTCCCGGTGCGAGCGTGACCGGAGCCAGTTCTGGCTGCATGGCGTTGAGTGCTTGAGTGAGTTGGTTGGCCGCATCCACCACCGCCTGGCCAGATCTCCAAGACTTAGAAAGCTGGAAGGTCTGGGGCTCTTTGGAACCGAAGTCGGCGTGAAATCCCGCGAGGTTATTGCTACTGGCACCGCGCCAACCATAAATCGCCTGGTTCGGGTCGCCCACCGCCAAAACAGCTTGAGAGAAGAACAGGCGCGCTAGCAGTTGGGTTTGAATACTCGAGGTGTCTTGGTATTCATCGAGCAAAACGAATCGATAACCGTGTTCGAATTCAGCCGTCAATGCAGATAGAGCAAGTGCCACCTGATCAGAAAAATCGACCAGGTTTCTTCTCTTTTTCAGAGCGAGATACTCACCAACCAGCTCCGCAATCACCACATTGAGCGCAGCAGCATCGAGCAGATCAGTAACGTACTGGAACTGGCCCGGCTCTCCCTTTTCACTCTTAGGTAGCCCAGAAATCTGCTGTGCAAAACTCGTCAGATTGGAAATCATTGACTCAGGGGTTGCCTGATTGTCTGTAACCTCTGAGGCTAGCGATAACACCAGTTCGATTAGGTAGTCCTTGGTCTTATCCCAATCCTCTAGGTTTCTCTGCAAGTCACCTTTTAGGTTGCGGACCAGCTCATCCGCCAGCGCAACCGAGCTTGCCTCCGTCAATAACGTGGCGTCGGATTCATAACCAACGGCTAATGAGAGTTTGCGGAAAATGTCATTGCCAAAAGAGTTGTAAGTGGTGATGTTCGGAGGCGTGAAATCCTGCTGGAGCTCTAAGGGCCACATCTCACTCTCACGCAATTTGTATAGAGCTTGGTTTACTCTCGCGGAGAGCTCGCTCGCTGCCTTGCGCGTGAAGGTAAGTCCAAGAATCTCAGAGGGTAAGGCCAATGAATTGGCGATCAGGTAAAGCACTCGAACCGTCATTAGTTCCGTCTTGCCGCTGCCAGCGCCGGCAATCACCAAGGTAGGCGAAGTATTTGAAGCGCCTTCAATGACAGCTTTTTGCTCTTCAGTGAGCGAGTGTGGCGAAAGAAGCTTGTAAACCTGATCAGCAGAGTATTTAGCCATTGGTCACCACCTTTGAAATCAGCAGCTGACAGTTGGCGTCTTCGTTACAGTGGTCAGCTACCTCGGCCAAAAAGCTATTGCCGCCTGCCCCATCTTCAACGCGCTTTAGAAGTTCGAGGACCTCTGCCTCGAATTCTCCAGAAATTTCTGGCTGATCCAACACCTTTAGCCGCTGCTCCCCGACCGCGACGATTCGACCACCGGCCATCTCTTCGCCGTATTGCTCTCTCACCGCCAGTTGGTAAACCGCTAGCTGACGGTGATTTGTGACTTCTTGCACGCTTGGTGGTTTGCCAGTCTTGAGGTCGACAACTCGCAGTCCACCACTTTCATCACGCTCAACTCGGTCGATTTTGCCAGCGATAACTAGGCGGCCGATTTTCACCTCGAACTTTTGCTCAGCGGTCACTAGTTCGCCTGCGCTGCGCAGGTACTCACCCAAAGCAGCCACCATATTCAGCGCTTTGCGCTTTTGACCACTGGACTGCCAGCTTGCCTCAAATTCCAAAGTGTGCCAGTTGCTTTCAACAAAGGCAGCAAGCTCTGATTCTGAAGATGAAACTTCCAATGCGGCGTGCAACAAGGTTCCCAAAGATGCCTCAAACCCGGAACCATCGCCCCCGAAATTCTGGATGAACCAGTGCACCGGGCACTTTTCGAAGGCCGAAAGCCTCGATGGCGAGAAGCGGATGTCTTCACCGTCAAGAACCAGCGGCTCATTAGTGGAGATAGGCAGCAGACCCTGCCATCCCGCTGGGTTTGCCCCTGGCACCTGAAGCAGGGCTAGAGCTGCTAGCAGCGGGGCGACCGATTGATCGCCGGATGCTAGGGCTCGGCGGTAACTTCCGACCAGACGTCGAAGGTCAAAACTGATTGCCAGCTCATTACGTTCCGGCGCGAGCCCGAGCATCTCGAAAAATTGCGAGGGCTGTTCCTCTTGGGAAACCATGGCGGTGATAATCACCTCGGAACGCGCTGCTCCAATTGCCTTGTAAAGCAAACGAATCTCATCATCGAGTTCAGATCGAACTGGAAGGGTTGGTTGCCCAACCTTGCCGGTTAGGTAGCCCGATAGCGAGTTAGCCCCGAGCAAGGAGCTTCTTGGTCTGAGGTTCGGCCAGATGCCATCCTGCAAACGGGGCAGGAAAACCACCTGATAACTGCGATCTGAGAGTCCGGCCGCTGTCGTCAACTGCACCGCAGGACGAAGCCCTTTTGCAGCCAAAGAGTCTTCGGGCACGGCTTGCTCCAACTGGGTGGCCACAAATTCAGAGGCTGTGCCCAGCTGATTTGCATCAAAGCGCTGCGCTGCAGCGAAAAGCTCGAGTACCGAATCCAGCGACCGGTTGGCAGACAGGGCGACCTCCGATGACCCCTTTGCCAAAACCTCCAGGGCAGAGTGATCAACAGTCGACCAAATTGCCGACAGTAGTTCGTGTGCGCTTGATTCGCCCAACGACCGAATGCTTCGAATCAGGGTGGTGAGCTTCGCGAGCTTTCGAAATTCTGGAGTGCTGGGCTCAATTTCTGTTTCTAAGGCTGCGATTAGAAGTTCGGAACTCGAAACCTCTTGCAAATCTGCCTGCTGGGCTAGTTGACGCTTGAGTCTTCTGATCGCAATTGAATCAAGTCCAAAAATCGGCGAGTGAAGCACCTCAATCACAGAATTTTGGTCGCCTTTGCTAAGCCCCAAATGCGCGGTTTCTAACAGAGCCCTGGCCATAGGTTGGTCCCGAAGTGGTTGGCTCGTTCCCAAGGTCACGGTGGGCACCTCGCGAGTCGCCAAGGCCGAAGCCAGCTGATCCAGCTGAGTTCTAGTTCTGGCGACAACTGCGAAATCTCCCCAGCTCAGGCCATCGCGCATGCGGCGCTGCCTGATTTCGCTGGCTAGCCAGTCCGCTTCGCTGACCTGATTGTCAAATAGGGCGGTCTGAACTTTGCTTTGGTCTGAGGAAGGTCGCGGCCGTTGCGGCCCAGCCAACTGCGGTGGCAACTTCGAAGCCAATTTTGAAAGCTCTTGCGAAAAATTACTGCTCGGTTCCAGGTAGTGCTTTGTCGCCTCAGCGAACTCCCCGACAAACCCTTCCACCACACCTGAACGAAAGCCAAGGACAGAGCTATCGGGGTCACCAAACAGTGCAAGATTCGCGCTTTGGGCGAGTTTTTGGACCAACGCCAACCCCGCTTTTGAAAGGTCTTGTGAGTCATCTACCAGAATCCATTTGTAGTCCGGGACAGGTAATTGACTTGCACCAAGGAGCAATTTCGACGGGTCAATCAAACCTCTGCGCTCTAGTTCATTTTCGTAAGCCGGCAAGAGCTCTGCAGCAATGGTCAAACCGCGATGGTTGAATTCCTGGGACTTTTGCAACAGCCACTGCGTAGTCAGGCCATTTTCAATGCAAACCGCAAAAAGGTCGCGAAGCTCCTGAATAAAGCCCTGCAAGCCAATCGTTTGAAGGTCATATCCCCAAGGGCTGTTCGCACTTTTTTCAACCAACTCGCGAAGGATGCTCTGTTGCATTGCACCCGAGAGCAGACGAATCTGCGGGTTGCTAGTCGCCAATTGGCCATAGGCATAGCCGCTGACCGATTGAGCACGCGGTGAAGTGGTTGGGCGCTTGCTGGCTAGCGCTAACAGGTCGCGGAGCTTGGTGGCCGACTGTCGAGTCGGAGTAAGCACAAGAATGCTCGACGGATCAATGGTTTGTTCGAACTTGGAGACTAACTGGCCTAAAGCGGTGGTCTTACCTGAACCCGGAGCACCCAGGACAATGTGCTGACCCGAGCTGATTTCACTTAGGAATCGAAAGCTCAAGTCGCTTGGTGCATCCCCTGCACCTTTAGCAAATACCTTATTGTTTTCGACCACTAGGCAAATCTATTTGCACGCTGTGACTTTTTCATGTCGTAACCTAGTAATCCCCAAAGGAGTGCAATGGAAATCAGAATTGGCATACGCGAGAACCAGCGCGATTTAAGTTTCGAGACAAACCTGAGTTCTGCTCAGGTATCTAGCTTGATCTCGACGGCTTTTGCGGCCAAACAGGACTTGGTCACCTTTGAGGACGATAAGGGCACGACCATTTTGGTGCCAACCGCAAGCATTGCTTACGTAGAAGTCGGAGCGGAGCAAAGCCGCAGAGTGGGATTCATCGCCTAATGGAAATTTTGGTTCTTCTGGCCTACGCCGCTATTTTGGCTCTGGTTGCACCCTTCGTGCTTCCAAAATCCGAGCACTATGGAAACCTCGTCCCAGCCGGCATTTCACTGGTCTCAGGTTCACTGATGTGGCTAATTCTCACCTGGGCAGGTTTTCACTACGACGAGGCGTGGATCTGGTTCATCGTGATGCTGGCCATGCCTGCCGCAGTAATTTTTGGAACCCGCTACCTGGCTACTACCAGAGCAGCCGCCGAGGAAAAGAAGTTGGCCGAGATTCGCCTAGGCGGTAAGGCCTAGTTGATCCATACGCACCGTGTGTGCGGCAATCAACTCTGAGGTGTAAGGCTCGAGCGCTTTGAACTGAGCTCGAGTTCGGTCAATTTCATTCTTGAACAAACCGCTAGGCAAAACCTTTTCGAAGCTGATGGTGTTTCTAACCTCAAGTAGGCAATCTGCCACGACCATGCGGCCAAACAGTGCAAGTCGGTGACCTAACTTTGGATCCTGGGCAATGGCACCAAACAGTGCTGACTGCGCTAGCTTCTCAAGATCCTGGTGGGATAAAAGCTCTTCGACCTTTAGACGCCTAGCGGGAGTCAGGCCCTTCGCCAGTTTGCGGTAAGAATCTTCCAACATCCCAAACACGATGTAATCGCGCATCATCTCTTCATAAAAGTCAGCGCCTTTGGTTCTACTCAAAAGCTGATTGATTGAGTTGCCGTATAGCGAGTCAAGTTCACTTGGCGATACGTCCAATTTGCTCAGCAATGGCACGAGCTCAGCGTGCCTGGAGTAGTACTTGTTCGACAGCAAATGAAGTTTTTTGGAAAGGGCGGAATCACCGGCTGTCTCCGATTGCTGCTCAAGCTGTTCCGCGATGCTAACCGTCAGGTGGGCAAGCCGACCTAGGTAGATTTCAGGCGAAGGAGTAAGCTTGGCAGGGTTGAGTTGAATTTGGCTTCTACCCGAGCTCGCATCACGCGAGGGGAGCGAAAGCTTCTGGGACACCTTGCGGAGTCTGCGC
>JBEGUQ010000008.1:0-26174 GCA_041178805.1 Actinomycetota bacterium
TCACGCCACTCAAGTCAAATAATTTAATTCCTCATCCCTGGGGAGCGGGCTAAATATCTGTTACTTGACATAATGCTTATTATCGGCTTTATGAACCTTGATGCGGCGCGGGTTACAGCCCCTGGTTCCCATAACGCTCGATCATCAGGTCAATTGCACCGTGTGGGCCAACCCACATCTGTTCCCTAGTTATTTCATCCAACGTCAGCCAGCGGTGCATGACGGTGTCCCGATGTTCGTTCTCAGTCCAGTTATCTGAACTTGGCTCAAAAGGCTCTGAGACCTGCAATTCGAAAAAGTGAGCTTCGCCAGAATCGTGCAGTCGGACATCATCCATCGGGTGGTGAATTTTTGTAATTTCCACAAAGTCACCTGGATTGAATTGCCTTCCCGTTTCCTCGAAGACCTCGCGGATTATGCCTTGCAGCGTTTCTTCGCCACTTTCTAGCCCACCGCCTGGGAAAACCCATTGCGGGGGCAAGCCTGAACCTGGATCAAAGTGCGACAGAAATAGTAAGAACTGCTTGTCTGGTGTGACGATTAGCGCCCTGGTTGAAATTCGGTGGCGCGGATTCAAAGCTTTCCCTTGCCATCAACCAACTTGAAAACCCTGAGGCCCAACTGGTTCAGGTAACCGATGGCAAAGGCAAAAATCAGGGTTCCTTCACGAACCTGACCACCAAGGGCGAACCCAGCCATTACAACCAAGATTTCGACAATTGACCGGGCTTGCCAAAATGGAAGTTTGAAGCGCTGGGCGATACCTGTGTTTAGGCCATCGCGTGGGCCTTTGCCCATGCCGCAAGAGATGTAGAGCCCTGTGGCAAATGAAATAACCACCAGACCTAGCACAAACCACACCAACTGAGCCAAATAGCCATCGAGCTTTGGCATCAAGGGCAGCCAGAAGTCAGCATAAACACCGAGTAAAACAGCGTTCAAGATCGAACCTATGCCCGGTTTTACCCGCAGGGGAATCCACGCCAACAGGACCATGATGCTCACGGCAATTGTGGATTGTCCAAAACTCAATCCGGTTTGCTTTGAAATACCCTGGGCAAGCACATCCCACGGGGCCAAACCAATCGATGCGTGGACCATCATCGCTATCCCAATGCCATAGACAAATAGCCCGAAATTTAGCTTCAGGAAGCGATACACGAAATTAGACTGAGCCACGACTACAGATTAGGGGTTGTCGTGCCAGATTCAGGATTGAAGCGGTATTTCGACACAGCTCGTCCGCATCTGCTTGCACATCGCGGCCTCAATCAGCACGAGTCAGGTATTGATGAAAACTCAATCGCTGCATTTGAACAGGCACTGAAATTTGGCGCAACTCACATCGAGTCTGACGTGCACGCCACCAAGGACGGTATCGCCGTCCTGTTTCATGACGATGACCTCGAGCGGATGGCCGGACTCCCCCTAAAAATTAGCGAATTGACCTTTGCTGAACTCAGTGAGGTCAAGCTTGCCCACGGCTCTAAAGTGCCAAGCCTCAAAGAGGTATTGGAACACTTCCCCAGCCTGAGACTCAACCTTGATGTGAAAGCTGAAGCCGGCTGCGTAGCCACGGCCGCAGTGATCAATGAGTTCAAGGCATTTGATCGAGTTTTGGTCTCGAGCTTCTCTTGTTCTAGAAAATTGCAGACCTTGAGGCTTCTGGACGCACCTGTCGCAACCAGCGCATCCAGCACCGAAGTCCTGGGGCTTTGGATCACTCACAAGTTATCTGGGCTTGGCTTTGGATTGATTGCTAAGCATTTTGATGCCATTCAGATACCGCGCAGTTTCGGACCTATTCACCTGGACGCTAGAAGTTTTATCCAACGCGCCAGGAAGCACGGCCTAGAGGTCCATTTTTGGACCGTCAATGACCCGGCAGAGGGAAAAAAGCTTCTGGCCGCCGGCGCTACCGGAATCGTCTCCGACCGGGTGGATCTCTTTAGTTTCTGAACGCTTCCTGTGAATCAGCAGGATTAGGAATTACCCTCTAGCACTTGGGGTTGGGAGGTGCATGGCTGAATCTATGCGCGGTATGAGACTAGGAACACAATCCCTCGAAACAGATCGAGGTGTTGCTCTTTCGAGCCGACAGACCGCTGAATTCCGCTGTGCGCAAGGCCACCAGTTTCCGGTTGTCTTCTCCAGTGACGCAGAGCTACCACAGACCTGGGAATGTGCCTCGTGCAGCGCAGTGGCCATTCGCTTTGAAAACGGAGCAGAAATTGAAGTTACCGGTTTGGATGTTGAGCCAAAGCGTTCACACTTCGACATGGTGCTAGAGCGCAGAACTAGAGACGAACTTGAAGAGCTGCTTGCTGAAGTTCTCGCAGAAATGCGCGATCGCCGCTCTAAGGGCAGACTTAGCGCCTAACTAGGCGAGCAATCCCCCACTTTGTTGCCAACGCAAAGGCTTCCAGAACAATCGCCAACGTCATTTTGCTGACGCCATTCTCTCGTTCCACAAACTCGATCGGCACCTCAGTAACATCGCCGCCAATCGCCAGCACATTCTTTGTCATTTCGACCTGAAACCCATAGCCCTGCGCGGCAACGCTATCCAGCGGAAGCCTCTCCAGAAGTTCCTTTCCATAGACCCTGAAGCCAGCGGTTAAATCTCCGAGGTCAGATCCCAGCATTCGGGCTGCATAGAAGTTTCCAAATCTTGAAATCAGCATGCGATACCACGGCCAGTTGCGTACCGCTCCCCCAGGAACCCACCGCGAACCAATAACTAACCCGTCTATTCCGGCATGTTCTAGGAGCTTCGGCAGGTCTTGAGCGCGGTGACTGCCATCTGCGTCCATCTGCACAAAAAGCTCAAAACCATTCGCTATCCCCCAGCTGATACCAGCTAGATATGCCTTGCCTAGGCCCGCTTTCCCGCTTCGGTGTAGGACGTGCATGGCAGGAAAAGAAGTAGCCAACTTATCTGCGAGAGATCCGGTGCCATCTGGGGAGTTGTCATCAATCACCAGCAGCTGAACAGCTGGATTGTGCCTGAAAAGGTCTTGGACTGACCTCTCCAAAGTTTGCAGCTCGTTGTAGGTCGGCATCATGACCAGAGTCTTCATCGCTTACGCCTTAGGCCAAGCGCTAAAAAGCTCAGTGCAAGCGCTGCATTTAGGGCGTCAAACCAAAGGCCTAGGCCAGTGGCTGGAGTATTGCCCTGAATCAGCGGGACGTTTTGAACCATGGCATCTGAGGTGTACCACTCAAGCTCATCCAGCACCGTGCCGTCTGGCAGGTAAATAGCGCTCAGGCCAACGGTGGAAATGTTTACCACTGCCCTACCGGTCTCAATTGCACGCAATCTAGCAATTGCGGCCTGCTGATAGGTTTCGTCGCTGTAACCAAAGTCCGCGTTGTTGGTTTGGGAAAGAATTAGTTGAGCCCCTTCGAGCACCAAACCGCGAGGGATATCGTCCTCGGCAATTTCAAAACAAATCAAGCTTCCAGCTGTGAAGTCGGCGTTACTAAAAATGCCATCTTTGGTGCCAAACGAGTAACCTCTCGGCACCAGGTCAATCAGATCAGGTGCGAGGCTGCGCCAGAAGGCTCGATCTGGAACATATTCTGCAAATGGCACAGGGCGCTTCTTGTCGTAGAAGTCGGTCGGTCCGATCTCCGGCTCCCAGAAAATGGTGGAGTTGAAAGCTTCTTCCCCGCGATAGGTGATGGTTCCAAAAGCTAGTGGCGCATCGTATTGGCCAACCAAGGTCTCAATCTCTGCCCTTGCTAATTGAGAATCAAGCGGAGAGATATCGGATGCGTTCTCAGGCCAAACAATCAGATCAAGATCTTCTCCATCATCAATGCCGGCATAGCTGGCATCTAAGTGGTTTTGCAAGATTGCGCCACGTTCCTGGTTGGAGAAAAGCCCTGCCAAAGCATTGCCCTGAACCGCCGCAATTCTAATTTCTCCAACCTTTTCGGCTCCAAGACCGATTGGGGTTATTGCTGGAATTAGCACAACTGCAGCGGCGATGGCCACCATCGGCACCAATTTCGAAGGTCTTTTTTTGATTGCCTCAAGCGAAATCAAAACCAGCAACATTGAGACCAAGACCAGGGCAAAGCTAATTAGTGAAATACCACCCCACCAGGCGTATTTGGAGAACCAGCCGTCGGCTTGAGTCATGCCAAGTCTTGACCATGGAAAGCCGCCATATGGGAAGTTCGAACCAACCCATTCGCGCAAGGTCCAAATGCTCGCGGCAGCGAATGCGAAACCAACCAAGCCATAGCCCTTGGGTTTAAGTTTTTTGTAAAGCCAGGAGGTTGCCCCAACTCCGAAGGCGAAGTAGATCGACATCAGAGAACTCAGGGCAATCAGCGGAACCGGGCCGAGATACAGCGCAAGCCACTCAATATGGGAGATGTAGTAGGCCTGGCCTGCGATAAAGCCGACTCCGCTCGCTACCCAAAAGCCAAGCCCGCGGGTTGCCAAAAAGATAAGCCCAGGAATTGCCAGCGCCAGAATCCAAACGCCCTCGGTTGGAAAAGCGTAGAGCGCTAGCCCAGCGGCGAATATTGCAAGTGGTATTCGCCAGAGCAGTTGAATCATCACTGAGAAAGCCTAAAACCTAGACGTAGTAGCTGTAGGCAACAATGCCGCGTTTGACCTGATCCATTGCGTCATAGGCGGTCTTTGCCACCTCTGGATCCGCACCCTTGGAGATTTGATCCAGTAGGTCAATTAGCTGCTTTGTCCACCTAATAAAGTCACCTGGCAATTGCCCAGATAGCTTCAGCACATCATCAAGCCTGGCACCCGATGCCCAGCGGTAGATGGCCCAAGACATTCCAAGTTCCAGCTGGGTCTCTTTTGGAAGGCGGTATTTGGTTTGCAATTCCAAAAGCTCTTCTTGAATCTCCTCGGTCTGGGCTAGTACCTCTGCGAAATTCCCCTTGGGGAGTTTCGGTTCGTATTCGGTTTCTTCGCGCCTTGCCTCATAAACCAGAGAAATGGCCATTGCTGCCAGGTTTGGAGCATCGAGCTTGCTCCAAACGCCTCGGTTTAGGCACTCTGCGATCAGAAGGTCGCGCTCACCATAAATCTTCGCGAGACGATTGCCCTTGGCCGTGATTTCAAGGTCGTCACCGTCTTGGAGCATGTAACCAAGGTCTGTCAGTAGCAGGCAGATGCGCTGGAATGTCTTGGCAACCTGGTTGGTGCGACCTTCGATGGCGGCGATTGTGCCGTCGATTTCCTTGCGAAGTTTTTGGTAGCGCTCCCCCCACCTAGCGTGGGCCTCGCGATCAGAGCAGCCGTGGCAAGGGTGGGCGCGCATGGCCTTTTTCAGATCTGCAATTTCGTTGTCGATACGTCGAAGCGAGCGTGAGTTTCGGATGTCTTTTCCAGCGCGGTGCTTAGCGCTAACCCCGCTGCGCTCAAGATCGCTGAGATCCCTACGAAGCGCTGAGTACTCAACAAAGTTGCCAAGGTGGCACTGCATCGCCTCCTCGTACCCTTCGATGGACTCCTGCTTCTCGGAAATAGACCTTGCAAGCCCCACCACGGAGCGGTCGGCCTGGAACTGAGCGAATGACTTTTCGAGAATTTTGCTGGCCCGGTTGGCTCCAAAGGCGGCGGTTAGATTCACCGACATGTTGTAGGTCGGTCGGAACGAGCTGTTCAGTGGATAGGTGCGCTTAGAAGCGAGTCCTGCAACAACGTTTGGATCAAGTTGTGCACCCCAGAGAATCACGCTGTGACCCTCAGTGTCGATGCCACGACGACCAGCTCGGCCGGTGAGCTGGGTGTACTCCCCCGGCGTTATTGCCACGCGAGACTCGCCATTGAACTTGTCTAGTCGCTCCAGCACAACGGTTCTAGCGGGCATGTTGATACCCAGGGCCAACGTCTCGGTAGCGAATACCACCTTCACGAGTTTTCTTAGAAATAGCTCTTCAACCACTTCCTTGAAGGCTGGAAGCATGCCGGCGTGGTGAGCGGCAAATCCGCGCTCTAGCGATGCAAGCCAGTCAAAGTAGCCAAGGGTGTCGAGGTCTTCATCTTGAATAGTCGAGCAGCGAGCGTCTACCAGTCGCCTAATTTCCTGCTGCTCTTCTTTGTTGGTAAGTCTTATGCCGTAGCGACGACATGCTTCGACCGCTTTTTCGCAGCCGGCGCGAGAGAAGATGAAGAAGATTGCTGGCAGTAGCTCGAGAGTTTCTAATTCGAGGACAACTTCAGGTTTCTCGAGCTTGGGAAACGCACTTTGATTGCGATTGCGGTCCGCCGGATTGTATTGCTTCCCTCCCCACTTGCCCGTTCGCTTGATTGGACCCCTGGCCCTGGCCTGGTGCTTGCGAAGTAGCTCTGGGTTCACATTGCCCTTGTTGGAACCGGATTCAAACAGCTCCAGAATCTCATCACCGAGCATTACGTGCTGGTGCAGCGGAACCGGTCTGTGCTCGGAAACAATGATCTGGGTATTGCCCCTGACCTCAGCTAGCCAAGCACCAAACTCCTCGGCGTTTGAAACAGTTGCAGATAGCGAAACGACCTTCACATCTTTAGGCAGGTGAAGAATCACCTCTTCCCACACCGCTCCGCGGAAACGGTCGGCTAGGTAGTGAACCTCATCCATGACCACATACCCAAGATCTCTCAGGGAAGTTGAGGTGGCATAGATCATGTTGCGCAATACCTCGGTGGTCATAACCACAATCTGCGCTTCAGAGTTGTTGTTGGCGTCTCCGGTTAGAAGCCCCACCTTGTCTTTGCCATACCGTGCTGCAAGTTCCGCAAACTTCTGATTACTTAGGGCCTTGATCGGCGTGGTGTAGAAAACCTTTTGTCCGCTGGCAACTGCCAGGTGGATCGCAAATTCTCCGATAATTGTCTTGCCGGCACCGGTAGGCGCTGCAACTAGAACTCCAGAACCGCTTTCGAGCGCAAGACAGGCGCGCTCTTGGAAATCATCTAGCGGAAATTTCAGACCTGCAATGAAGTTCGTGAGCTCTTTGCCCTTGGAGCGGGTCTTCGCACGCTGATAACGCTCAGACGGGGAAAGGTCAGTCAACTTCGAGCTCTTCGCCAAGCAGCTTGGCATCACGTCGAGCTCGGCGCTTGTCATTGAGCACCGCAATGCCAACGGCTATGAAGTAAAGAGCGGCCAGTGGGCCCATTAGTAGGAACATTGACATTGGGTCTGCGGTAGGGGTAGCTAGAGCAGAGACCAGGGCAATCACCAAAACTGCTACACGCCATGCCTTCAAGATTCCCTTGCCGGTTACCAAGTTCGCGAAGTTCAGAAGGACCAGCAACACCGGCATTACAAAGGCAAGGCCGAAGACCAGCACGATGCGAATGGCAAAAAGGATGTAGTCGCTTGCGTTAATTACGTTCGAGCTGCCCTCTGGCGTGAAGCCAATTAGGACCACCACGAAGCTTGGAAGAGACGACCAGGCAATGTATGCACCGGTTAGAAATAGCGGCACTGAGCTAACTAGGAAGCCAATAGTGAAGCGGCGCTCACGAGTCTTGAGGCCAGGCGACACAAAGGCCCAGAGGTTGAATAGCCAAAAAGGCGAGGTAATGATTACACCGAGGAATATCGAGACTTGAATGCGAAGGTCGAATGCTGAAACCACGGTGCCGAAGTTGACGATTGCCTCAATGCCACGAGCCTTGGTTACCTCAATTAATGGCGCCTGCAGGATCTTAAAAACCGGTTCAAAAAGGAACCAACCAATGACGGTTCCAGCTACAAGGAAGCCCGCCGACCATGAAAGTCTTACACGCAGCTCTCTAAGGTGAGAGCCAAGGGACATGCGGCGCTCTTTATCTTTGCGCCCAAACATTAGCCTTGCTTCTGCTCGCCCTCAGGTGCGGTCTCAGTCTCAGGCTTTGCTTCAGCAACCTTTGGCTTGCCATCGGTGCCAATTTCTTTCTTGAAGATACGCATTGACTGAGCCATGCTCTTTGCCAGCCCTGGGAGCTTAGGAGCGCCCCAAAGTAGCAAAATGATTGCCAGAATAATGATCCATTCCCAGCCCTGAAGTCTCATGCAATTACCTCTTGTCCAAATTCATATCGTTTAAACGTTCAATCAGTCTACGCCTTCTGGCTTCCTCGAAATCCCGCTTTGCGCGCTTGCGTTGCTCACGCTTTGCTAACACTTCCCCGAGGTCCGAAGCTGTGGTGTTTTTGGCGGCCGTGTACTCTCGCTCGAGAGGCTGAGCCAGAAGATCCACAGAAGCTTTTAGCGGCACTCCTGCAGCCTGCATCCCCTTCAGACTAAGGAAAAGTCGGTAACCGACCAATACAAACCAGTACAAGCTCGCGATGATCGCGCCGGCTCCAATAATCCACGTCCAGCTCATTCTTCGGTCACCATTTCCCCATCCAAGCTTCGTGCGGCAAAGTCGCGAACCGCATCGCGAGCACTTGGTGGAGCGATTACCTCAACCGCACCGCCGTAGCGCACGACGTGCCTGGCGATAGCTACAATATTCCCCACCTTGATAGCGCCATGGGTTCTGCCATCAACCTTGGTGAGTTGACCTTCAACCGGGAAGTTCCAAAAAATCTCTGTCGCCGACGAATCTGCGGCAATCTCTACAACCTCGCCGTGACCTTGGCCATACACCTCGTCCGGGATGGCTTCCTGAGTTGCTTCACTGGAAATGACGACCTTGGTGTCGACAAGGTTGGATGTGCGGTCAATGCGGAAACTTCTCAGCTCTTTTGCATCTAGGCAATACCCGCGCAAGTAGTGCTTATTTCCAACCAGATCAATTCTGAGCGGGTCAACACTTCGATGAGTGTGTTTGCCAAGCTGATTTATGTAGTCAAATTCAACGCGGTGTCCATCCAAGATGGCATCCCTAAGAATCTCGAGCTGGTCGAGGTTCAAGTTGGCATTCACAACAATTCGCTGGGTCACGCTGCCACTGAGCGCAGTTCGTAGCTCGGTGAGGTCCTTGTTTGATGCGAACTCAGGGAGGCTTGCCAAATACTCGAGCCCAATTGCAAGGGATGTCTGCTGGTACCTGCTCAACACCGGCGCTTGGTCTAGGTTCGCAGAACCGCGGTTGAAGGCAACGATGCCTTCCTCAAAGGAATCAAAGTCCAAGTAGAAGTGCGACTGTGGCGAAGTTAGATCTTCGCTGTTTGTGATGGCGTGAACGGCCTTGGCAATTGCCTTTTCACTGACATCGAAGTGCTTTGCCAATTCGGCAATTTCAATGCCGCCTTCTTGCAGCACCAATCCAACAATGGCCAATGCCAGGTTGAAGACGCCATCTCCATCTATCTCTTGCTTAGGCATGCTGCTTGATCACCGCCTTGAGGGAAGCCCGCATTCTGCGCTTGAGCGACTCAGGTTCGATGACCTCGATATCGGTGCCAAATTCCAGTAGGTCCTCGGCCAGCAGGGCTTCGTCCATGTAGTTCAGTTTTGCAATTCCGTCCTCGGCCGGACTCAAAGCGAGCTCAGCCTCAGTGTCACGAGTGACGCGGATTGTGGCGAGGTTTCCAAGCACGAAATCATTCAATTCTTGCTCAACCTGCTGCAGCTCCGCATTGGTCAATCGCTTCGCCTCAGACTCTAAAATCTCCACCTCGGAAACGATTCGTCGCAGAAGGAAATTCTTGCTTTGACCTTCGTGAAGTGCAAGTAAAACCCACTGTCCTTCAATTTGACGAAGGCGCTGCGGGGAAACCAGACGATCCGAAAGTCCACTGTCAGGTTTTTGGTATCTAAATGCCACCTGTAATGAATCTTCGATTGCCTTGGCAATAGGTGCGAAGGCCGCATGCCTGGTGAGCAGTCGCGGGGTAAATGGGTTCAGGTCTGTATTGCTTGCCACAAGCCCCAAAGACTTGAGTCTGGTTAGGCCGCTCTGAGCACTGCCCTCGAGGACCTGGTTGTTCCAAGCCTTGGCTGCCAATTCCAAAAGCTGCATTTTGGCGCTATCGAGGGTGAGCTCCGCTGGCCACTTGAAGGACTCTTTGGCGATGCGGTATCTAGCATGTTCGGCGTCATCAAACCCAAAGTTATTTACTACCTCGAGCTGGATACCAGCAGCCTTCAGGGATTCCTTATCGCGCTCAAACATGCGATCGGTGGCATCTTGACTCTTACCGGCCTGATATCCAGGTACGGCGCGATAAATGTCCTGCTTACTAAGCCCCTTGATTTCGGTGCTAAGCAGGTAGCAGGTAAGCGTAAAGAGTCGCTCGGCGGGAGATTGCTTCATAACAAACCCCCGATTCTGCTATTCCTTGCCCAATACGTCTATTACAAAGATAAGGGTTGAGCCGGCAGGAATCGAGCCCTGGGCTGTGTCGCCGTATCCCAATTCTGGGGGAATCACCGCAACCACCTGCGAACCAACCTTTACGCCCTCAAGGGACTGCACAAAGCCCTGAATCACGCTCTCGGCTGATACCTGGAACGAAGCAGGGGCCAAAGTCTCCCAAGAGCTGTCGAACTGTTCACCCTCCCAGGTCCAACCTGAGTAGTGGACTACAACGGTGTCGCCGATAGCAACCTCTTCGCCCGAACCTTCAATAAGGACGCTGCGCTGGAACTCCGAAGGAGCATCGCCAACCGGAATCTGGATTCCAGGCTGTCCGCTTGGAGCAAGAATCACGGTCGGTAGGCCGGCCACTGGAGCCTGCGCCTCGCCACTTGCACGCTGAAGGTATGCATCCACGACGTCAAAGATGAAGATAATTGAATCCTCTGCACCAATGCCAAGACTTTCAACTCCCTGGCTCTGGTGAGCATTCTCGGCATCCAATAGCACCGCAACGCGAGAACCAACCTCAACGCCGGTTAGGGCCTTGCAGAAGTTCGGAACGCTGTCGACCAAAAGGTCCTGAATGATGTAGTTCTCGGTACCGAACTCACTGCCCTGGAACTGCTTACCGGTGCTTGCGTTGTAACCGGTGAAGTGCAGAGCGACGCGCTGGTTTCCTACCAACTTGCCACCGGTGCCTGCGCTGATGACCTTGGTCTCAATGCCAGTTCCAACAAGTGGAGTTGGGAAGGTTGCGGTTGGCTCTTCGCCGAAAGCACCCTCAACCTTGATCTGGTCCACTGCCTCGCCACCTTGGTAGGCGTCACAGGCGGCTTCGCTACCTGCACTCATGGCGGCGTAGGAACCAGGCTCAGCAGCTGGTGCTTGCGAGCATCCTGCTAGCAGTAAAAGTGATACAAGGGCTAGTGGGGCTAGTTTGCGCAATTGATTTCTTTCTTTCGGCAGCGTCTAATTCTCTCGCTGGTTGGCCTCGTTGGTGACTTTACGGACAGTTTTTCTCAGCTTTTTCTCACTAATTGGACGCTGTCCAATGGCATCTGGCAGCCAAATCTCGAAGTCTTCGTCGGTGTATTCGGTCTTTGAGGCACGCTTGGCCTTGAACTGTGGCAAGACCGTGCCGGGAGCCAGTCTGCGGGCCGAAAGCAAGAATCCGGTGTGGCCAATCATTCGGTGGTCTGGTCTAACGGCAAGACCTTCGACGTGCCAACCGCGAACGATCGACTCCCAAGCGGTTGGGACGGTGAATTCACCCTGGTCCTTGATGGCCTCGATAGTTCTTGAAAGCTGGGTAACGGTTGCCACGTAGCAAATTAGAAGCCCACCGGGCTTTAGGGCCTGCGCCACCTCTCCGATGCACTCCCAAGGAGCCAGCATGTCCAAAACGGCGCGGTCTGCAGTGTGCGGGGCGATTACTTCGGGCAACTTGTCCTGTAGGTCCCCAATGGTTACCGTCCAGTTCTTTGGCGCTCCCCCAAGGTGATTTTTTACGTTAGCCATGGCGATCTGGGCAAACTCGTCTCGTCTTTCGAAAGAGAACAACTTTCCGTCTTGACCGATGGAACGAAGCAGATAGCTCGAAAGCGCTCCAGATCCAACTCCGGCTTCGATAACTGTTGCGCCCGGGAAGATGTCGCCCTCAACGATGATTTGACCCGCGTCTTTCGGGTAAACAATCGCTGCACCGCGAGGCATGGAGAGCACGTAGTCGGTCAAAAGCGGCTTCAGAGCGAGATACTCAACACCGCTTTGGTTGGCAATCACAGAACCATCTGGCTTACCGATGATGTCATCGTGCATCAGGTCACCCTTGTGGGTTCCAAATCTGGCGCCTTCGACCAATGTGATGGTGTTTAGACGGCCCTTTGGGCCAGTTAGCTGAACGCGGTCCCCCGCCTTGAATGTGCTCACATCAAACCTCGCAGTGCCTCTAAGTTCATCTCGGTCAAGCTGTTTCTGATCACACGCGTGCCAGTTTGTTCAAGGTGCATCAGGTTGACGATGCCAAGCGGAAGGCAGCCAGCGGCCTCAGCGGAGCGAAGCCCAGTGACTGAATCCTCAATTGCAATGCATTCAGAAGTCTCAAAGCCCAAAAGCGTAGCTGCCTTCTCATAAGGCTCCGGGTGAGGTTTACCAAAGGTGACATCATCGCCAGCGACCACCACGTCAAATGCTTGGAATGGGATCGCCTCGGTTACCGCCAAAGCCATGCGGCGCATCGACATTGTGACCAGGGCGGTTTTGACTCCGGCCTGCTTGAGCTCCATGAGTAGCTCTAGCGCACCTGGGCGCCAAGGTAGCGAGTTTTGCAACTTCGAAATCACCGAATCAGTGAGACGATCGATGATTTCCTGAGTGCTCAGATCCTTGATATCAAAGCGATCCTTGAGGATCGCGGAAGAGTCATATAGCGACTTGCCAATTAGCTCGTGGCCGTGCTCCTGAGTCCAAACTTTTCCATAGTCCTCGGCTAGGGCTGACTCGCTCAGTAACCAATAGGGTTCTGAATCAACTAGCGTGCCGTCCATATCCCACAGCACGGCTTTCGGAAGGCTCAATGTGGACATTGGCCTAAAGTCTAGTTGCGCTCTGAATTAGAGTTTGTAATTATCAAAAAAGGAGCCGCTTGCTATCTGGTCGCGTATTACTAATTGCTTTCGAGGGCTGGAACGATGCCACCGAGGGTGCTTCGGGCGCGCTGAAGGCAATTGCTGAGCAAATCGGGGCTCAAACCCTAGAAGCGGTTGACCCAGAGGATTACTACGACTTCCAGTTTTCTCGCCCAATGGTCGAAATCGACGAAGAGGGTAACCGCACAATTTCCTGGCCTGGTTCCGAGTTCATGCAGGCAGATCGTGAGCACATCGAAGCCAACCCATCTCTTGAGCGCCTTTACCTGCTGATTGGCAGTGAGCCATCAAGACGCTGGTTGAGCTTTGCAGCAGAAGTATTGGAAATGGTTCAAGACCGCGAGATTGAAGCCGTAATCATGCTTGGCTCGATGCTTGCCGATGTCCCCCACACCAGGCCAATGCCTATCTTCAAGTCAAGTCAAAACGAAGCTTTCAGATTGCGCTTTGACCTTGAGCCATCCACCTACGAGGGTCCGGTTGGCATTTTGTCGATTCTGGCTCAGGCGTTTGAAGCTGAAGGTATTCCGGTTCTATCGCTTTGGGGTTCTGTCCCCCACTACGTTCACAACACCTCGAACCCAAAGGCAGCCCTTGGCTTCTTAGGTGAACTCACCACCTTGATTGGAATCAACTTCGAGACCAGCGCGCTTGCCGAGCAGGCTTTTGAGTGGGAGCGATCTATTGACGACGTCGCCGAAGGCGATGAGGAAATGACCAGCTACGTCTCTCAGCTTGAGGCAAATCGAGACCAGCTGGAAAGCGAGCAGGCTTCTGGGGATGCACTTGCTAGGGAATTTGAGCGCTACTTAAACGAGCGTAAAGATGGCGCTGGCGAAGGCTAGATAACGCCTGCCGCTAGTGCGATAAGCAAGAGCGAACCTACGCCAACTCGCCAGATCACAAATGGCATAAACGAACCCTTGACCAGGTATCTCAATAGCCAGGCAATTACTGCGTATCCGACTACAAAACTCACCACCGTTGCCGCAATTGTCGCCAGCAACAAATCCTGTGGCAGATCCTGGTATGACTTTAGAAACTGGTAACCGCCGGCAGCCAAAACTGCTGGAATTGCCAAAAGGAAGCTATACCTAGCAGCTGCCTCGCGAGTAAAGCCCAACATCAGTCCAACCGTGATGCTGCCGCCGGAGCGTGAAACACCTGGGATTAGCGCTAGAGCCTGGCCGAACCCAAAGACCAAACCGGACTTTAGATCGAGTTCTTCAATGCTGCGTTGTTTTTTAGCAAAGCGGTCAGCTACGCCCAGAGCAATTCCAAAGCCGATCAACATAACTGCAATCACCCAAAGTTGTCTGAGCTGGTTCTCAATCAGGTCTTGGAATGCAAGGCCTAGAATCACGATTGGCAATGTGCCAATAATGATTAGCCAACCCATTTTGGATTCGCTGGACTGACTAGAAAAGGGCTTTAGGCCCTGTGTGAAAAAAGCCTTGAGAATCTCGATAATCGTTTTGAAAAAGTAGACAATTACCGCCAGCTCGGTTCCGATCTGGATGGTGGCGATAAATGCAGTGAGTTGCGGCTTGCTGAGGTCACTCAGCCCCAACAGCTCCTGCGCGATTTGAACGTGTGCAGATGAGGAGATTGGAAGGAACTCGGTTAAACCTTGAATGATTCCGAGCAGAATCGCTTCAAACGGACTCATTCATCCTCTGCAACGATCGGGAGATACTCCCCGTAAGCCGATTCCAAGACGTCTTCATACTTTTCAAAAGTCTGCGCTACCTGGTCGTAAGCCTCTTGAATTTCTTGATCCGAACCAGGACGCTTTGTGGCGCAGGTGTCTAGGTGACGCTCAAGCGCTGCGATCAGTTGCCTTAGGGCCAGTGCTGGTTCTTCATGCATGTTTCTTACGCTATCGCCCAAATGCCATTTCTCAAAGGACCCCGCAATGGATTGCTTGGGAAGTTCGTGCTAGATTATTGGCTTGCTCGGCCCTGGCCGAGCGCATTGTCCGGGTGGCGGAATGGCAGACGCGCTAGCTTGAGGTGTTAGTCTCCGAAAGGAGGTAGGGGTTCAAGTCCCCTTTCGGACACAATGCTCAAAAGGAATTCTGATTCCTAAATCTCCGCGTTTAGTATCCAAACTAGACTTAGCGAATGCCCTCCGAATCACTCTCTTCTGCCATGGAATATGGCGTCGAGCAAGCCCGCGAACTTCTCGCAGGCAAAGCGGTTCTCGCCCTCACCGGAGCTGGCATTTCAACCGACAGCGGCATCCCTGATTACCGCGGTGCAGGCCGTGTCGTCAGACACCCACTAACTTTCGATGACTTCATGGGTTCCAAGCAAAATCAAACCCGTTACTGGGCTCGCTCCTACGTCGGCTGGAGCCGAGTAGAAAAGGCCGCTCCTAATCCGGGTCACCTAGCGCTTGCCAAGGCAGAGCAGTCAGGCAGGGTTTTCTCGGTCATCACTCAAAATGTCGACGGACTCCACCAAAAGGCAGGGTCCAAAAAGGTTCTCGAGCTTCATGGACGTTTGGATCAGGTGCTCTGCACAGGCTGCGGCGACATCCTCTCCAGGCCTGAACTTGATGCCAGGATTGCGCAGCTAAACCCAGAGGTAAATCGTTCTCAGGACGTCGAATTCACTCCAGACGGCGATGCCGAGGTTGAGGTCGGCAAGAACTTTAGGGTCCCAGAGTGCGGCTTCTGCGGCGCTCACTACAAACCGGATGTGGTCTTTTTTGGAGAACAGGTTCCACTTTCCAGAGTCGAAGCCGCCGAAGGCCTGCTAAATAGTGCGGAGGCTGTGCTGGTGGCCGGAACCTCTCTGACAGTGAATTCCGGTTTGAGGCTCGTAAAACGTGCTCAAAAGCGCGGCATTCCGATTGTGATTGTGAACTTGGGCGACACCAAGGCTGACCTGATTGCGAACGTAAAACTTTCCGCGTCAACATCGAACTTGCTGGAGGCAATTCTCAATGACTAACAGCACCTTGGGCCTTCTCCGTCACGGCCAGACGGACTGGAACATCGATCTTCGTCTGCAGGGCACGACAGATATTGCAATGAACCAAATTGGCATCGAGCAAATCAAAACCGCCAGTAAACACCTGGGTCAAAACTGGGACGTGGTTTTGAGTTCCCCGCTTGGAAGAGCGCGACAAAGCGCGGCGATTGTTGCCGCTGAAATTGGAATCAGCGAGATTGCAATTGAGCCGCTATTGCTTGAGCGAGCATTTGGCATTGGCGAAGGTCTCACCTATGCCGAGTGGGGCGAGAAATTCGCCAAGTTGGATGACATTCCAGGTGCCGAGCCTAAGTCGAAAGTTGAGCAAAGAGCTCGCGATCTGCTTGCCCACATCGAAGCCAAATTCGCAGGGGCCAGAGTGCTGGCGGTTTCTCACGGAGCGTTGATTCGTTTTGTATTGAGCGAAGTCTCAAATGGAACCATTCCCCCTGCTGGCGAGAGATTGCAAAATGCTTCATTGCATCTTCTGCACCATCGCGGGTCTTGGGAGCTTGAAGGCTGGAAGCCACAGCCCCTCGGGTCAGATTCGGTTTAGTAGCGCAAACAGTTCCGCTGCAGAATTCCGCCAAGAGAATTTCTCGGCTTGAGCAATTGATCTCGTTGAGGTCTTGCCCCAAAGGTCTTGCTGCCCCAGAGCAGTTATCTGATCAACAAATGTTTGCGGATCCTCTGGGTTGAAGTAAAGGGCTGCGTCCCCGCCGATCTCTTGGAAAATCTCAAGGTTCGACACCACAGCCGGCGTGCCGCGCTCCATCGCTTCAATTACCGGAATGCCAAAACCCTCATCCTTGGATGCGGTAACCAAGGCTTGGGCTCTTATGAGCCACTGGTGATATTCAGCTTCACTGACGCCGTTTTCGAATTGGACCCGAGCTCCAAGTGAACTAGCCAGCGCAGTAAGTTCGGTTTTTCGGGGCTCGGAAATGCGGGATAGGCAGACCAGCGTGTGCTCCGGAAGCAGCGAGACTCCCCTAATCAGCGCCTCAACGTCCTTGTAGCCAATAAAACTGCCCATGTAGACCAAGATTCGCGATCCGGAATTATCGCGCTCAGGAACGGCCTCTGGAGCGTCTGCGGCATTGTAGATAACGCTGATCGGCCTTTTGGTGAGTCGATGCTTGAGTATCTGGTCTTTGGTCGTGTTCGAGACTGTCACCACAGCATCAGCGCCGTTCAAGACCAAGCGCTGGGGTGTGAAGCTCAGGTGATACAACCACCAGACAGCCCGAACTAGCGGGTTGAATTCCTTTGGCGGTGTTCTGTGGCGGTAATAAATCAAATCGTGAAGCGTAAGAACCAATTTGAATTTCCTGCCCAAACCAGAGGTGGTCTGCATCGGGCTAAAAAGAACATCGATTCCGGTTTCATTGAGTCTTCTAGCAGTGAAGATTTCCAATACCGAGGTTGGGTCACCTGCCCAAACGACCTCTACGCCCTCAGGGAGTTTTGCTTCCACCCTGGCGTCACAAACTACAACTGTGAGTGGGGTCAACTTCGACAGTTCCGCAATTAGACCGAGGCTGAACCTAGAAATGCCATCCGGGTGCTCGGGCTTTATAAACCTCGCGTCAAAAGCAATTTTTCTCAAAGCTCACCCAAGAACTTGTCTATTGCAATACCGACTTCAGCGGCGGATTCGTAGTGGGTTAGGTGGCCAACGGATGGCATGACCTCCAACTTGGATCCTGCAATCAAGCCTTGAAGCTTGATTTGGTTTGCCAGCGGAGCGATTAGGTCGTTCTCCCCCGCAATTAGCAGCGTTGGAAGCTTGAAGTCTTTAGCAAAATCCAAAACACTCGACGAGGATGCTGCCGCAAAGCCTTCGTGAGCCACCCGATCACTGCGATAAGTGGAGAAGTGCTGGTGGTGCTGATTGTGGATCCAGGAGCGCAGCTTGAGGCTCTTCGAGGTTGCCATCGCTACCGACATGACACGAACCACTAGCCAGCTTCGAAGCAACCCGGAACCGAGCCTGCCAAGCGATACCGCAAGCGAGTAGAAGCTGCGTGCGATTTTGTTGGCAAGGTCGTTTTGCTCGCTGGATCTGGTCGTAATCGGGTTTTGAAGAACAATCGCCCGAGCTTTCAGTCCCTTGTTAACGGCTTTTGAGACAACAAGAGAACCGAAGCTGTGGCCAATGACAACGACATCCGAGCCGATTTCGCCAACTAAATCGATTAGCCACTTTGAATAGCTTTCGAGGTCGTGATTTTGAAGTTCTGGAGTCTTGCCATATCCCGGTAGGTCTGGGATCAAAACGTCGTAGTCGACAAGTGATCCAGCGATAGCTGCGAGACCGTGGTGGTCTCCCCTAAAGCCGTGGATAAAAAGAAGTTTGCCTTTGGGTTCTGCCGCGGGGTAATGCCACACAGCTGTATTGCCGATATCTGCTCTGTGACCGCGCTCCGCTGCCAAGGTGGCAAGGGTCGGGGAGGGAAGATTTAGAACCGGCATGTGTCAAGTCTAGGAGTGTCAGTAAGCCTCGGTAGTCTGGGCGCAAGGAGAAGCCTTGTTAGATTTTGATTTTGATCCAAACCGCCCAGCCTGGAGTAAACAGCTCGCGGTTTTTGACCTTGAAACCACCGGCCTAGACCTAGACACGTCGAGGATAGTTACCGCGACTGTTGCGGTTATCGATTCCAATGGTGAACCTACCGAGGTCCACGAATGGCTGGTGAACCCAGGAATTGAAATCCCAGAGGGCGCAGCCAACGTTCACGGAATCACAACTGAGATTGCAGTAGCAAATGGTGTCGAGCCTGGCCCCGCTATCGCGGAGATGCTCGAGGTGCTTGCCCGACTGAATGCCACCATGCCGCTAGTTGCATTCAACGCTCCCTATGACTTTTCAATTTTGAAATCCGAAGCCCAAAGATATGGCCTGCAGCCACTTGCGCCAATGCCGGTAATCGATCCACTTGTGCTGGATCGCAAGTTGGTTAAGTTTCGCTCCGGAAAAGGCTCGAGGACTTTGATTGCACTTTGCCGTGACTATGGTGTTGAACTTCTGGATGCTCACAACTCAACGGCTGATGCGGTTGCCGCGGGGCGCTTAGCGCAGCGCCAGGCCAGCAAGTTCCGGCAACTCAATGCCACTGCCGATGAACTTCATGCCTTACAGGCAACTTGGTCAGATGAGCAGAGTCTGGAATTTGAAACCTGGCTTAAACAACAAGACCGCCCGGATTACCGTGCGGTCTTGGGTTGGCCAATAAAGAATTAGCCGAAGTTCTTGTAACGCTCGTTGAAGCGCTCTACGCGACCTGCAGAGTCCATGATGCGCTGCTTACCGGTGTAGAACGGGTGGCTAGCAGAGCTGATTTCCACGTCGTAAACAGGGTAGGTCTTGCCATCTTCCCACTCAATGGTCTTTGAGCTGGTGATGGTAGCGCGGGTTAGAAATGCAACGCCAGATGCCAGGTCGCGAAATACGATTGGCTCGTAGGTTGGGTGAATTTCAGCCTTCATGGTTTCCTTCTTGTGAAATCTTTTTGCTAATGAGCAACAGCGGGAAAGCTTAGCAGCAATTTCCCTTGTCGTCTAGGACGCAATCGCAGAGAATCTACCGTCTTGGTAGGTCACCTGCAGTGGGAAACGGAAAGTCTCCGAGATCGCAGCGCTTGTAATGGTTGCGCCGATCTCTCCCCTGGCCAAAATCTTGCCGTCTTGCATCAAGAGTGCGTGCGTGAATCCAGCTGGGATTTCTTCTAGGTGGTGGGTCACCATCGCCATTGCTGGAGCCTGTGGGCTGGTTGCGTAGCCACTGAGAAGACGAAGAGTGAGTTCCCTTGCCGCCAGGTCCAGACTTGCTACCGGCTCATCCAAAAGCATCAGCTCGGGATCCGTCATAACTGAACGGGCAATCTGAACGCGCTTGCGCTCTCCATCCGACAACGTTCCGAAAGGACGTTGGGCAAAATCTTCGAGTTGCCACTCTCTGAGCACTCGCATGGCACGACGCTCATCAATTGCGTCGTAAGTCTCGTTCCAGCGACCGGTAACACCGTAGCTCGCGGTCATAACCGCGTTTAGAACGCTTTCGCTGTTTGGAATCTGGTTTGCCAAAGCGCTCGATGCAAAGCCGATTCGGGTTCTGAGTTCAAAGACGTTTACCTCGCCCAGGCGCTGGTCCAGAATTCTTGCCTTACCAGAGGATGGGTGGATTTGAGCAGCACAAACTCGAAGCATGGTGGTTTTTCCGGCACCATTAGCGCCCAAAATAACCCAGCGCTCGCTTGAATTCGCGGAGAAAGTGACGGATTCTAGGATCGCTTTACCGCTGCGAACTACGCTGACATTTTGAAGATCAATTACCTGAGACATTGAAAAATAGCCTAGCTCTGAACTGCTCTGGAATAGACCTCTAGTGTGCGAGTCGCAATCGACTCCCAGCTAAATTCTTCAACTGCTCTAATGCGTCCAGCATCGCCGAATGACTTCAATGTGCCTGATTCAAGCGCAGCGTTTAGGGCATTTCCCCAGTCATTTACAAACTTGTTTTCATCGACAGGTGTTCCAGAGCCATCTTGAAGCTGTTCGATTGGGACTAACCAGCCGGTTTCACCATCGACCACAACCTCTGGAATACCTCCGGTGGCAGTTGCGATAACCGGAGCGCCACAGGCCATTGCCTCGAGGTTTACGATCCCAAGCGGTTCATAAATCGAAGGGCAAACAAAAGCGTCTGCACTGCTCAAAAGCGCAGCCAACTTTGGCTGCGGCAAATGTTCTGGAATCCAAACCACACCGGAGCGGGTTTTTGATAGCTCAGAAACTAGGTGCTCAACCTCGGCCTTGATCTCTGGGGTGTCTGGAGCTCCAGCGCAAAGCACCAGTTGAACATCCTGCGGAAGCTGGCTTGCAGCCTTCAGGAAATAAGGAAGACCCTTTTGCCTAGTGATTCGGCCAACAAAGATAACCGAACGTTGGTCTGGATTTACACCAAGTGATCGGACCACATCTGCATCGTGAAGCGGTTGCCATTTTTGTGAGTCGATGCCGTTGTAAACGACCTCAACCTTGTTCGGGTCAAGCTCTGGATATGCCTTGAGAATGTCCCTACGCATGCCATGAGAAACGGCAATAACTCGCTTGGCCTGCTCGTAAGCTGCGCGTTCGATGAAAGAGGAAACCGCGTATCCTCCCCCAAGCTGCTCTGCCTTCCAAGGGCGCAATGGCTCTAGCGAATGAGCGGTGATTACATGAGGTATGCCATGCAGCATCGATGCGACTTGACCGGCGAAGTTTGCGTACCAGGTGTGGGAGTGCACTAAGTCTGCGCCTGCAATGGCCTGCACAATTTCAAGATCGGTTGCCATGGTTTGAATGGCTGGATTGGCACTCGAGTAGGCAGAAGGAGTTTTGTAGCCAAAAGTATCGGTCTCTTGAACCGGATCGCCAAATGCGTGCACTCGAGCTTGAATGCGAGTGCGAAGGACCTTTACCAGTTCAGTGATGTGAACACCGGCGCCACCATAAATGTTTGGCGGATACTCCTTGGTAACAAAATCCACACGCATACCGAAATGCTAGTGTCTGCGCCAGTTGAACAACTAACATTTGGCTATGGGTCGAACAAGAGTTTTCGGAATGGTTCTCGCTGGTGGCGAGGGCAAGCGCCTCACGCCTCTAACCGCAGATCGAGCGAAGCCTGCTGTGCCATTCGCTGGTAGTTATCGCCTGATTGATTTCGCACTGTCAAACCTGATCAACTCCGGACTGAGACGCATTGTGGTTTTGACCCAGTACAAATCCCACTCTCTTGACCGCCACATCTCTCAGACCTGGCGCATGTCGCCACTGCTTGGCTCGTATGTGGCATCGGTGCCTGCCCAGCAACGCCTAGGAAAGCGTTGGTTCACTGGAAGCGCTGACGCCATCTTGCAGTCCATGAACGCCCTCAGCGATGAGAAGCCGGACTATGTAGTAGTAGTTGGTGCAGACCACATCTACCGTATGGATTTTGACCAGATGCTCCAGTCGCACATCGATTCGGGCATGGAGGCAACTGTTGCTGCTATTCGACAGCCGATTGCAATCGCTCCACAGTTTGGTGTCATCGAGGTGGATTCCGCTAACCCGGTCAAGATTTCGGCGTTCCGCGAGAAGCCTGCCGACCCTCAGCCGGTGCCGGGAGATCCAACTCAAGCTTTGGTATCAATGGGTAACTACATCTTCAATGCGCAGTCTTTGATCGATGCGATTGAGCGCGACGGCGAAAACCCAGACTCTTCGCACGATATGGGTGGAGACATCATCCCTTACTTCGTAAACCAGGGAACAGCTGGCGCGTACGACTTCACCTTCAACGAGATTCCAGGTGCGACCGCACGTGACAAGTCCTACTGGCGAGACGTGGGAACCATCGACTCCTACTACGACGCTCACATGGACCTAATCTCGACCATGCCAATTTTCAATCTCTACAACTCCGACTGGCCGGTCTATAACCAGCAGATCAATCTGCCACCGGCCAAGTTCATCCACGATTCCGAAGGCAACCAGGGCCGCACGCAGGACTCCATCGTGAGCCTGGGCGTCGTGGTGTCCGGCGGCGTGGTTGATCGCTCCGTGCTCTCCCCTAACGTTCGCGTCTCCTCAAGAACCTTGGTCACCGAGTCTGTGCTGTTGGACGATGTTCAGGTTGGCCGCGATTGCACTATTCGCAAGGCGATTTTGGACAAGAACGTAGTTGTCTCCGATGGTGCCAGCATTGGCGTAAGCAAAGAGCGAGACCTGGAACGTGGCTTCACGGTTACCGATAGCGGCATCACAGTTGTCGCTAAGGGGCGCTTGGTTACACCTTGACAAAGTTCCTAGTGGTTTTTGATGTTGACTCAACTCTCATCAACGACGAAGCAATTGAATTACTGGCCGAGCGAGCCGGAAAAAGAGAAGAAGTAGCCGAGGTTACTGAGCGCGCAATGCACGGTGAGCTTGACTTTGAGGCAAGCCTTAGACAGCGTGTGCTGACCCTTAGGGGTCTTGACGAGGCAGTTCTAGGTGAGGTTTCTCACCAGCTCTCCCCCACTAAGGGTGCCAAAGAGCTCATTGAAGCCATACACAAGCGTGGCGGCAAGGCCGCTGCAGTATCTGGCGGCTTTATCCAGCTTTTAGCACCGGTGAAAGAAAAGTTGAACTTTGATCTTGAGCGCGCAAACACTCTGAAAGTTGTTGACGGCAAGCTCACCGGTCAGGTAATTGGCAAGGTAATCGACAGAGCAGCCAAAGCAGAAGCGCTGTTGGAATGGGCTCAGCAGTTAGGCGTCTCCCCAGGCAAGACCATCGCCGTTGGCGATGGTGCTAATGATTTGGGGATGATGGAAGTTGCCGGACTCTCTGTGGCATTCTGTGCCAAGCCTGTAGTCCAACAGAAAGCAAAAATCGCGCTCAATGAGCGCGATTTAAGCCTTCTAATTCAGTTATTGCCCTAGGCGCCAGTTGAGTGCAATCCACCATCAACGTGGATCATCTCACCTGTGGTAGCTGGGAACCAGTCGCTCAATAGTGCAACCAAGCCCTTGGCAGCAGCCTCGGTGTCGGTTAGGTCCCAACCAAGTGGTGCACGGCCAGTCCAAAGTTCTTCCATGGTTGCAAAACCAGGGATTCCCTTGGCAGCAGTGGTGCGCAATGGTCCAGCAGAGATTAGGTTCACGCGGATTCCCTTGTCGCCTAGGTAGCGAGCTAGGTAACGTGCGGTTGACTCAAAGGCTGCCTTAGCCACACCCATCCAGTCGTAGACCGGCCATGAAACAGTGGCATCAAAAGTCAAACCAACTACAGAGCTTGGGTTGTTTAGCACTGGCAAGCAAGCAGTAGTGATTGCCTTCAGCGAGTAAGCAGAAACCTCAACCGCAGTTGAGACATCAGACCAAGGGGTCTCCATGAAGTTTCCACCCAGTGCAGTCTGTGGGGCGAAGGCGATGGCGTGAACGATTCCATCCAATGAGCCAAGGTGCTCCTTGATGTGACCTGCTAGTGCGTCCAGGTTCTCCTGGTTGGTGGCATCAAGTTCGATCACCTTGACCGGCTTTGGCAAGCGCTCAGCAATCTTCTGAGTGATTGGAAGCATGCGACCGAAGGAGCTTAGAAGCACCTCGGCACCTTCTTCTTGGGCCAGCTTTGCTGCCGTGAAGGCAATTGAAGCCTCGGTCAGTACACCGGTCACGAGTATTTTCTTACCTTCGAGAATTCCCAAAGCCATCTCCTAAGTTGCGTTATGGAAAAAGTTACTACCTAATGGCCCATTCCAAGGCCACCGTCAACCGGAATTACAGCTCCGGAAATGTAAGCGGCATCATCAGATGCCAACCAGCAAACTACTTTTGCTACCTCACTTGGCGCTGCAAAGCGTCCGGCAGGAATCTTTGCCTTGTATGCAGCCTGCAATTCCTCGGTCAGCTCAGCGGTCATATCAGTGTCGATAAAGCCAGGTGCTACAACGTTTGCGGTGATGTTTCGGCCGCCAAGTTCGCGGGTAACGGACCTTGCCATACCCACCAGTGCACTCTTGGTGGCGGCGTAGTTGACCTGGCCAGCGCTTCCTAGTAGCCCAACAACCGATCCAATCAGGATGACTCGGCCAAATCTGGCCTTGATCATGCCCTTGGTGACCCTGCGAAGCACTCGGAATACGCCGGAGAGGTTGGTGTTTACAACCTCTTCAAATTCTTCATCGGTCATGCGCATCAAAAGCGTGTCGCGGGTGATTCCGGCGTTTGCAACAAGAATCTCAATTGGGCCAAGCTGCTGCTCAACCTCTAGCAGGGCGGAATCCAAAGAAGCGCCATCGGTAACGTCAGCTCGAACTGTTAGCGAACCAGTCGGACCCTGCCCAGAGCGAGCTGTTACCGCAACCTTGTAACCCTGAGCAATGAACTCCTCGGCAATTGCAAAACCAATTCCTCGGTTACCACCGGTGACCAGAACTGTGCGGGACTGCTCCATTTTTTGCTCCTTGCGGGAATACCATTGACGTAATCGCGTTATGAATACCAAAGCCTAGCAATTGGGCCAATGGAAGAAGCGTAAGCAATGGCCAAGCGGCAAAGTGCCACATCACTCGAGCTCTCCCCCGATGAAGAGCGTCGCGTTCGCATGCGCAAGTACACCATCGCGATGAGCGTTCGCATGGTTTGCATTGTTGCCGGAGTTTTCACCACCGGTATTTTGATGTGGATATTCTTCGCGCTGGCGATCTTCTTGCCCTACTTCGCAGTGATTATTGCCAACTCGCAGGGCAGTAATCCAAAAGACAACTCGACCAAGATCGTGGCTCCAGCGGTTTCTATCCCGGCCAGCAAAATCCGAATTGTCGATGACGAGTAAGTGCTCTAGGGCGGGATGCAATGAGCCTGCCAAGTTTCTAATCGAATGGCGTAACCCCAAAATTCATGCTGCCGACCGCGTAAAGCTCTGGTCAGCGTGTGATTCTCACCGCAGCTATCTGATTGACTATCTCCAGACCCGCAGCATGTATTTGGGAGTAAGAGACTTTGAATCTTCAGACGATTAGACGATGGGCGCCTTGGCTAGCCCTTGTCGTGCTATTCGCAATCGCCACCACCCTTTTGAGCTGGTGGCAGTTTTCCCGTCGAGAAGAGCGGGTCGAGAAAATCAACCAGGTCATCGAAAACTACGAAGCTAATGCAATCGAGCTAGCAGAAGTTTCCTGGGTTGAAGTCTCAGGTGGCCTTAGGGCCGACGAGTGGAAGTCGGTAAATCTTGAGGGCAACTATCTACCGCAGGATGCCATTTTGGTTCGCAATCGTCCGCTGAGCGGAAGCCCAGGCTTTTTGCAACTGGTGCCGTTTCGAACCACTACGGGCGCAGTACTCGTCATTGAACGAGGCTGGATCCCTGCGGGGTCAGACATCAAAGAGCCACTGTTGAACCCGCTACCGACAAACGAAACCAAGCAATTGGTCATTCGTCTACGCCAGGGGGAATCGGACTCCGGTAAGGACGCTGTTGCTGGTCGTTTAGACACCATTGACCTAGTTGAATTTGCAGCACTTCATCCTGAGTTGGATATAGAGACTCGCTTCTACGGCAGGCTCGCAACCGAGACGCCACAAGCCTCCGAAGCACCTATTCCGCAGCCTAAGCCTTCCCTGGATGAGGGCAATCACCTCTCCTATGCACTGCAGTGGTTGTTGTTCGGAATCATGGCATTTGGCGCATTCCTGTGGGCTTATCGAAACGATAAGAGAGTTCGACTAGAGGAGCAGGGCTTGGTCGAAAAGCGAGTGCAAAAGCGAACACA
>JBEGUQ010000009.1:0-18947 GCA_041178805.1 Actinomycetota bacterium
GGGCTTAGGGCGCTGAGGATCGCAGGGGAGACCTGGCAGTCATCCTTCGGGAACAGTGGGTCAAACCCAAGGTTCATCAGTGCCTTGTTGCCGTTGTAGTGCAGGAACTGCTTGACGTCGTGGGTTAGCCCAATTTCGTCGTACAGGTCTGCGGTGTACTTAACCTCGTTCTCGTAGAGCTCGAGGAGAAGATCGTAGGTGTAGCTCTTTAGCTCTTCCTGGCGGGCAGTCGAAGACTCGTTGTAGCCAAGCTGGAACTTGTAGCCAATGTAGTAACCGTGAATGGCCTCATCGCGAATGATTAGGCGAATTAGGTCAGCGGTGTTGGTTAGCTTCGCTCTGGAAGACCAGTACATCGGTAGGTAGAAGCCCGAGTAGAACAAGAAGGACTCCAGCAGGGTGGAGGCAACCTTGCGCTTTAGCGGGTCATCACCGCGGTAGTAGCCCAAGATGATCTCAGCCTTCTTCTGAAGGTAAGGGTTGTCCTCGGACCAGCGGAACGCCTCATCGATGTCGTTGGTGGAGCAGAGGGTCGAGAACACGCTCGAGTAGCTCTTGGCGTGGACTGACTCCATGAACGCGATGTTCGTGATCACAGCCTCTTCATGAGGGGTGCGAGCATCTGGCATCAGGCTCATTGAACCAACGGTTCCCTGAATGGTGTCCAGCATGGTTAGACCGGTGAACACGTGCATGGTTAGCTTCTGCTCGTGTGGACGTAGGTTCTCCCAGGACTGCACGTCGTTGGAGATTGGGACCTTCTCGGGCAGCCAGAAGTTCTGAGTGAGGCGGTTCCAGACGTCTAGGTCTACGGAGTCCTCAATCTTGTTCCAGTTGATTGGTCTGGTAATCAGTTTGGTAGCCATGTTGATTTCCTTCTTCCTTAGAGCATGCAGCTGACGCAGTTTTCGACCTCGGTGCCCTCAAGGGCAGCCTGGCGAATGCGAATGTAGTAAATGGTCTTGATGCCCTTTTTCCATGCGTAAATCTGTGCACGGTTAACATCGCGGGTGGTTGCAGTGTCCTTGAAGAACAGGGTTAGTGATAGACCCTGGTCAACGTGCTGGGTTGCAGCTGCATAGATGTCGATGATCTTGTCTGGACCAACTTCGTAGGCATCCTCGTAGTACTCCCAGTTTTCTTCGTTTAGGAATGGAGCTGGGTAGTAAACGCGGCCTAGCTTGCCTTCCTTGCGAACCTCGATGCGAGACGCAATTGGGTGAATCGAGCTGGTCGAGTTGTTGATGTAGGAGATTGAGCCGGTTGGTGGCACAGCCTGAAGGTTCTGGTTGTAGATACCGTGCTTCATTACCGAAGCCTTTAGCTCTTTCCAGTCTTCCTGAGTCGGGATAGTAACGTTCGACTTGGCAAACAGTTCCTTAGCCTTCTCAGTAGTTGGCAGCCATACCTGGTCGGTGTACTTGTCAAAGAACTCACCGCTTGCATACTTCGAGTTCTCAAAGTTGTGGAAGTAGCTCTTGCGCTCAATCGCAATCTGGTTTGACGCCTTGATTGCGTGGTAAACCACGGTGTAGAAGTAGATGTTCGTGAAGTCGATTGACTCCTCGGATCCGTAGTGGACCTTCTCGCGGGCTAGGAAGCCGTGAAGGTTCATCTGGCCAAGACCGATGGCGTGTGACTTGTGGTTACCATCCGAGATAGAACGAACGCTCTCGATGTTTGACATGTCAGAAACAGCGGTTAGTGCACGGATTGCAGTCTCAACGGTTAGACCAAGGTTGCCACCATCCATTGCGGTTGCAATGTTCATGGAGCCTAGGTTGCAGGAGATGTCCTTACCAATGTCGTCGTAGCTGAGGTCAGCGTTGTAGGTGGTAGGGGTGTTGACCTGCAAGATCTCAGAGCAAAGGTTTGACATGTTGATGCGACCCTGGATTGGGTTAGCAGCGTTTACGGTGTCCTCGTACATTACGTATGGGTAGCCGGACTCAAACTGAAGCTCTGCAATGCGCTCAAATAGCTCACGAGCCTTGATCTTGGACTTGCGAATGCGTGGGTCATCTACCATCTCGTTGTACTTCTCGGTAACCGAGATGTCACCAAATGGAACGCCGTAAACCTTCTCAACGTCGTAAGGGGAGAACAGGTACATGTCCTCACCGTTCTTCGCTAGCTCCAAGGTGATGTCTGGAACAACCACACCGATGGAAAGGGTCTTGATACGAATCTTCTCGTCAGCGTTCTCACGCTTGGTGTCCAAGAAACGCATGATGTCAGGGTGGTGGGCATTTAGGTATACCGCACCGGCACCCTGGCGAGCACCCAGCTGGTTGGCGTAGGAGAAGCTGTCTTCCAAAAGCTTCATCACTGGGATGATGCCGGAGGACTGACCCTCAATCTTCTTGATTGGAGCGCCGTATTCGCGAACGTTTGAAAGTGAGAGTGCAACACCGCCACCGCGCTTTGATAGCTGCAGTGCCGAGTTGATACCGCGGGCAATCGACTCCATGTTGTCTTCGATGCGAAGCAGGAAGCAGGAGACGAACTCACCGCGCTGCTTCTTGCCGCAGTTTAGGAAGGTTGGGGTCGCAGGCTGGAAGCGACCGGAGATGATCTCCTCAACCAGGTGAATCGCCATGTTCTCATCGCCAGCAGCAAGGGTTAGCGCAACCATAACCACGCGGTCTTCAAAGCGCTCTAGGTAACGAGTGCCATCAAAAGTCTTTAGCGCGTAGCCGGTGTAGAACTTGTAGGCACCCATAAATGCCTCAAAGCGGAACTTCTTGGAGTAGGCAAGCTTCTCAAGCTGCTCAATGAATGCGAAGGAGTACTGGTCCAGAACTTCCTTCTCGTAGTACTCGTTCTCAACCAGGTAGTCCAGACGCTCTTCAAGGCTGTGGAAGAAGACGGTGTTCTGGTTCACGTGGTCTAGGAAGTACTTGCGAACCGCGAGCTTGTCCTTCTCCAGCTGAAGCTTCTGATCAACACCCCATAGGTTGATCATCGCGTTTAGGTCCTGATAGGACATCGCGCTTTCGATGGTCTGCTTGCCAGTTAGGTTTCCCTGGTCATCAGCTACTTCTACTAGTTGGTTTGCCACAGTTCGGCCAGCCTTTCTTTTACTTCAATTACGTCTTCTGGGGTGCCAGTGATCTCGAACCGGTACAGCACCGGAACCCCGAGTTTGCTGGCGACTATGTCGCCGGCCTTACAGAAGTGAGCACCAAAATTGGTGTTTCCCCCGGCAATGACCGCCTTGATGTGTTTCCGATTTACCGGATTGTTCAAGAACTTGATTACTTGCTTTGGAACAGTGGATCCGTCGTTTCCGCCACCGTAGGTGGGGACTACTAGGACGCTGTCCCGATCGTGAACAAAGTCAGCTGCTTCTTCGGATTTCAGAGGAATCCGGATGGCGGTAGCACCGAGTTTGTCTACGAAGCGCTTGGTGTTTTCTGAGACGCTCGAGAAGTAAACAACGTCGAACATCTCCTTCACCGTTTCTAGGCTGAGATTGCTTGGATCTTGTCCATGCGGAAACCGCTCCAGTGCTCGTCTCCAGAGACGACAACTGGTGCTGCGGTGTAACCCATGGTCTTGACCATTTCGAGAGCTACTGGGTCCTGAGACATGTCGACCTCGGCATACTCAATCTGGTTGCGCTGCAACATGCGCTTAGTGCTGTCGCACTGAACGCAAGCTGGGAGCGTGTAAACGGTCACCGCCATTGGTGTTCCTCCTGGATAAGTGGGTTTTTAGGCCCGGTTTTTGGCAAATTTTTGTGAAAAATCTCGCAAACTGTGGATTTACAACATTAGCACTTAACCACTAGATGTAGTGGCGAGTCGTGATTTTTTTCACTTATTTAGTTATTTCTCGAACATTAACCCACAGGTTGAACTTTAAGGCAGTAGCTAATCCCGCGTGTCGCGGGATGTTTACCTAAATTGCCCAAAAGTTATTTCTACCTGTTGTAGAATCAACCTATGTTGCAGGCAATATCACCGCAACCCACCGACATTTATCTAAAGAAATGGTGTTCATGAAGCGAATTCAATCAATCGCATTGGCAGCCCTCCTTCCTGTTTTGGTCCTAACTGGATGCGTGCAGGCTCCAGCTGTCGAAATCTCCAACCCTTGGGTTAGAGCGTCCGAGTACTCAGATCACGTCGGTGGCATGACCGGAGTATTTTTCGAGGTCAAGAACAACAGCTCCGAGACCATCACCTTGGTTGGCGGCGCAGCAGAAATCGCTGGCATGGTTGAGATCCACGAAATCGTCATGAACGGTGGCGAGATGGTGATGCAGAAGAAAGCCGGAGGCATCAGCATTGAGCCTGGTCAGACCCACGTGCTTGAGATGGGTGGAGACCACGTCATGCTAATGAACCTCAACGAGGCAATTGTGGCCGGCGACGTGCTTTTCGTTACCCTTGACTTTGAAGGTGCTGAGGATGTAACCCTCACCGATCTTGTTGCAAAGCCATCTGACGGCGGCGATGAGACCTATCACGACGAGAACATGGATCACTAATTGGTTTCACGCAGGGGCTTTCTAACCTCAACAGCGACGGCTGCGGCATCCGCTGCCGTCGGCCTGGGGGTTGGAGCCGCTGCGGCGACTCAAGTCGCGGCTAACGGTTCGCAGACAGCCACCGCTAGCCGCGCACTTGTTTTCGAGGGACCTCACCCGATGGGGATTGAGACTCCAATCCAAGCCGTGACCAACATGGTCGCCTTCGACATCTTGCCCGGCACCACGCTGAAAGATATGCAACGTTGGATGTTCCTGCTCACAGATGACATTCGCAGAATGTCCAGTGGCGAGCCGGTGCTGGCAGACCCAGCTCCCGAGCTGGCGATCGGAGCAGCTCGCTTTAGTGCGTATGTAGGTTTCGGCCCAAGCTTGTTCCGTAAGCTATCCATCGAAGAGCGCATGCCGGATGGATTGATTGACCTTCCCGGCTTCTCAATTGACGCCCTCAAGGACGAGTTCTCAGGCGGCGATGTTCTGATACATGTCGCGGCCGATGACCCGGTAGTGCTTTCTCACGGAGTGAGGAACCTAGTTCGCGACTCGCTACCTTTTGCAACCGTTAGATGGAACCAGGCTGGATTTGCCCACACTCCAGGGATGGTGCCAGAAGGTGTCACACACCGAAACCTAATGGGCCAAGTCGACGGCACCGCGAACCCAGCGTTGGAAACAGATGATTTTGATGATGTGGTTTGGGTAAAAGATGGTCCGAACTGGATCAAAGGTGGGACGCTACTGGTCTTCCGCCGAATTGCAATGCAGCTCGACACCTGGGACCAGCTCAGCAGTGTCGGTAAAGGCGAGGTAATCGGTAGGGACTTGAAAGAGGGAGCACCTCTGACCGGTAGCAAAGAATCAGATCTTCCGGACTTTGAGGCGCGCAGTGCTGCGGGTCTGAAGGTCATTCCTGAGTTTGCACACATTCGAAGAGCCTCCAATTCGGGTGAGGGCGAGCGAATTTTCCGCAGGCCATTTAGCTATGAAATGCCTATCTCCAAGGAAGGCTCAATGGATGTTGGACTGCTTTGGTGCGCGTATCAGGCCAATATCGAAAAGCAATACCTACCTATGCAGCTGCGTTTGGCCGAGCTTGACCTTTTGAACCGTTGGACTTTGCCAATCGGTTCCGCCACATTTGCAATCCCCAGAGGCGTATCCGGGGATGAAGTCATCGCAGAGGGTCTATTCTCTTAGGGTGCAGACAGCCCTTTCAAAATCAGCCAGGGGCTTAGTCATAGACTCCGGCGACAGCCTAAATCACAAAAACCTGGTGATTTACATCCTGATGCTCGCGTTCTCGATGAGCTTGATTCCATACACAATCGACCCATACCTCCCAGCCTTCCCGGCCATCGGAGATTTCTTTGGAGTTCCAAACGGCACCATCCAGGCATCGCTGTCGGGCGTAACCATTGGTTTAGCTTTCGGGCAGTTGTTTGCTGGCCCATTGTCAGATGCTTTCGGACGCCGACCACTACTACTTTTGGCAACCCTGGGTTTTGCAATCAGTGCGATCGCGTTGTTCTTTTCTCCCGACCTGACTTTCTTTGTTGCACTTCGATTCTCGATGGGATTTTTTGCTGCGAGCGCCGATGTTGTTGCAAGGGCAATCGTTAGGGACCTCTACCACGGTCAACCGATGCTCAAGATGCTCACCAAGGTGTTCATGGTGCAGTCACTCTCACCAATCATCGGCCCAATTGTTGGCTCGCAGCTGGTCGGTGCAGGCCCATGGCAGTTCGTATTTTTGGTGTTTGGGCTTTTTGGCTTAGCGCTTGGAATCTTCTCGCTTTTGTTTATGCATGAGACCCTGCCGGTGGCGGGTCGGCGCTCGCCATCTATTGCCGGCATGCTTCGCGGGTTCCAGTCGGTCCTCAAGGACAGGATCTACGTAGGCCTGTTGATTGTCTCGGCACTGCAGATCAGTGCGCTGTTTGGCTATCTCAACATTGTTCCCTACCTATACCAAGACCACTTCGGTCTCAGCGCTCCTGAGTTTGGAGTGTGGTTCGCCATCAACTCGATCGGGCTTTGGCTAGGCGTGCAGTTTGGTGGCCTAATGTCCAAGTACTTCAAGGCTCAGTGGCTAATGGTCATCTTCATCATGCTTGCGATGCTGGCGGGGCTTTTCTTGATGCTGACCGCTGGCACCACCTTGATGGCAGCAGAAATTGGCTTCTTTGCGGTGATATTCCTATTCGGTGCACCCGCAACCATCATTCCAACCATCGCTCTTTTGAAGCACGGCTCGGAGGCCGGCACTGCATCGTCTCTGATGGGCACCATGAACTTTGTTTCGACATCGATTGCCGCGGTTGTTTACTCTCAACTTTCGACCACCAGCACTAGCGATATCGGGCTTTGGGTGTTTGCCCTATTCGGCATCTCATTCGCGATAATTATTTTTGTGGTTCGACCATGGACCATTCCGGACCTAAGGACTGCATCGCCCGCTCATGATTAGAGTCGCGACCCAAAAAGACGCACAGGAGCTGCTGTCTGTTTGCAACAGCCACGAATTGCGCATCGACCCAGGCTTTGAAGAGATGCCGCTTAGTGAGATAACCGAGTTTCTCAATGGCTACGAAGAACCTGCCCACACCCTGGTCTTAGATGATGGTGGCATCAAGGCCGTGATGTTTATTCAATCCTCGACCCCAAGAAACCGCGTCGAGCCAGACATCTTTACCGTTGGCACTAAAGCGCATACCAAAGAGCTTTTTGATGCAGGCTTTGAGTGGCTGAGGCAAAACCGAAAAGGGTTTGATGTTCGAACCTTTTGCAACAAGCTGGACAGCGAGCTACTTGCGCTTTTTGAACAGAGCGGCCTGAGCTTTAATCGCGACTACTACAAGATGATCAAAGACCCAATCCAACAGGGATTCCCTCAACTCCCACAGGACGTCACTGTTGAGGCCGTTGATCTAGAGGACGAGTCGAAAACCCTGCACATGCTTGAGACCGAATCCTTTTCCGGTCACTTCGGTTACATCGCGCTTGGCCATGACAACTGGCTAGCGGAGAAGGTTGCCGAACCTCAACTTGATCGCAAGGGCATCTTTATTGCCAAGGTCAAAGGCGAGCCAGCTGGGCTTCTGATTTCCAGTGACGCTCGGTCGGATGTAAGTGGCGGTTGGGTGGATAAGCTTGGTGTGCTGGAGAAGTTCCGCGGCCTAGGACTTGGAAAGCTTTTGCTTCAGTGGGGAATCGCTCACGCTGCCGAGAAGGGTTACAAGACAGTAGGACTCGGCGCGGACACTGGAAACGAGTCCGGTGCTTTGCAGCTTTATGAAAACCAGGGCTTTAAAACAACTGTGGTTTGGCGCGGTTGCGCAACAACTATCTAGTGCTCTTGTGCTGGGCTAGCCAAGCTCCGAGTATTACTACCGCCCCGCCAATTGGTTCATACCAGTGCAGCTCCTCACCTAGCAGCAAGATGCCCCAGATGGTTGCCAAGACCGGGTTGGTAAAAGTAACTGTTGAGGCGATGGTGGAACCAGCGGCCTTGATGACATCGTGAAATAGCCGGTAGGCAAAACCAGATCCCAAAACACCTAGGGCCAGAATCGCCAACAGTGATTCGAAGCTTGGGCTGGCTGTGAAAAGCGGTCCGGTGAAAAGGTAAAACGGTAAAAGCGTTACGGCACTTGAGAAGACCTGGGCCGCTGCCGAAGAGGTCCCGGAGAGATTCATCGGCGTTACAAACTTTCGGATGTATGGACCACCGATTCCATAGGAAATTGTCGCCAAAACCAATGCTCCAATAGCAAGTGGATCGTTTTGACCAAAGCCTTCCCAAATGCCCAGGGTAATTGCGACACCAATCAACCCAACCGCGACGCCCATGGTGGCGATGATGGTGACCTTCTCGGTTCGGTAGATGGTCAAGATCGCAAGCAGGGTGAACATCGGGGTAGTGGCACCAATGATCGCCGCCAACGAGGAGGTGGTTGATTGCTGGGCAAAGCTAAAAAGTGAAAATGGTATTGCCGACATTAGAACGCCCGCTACCCAAAGGTGAAACCACTGGGATCCCTTAGGTAGCTGAAGCTTTAGTAAAAACACCAAGCCAAACATCGCCGCGCCGCCAAGCAACGTGCGCCAAAAGGCGACACCGTAAAAAGGTAGGAATCGAAGCGAGAGTTCGGTGAATAAGAAACTGGAACCCCAGATCAGGGCCATTGGAACGAACTTCCAAATCCAGTGTGATTTCACCTAATGAAATCTAGTGGCTAGATGGTGTGGTTTCGATCTCCGAGCGATCTGCCGACCAAAGGGTGTGGAACACACCTTCGCGGTCAACACGCTTATAGGTGTGAGCACCAAAGAAGTCGCGCTGTCCCTGAACCAGTGCCGCAGGCAAGCGCTCTGCGCGCAGACCGTCGTAGTAGCTCAAAGAAGAAGCAAAGGCAGGGTTTGGAATACCGGCTAGCGAGCTGTGAGCAACCACACTTCTCCAAGACGCAAGCGATGAATCGATTGCCTTGGCGAAGTAGCCATCAAACAAAAGGCTCAGTAGGTTTTCGTTCTTGCCGTAGGCGTCTGCGATGCGGTTTAGGAACTGCGCACGAATGATGCAACCGCCGCGCCAGATCTTAGAAACGGCACCGAGGTTGATGTTCCAGTTGTATTCAGCAGCTCCCGCACGAATAGCGTCGAAGCCCTGGGCGTAAGCGATGATTTTGGATGCGTAGAGTGCCTTGCGAACATCCTGAACAAATGCTGCCCTATCGCTCACCGACCAGGTTGTGGTGTGGGAAGCCATGCCGGCATTTCCAGCGCGCTGGCTGGCCTGTGAGGAAAGACTTCTTGCGAATACTGCCTCGGCAATGCCGGAAACTGGAGTTCCAAGGTTCAGCGCGGTCTGAACAGTCCAGACTCCGGTGCCCTTTGAACCGGCAGCATCCAAAACTACGTCTACGAATGGCTTGCCAGTCTTGGCATCAGTCTGCTTCAGCACCTCTGCGGTGATCTCAATCAGGTAGCTCTCTAGCTCTCCATGGTTCCACTCGCTAAAGATCTCAGAGATCTCGCTAGGGGAGAAGCCGCCAGCCTGGCGAAGAATGTCGTAGGCCTCTGCGATTAGCTGCATGTCGGCGTACTCAATGCCGTTGTGAATCATCTTTACAAAGTGACCAGCGCCATCGGTACCAACGTGGGTAACACATGGCTCACCCTCTGCGACCGCGGCGATCGAGGAAAGGATTGGACCCAGGGTCTTGTAAGCCTCAGCGGTACCACCAGGCATGATCGATGGGCCCTTTAGGGCACCTTCTTCACCACCGGAAATTCCAGCGCCAACGAAGTGAATACCCTTGTCGCTGACATCCTTTTCGCGACGAAGAGTGTCGGTGAAAAGTGCATTACCGCCGTCAACGATGATGTCGCCTGCTTCGAAACGCTCAGCGAGTTGGCTGATTACAGCGTCGGTGCCGGCACCGGCCTGAACCATGATGATTGCGGTGCGTGGTTTTGCAAGGGAGGCCACGAATTCATCGATGGTCTTGCCTGGAATGAAGTTTGCCTCTGGGTGTTCGCTTACCAAAAGGTCAGTGCGCTCGACGGAGCGGTTGTAGATCGCGACTCTGTTGCCTTCGCGGGATGCCAAGTTGCGGGCTAGGTTCGAGCCCATAACGGCAAGACCAACGACACCAATATTTGCTTTGTCTGACATGAAATTCCTTTTAGAAATTGGGTGGGAAGTACTCAGGCTATGCGCGCAACAATGGGCGGAAATTTCTACTAGGTTACCCTACTTTGGCGAGCCAAAGGCTGGTATTTGGTGCGAGCTGTTAGTTTTGCCAAAGCATGCAAAAACAAACCAAATCCCTCCTTCTGGCCATTTCAATTTTGATTGTGGCGCTATTCCCAACGCCCGCACACGCAACCGGCTGCACGCCCGAAAAGCAGCTGGCTTCGAGCAACATCAAGCAGCTTCACGTTGAAGTAATCAACGCATCCAGCGGCCAAACTCTTTTTTCAAAAAACGAACAGCAACCAGCTCGCACTGCATCGGTGATGAAAGTGCTTACTGCTGCGGTTGCCCTGGATGTGTTAGGTCCGGACTACCGAATCACCACCAGTGTGATGGTGAGCCCAACCGAACCGGGAAAGATCTACCTGGTTGGAGCAGGGGATGTCACCTTGTCTCGCATGCCCGGCAACATTACTTCTTACTACGCCAAGGCTCCGAAGCTGGATACTCTAACCAGGCAGATAGCCTCCTGGGCCAAAGCTAGCTCGGTCTCAATCTCTGCCGTATCAGTCGATTCTTCGCTATTTGGTGGCGACAAGGAATGGCACCCAACCTGGAGCAAACTTGGTTTGACTTCTGGCTACATGGCTGCGGTTTCCGCATTGCAGATCGATGCCGCTCGACTAACCAGCACTCGCTATCCAAACAGTTGGCTGGCTCAGCGCACTGCGACTCCGGTGAAGCAGGCAGGCGACCTATTTGTTGCCTCCCTGAACAAGGTGGGCATTGCAACCGGATTTAAAGCAAGCATTGCCAAAGCTCCTAGCAACTCTGTGGTTATTGCAAGCGTGCAGTCTCGTCCAGTTAGTGAACTTATTGCCAACATGCTTAGGGTCTCTGACAACTCAATTGCCGAGGCACTGGGGCGAGTATCGAGCGTCAAGTACGGCCTCGATGGCAGCATGGCGTCGGTAAACACTCTCTACAAGAAAGTTCTCAAGGCCCGCGGTCTAGATGTTTCGCAGATCTCAATCGTGGATGGCTCGGGACTTTCGAAACTCAATAAGGTTCCGGCCGCTTTGATTAATGACCTGCTGGTCTTGGTGAACCAGGGAGTCGGAGACTACGAGGCCCTCGAGGCAGGACTTCCAGTTTCAGGACAGAGCGGATCGCTTAGGTCTCGCTTTGCAACTGGAAGCAAGGTCGATAGCAAGGGCAAGGTAATCGCAAAAACTGGATACATCCTCACCGGTTATTCGCTGGCTGGATTCCTAACCGCCAAAGACGGGACCGAGCTAATCTTCACGGTTTACAACCTGGCGGATCGGGCAAACGCCAATCACCGATTGGCGATGGACAACCTGGTTTACCGTTTCTATCAGTGTGGGGCGAGCCTCACCAGTTAGTTCAGGTCTGCGCGAGTTCTATCCAGCGAGCTCATGATCTCGAGGCTAAATGCGTGGGTGTGCTGCTCGTTTTCAACCTCACCAGCTAGCACAGAGTTGCTCACCGCTTCAATCATGTGAACATAGCCAGCACCCTTGCGAGGTCTCGCCATGTGCTCAACTTTTGCCACGTCGCTGTTGGGCTCATAGGTCTTGATCACGGCGTCGGTGGTATTCCAGAAAGACTCTTGAATCTCAATGATTCCGAGGTCACCCACCAATCTGGCTGCCATGCCAAGGGCTGTTCCAAGCGAAGAATTACCTCGGCCGGTTACGCCATTTTCAAATTCAAAACTCGTCATAGCTAGAGCATCAACACCGTTTGGGTAGTTGTAGCCAGCGGTGCTCTGCTGCTTGATTGGGCTACCGGCAAACCAGCGGTTCAGGGTTGTGGTGTAAACGCCCTGGTCCAAGCTCGATCCACCACCCAGTTCTTTATTGAACAGGCGGTGTTCGTTGTCAAAGGTTCGCAAGAATCCAAAGTTCGCTTCGATCAAGCGCAGTTTTCCAATACGGCCGGACTTCACTATTTCGATTAGCTCGTTGTGAAGCGGCATGAACTTGGTCCACATCGCTTCCATGGAGAAGAGGCTCTTCGCTTTGGCAAGGGCATAAATCTCTTCGGCCTCGGCAGCCGAATTCATAAATGACTTCTCGACCAAGATGTGCTTGCCGGCCTCGAGGGCTGCCCTGGCCATCCAAAAGTGCTCGGAGTGAGGGGATGCGATATAGATCAGGTCAATATCTGGGTGGGCTATTGCCTGCTCAAAGGAAAGACTCTGAGCAGTGATGCCAACTTCGGCCAGCTTCTGATCTGCTTTGGCGGAATCTCTTGAAACCAAGGCGACCAGCTGGGTGTTTTCACTGAGCCGAAAGTCTCGAAGAATTAGATCGGCCATCAGACCGGTTCCGACCATTGCCCAGCGCACGTTTGCCATTTGCAACCAACTAACTTTTTAGGAGCGTTTGGCTACTTTATTGGACCTTGCTAGTGATCTGGCCATCGATGGGAAAACCAAGCCGTGCATTGGCCAAACCGCCCACCAGTAGATCTGACCAAACAGACCCTTTGGAGCAAAGATGGCGACTTGAGTAAGTATCGTTCCATCGGTTTCGGCATCAACCTCCAGGCCAAATTCCAACCATGCCCTACCAGGCAGTTTCATTTCGGCCCGCAATCGCAATAGCTTCTGAGGGATGATCTGCTCTACCCGCCAGAAGTCCAACGCATCGCCAACTTCCAGGTGGTTGGGGTCGCGTCTGCCACGTCTGAGTCCAACTCCGCCAACCATGCGGTCCATTACACCGCGCAATTCCCAAGCCCAGCTTGCGGTTGAGTAGCCGTTATCGCCACCAATGGCCTCAACCCGCTTCCACACTTCTTCAATCGAATCAGTGGTGTGGGTGATGCGGATATCTTTATAGAGCGAACCACCTGCCCAGTCTGGGTCGGTAGGTAGTGGTTCCGACGGAGTGCCAGGGGAAGATGCATCAGACCAACGAGTCTCGACTCGAGCTTCCTTGATTCTCACGAGCGCTAGCCCAACAGCTCTCTCAAAGTTTGTGAGTCCACCCTCTGGATCTGGAATCAAATCACGAATCCTGTGGTCGGTTGCAACCACCTCGTTCTTGAGGCTGTCGACCAGACGTCTTGCCAGAGTGATTGGCACCGGAGTGACCAGGCCTACCCAGCCGCTCGAGAGTTTTGGAGTTAGAACTGGAAGCGGGATGATGATTCGTTTTCGAAGGCCGGCAACTTTGGCATAGGCCTGCATCATGTCTGCGTAGGTGAAAATCTCAGGCCCGGCAATTTCGTAAACCCCGGCTTGTTTTGCAGTTAGGCCTGCAGTGCCAACCAAGTAGCGCAGCACATCTCGCACTGCGATTGGCTGAATGCGGTTCTTTACCCACTTAGGGGTGGTCATTATCGGTAGGCGTTCGGTTAGGTAGCGCAGCATTTCAAAAGATGCCGAACCAGAACCAATTACTACTCCGGCTCGAAGCTCAAAAGTTGGCACACCGGATTCGGCAAGGATGCGACCGGTGTCGACTCGAGCCTGGAGGTGCGGCGAGGCTTCTTGTCCAGGTGTGATGATTCCACCGAGGTAAATTATTTTGCCGACCTTGTTTCGCTTTGCCGCAGCTCCAAAGACTTGCGCCATGTCTCGCTCTAACTGCTCAAAGTCACCTTTTACTAAAAGTGCATGTAAGAGGTAGTAGGCAACCGAGACTCCAGACATCGCTGCGTCAAGTGCTGCCTGATCATTTGCGTCACCCTCCACAACCTCTACCTGATTGATCCAGGTGTGGGTCGAGAGACGTTGTGGATTTCTAGCCAGAACTCGAACGCGGTAACCGGCCTCGAGAAGTTGAACAATCAAGCGACCGCCGATATAGCCGGTAGCGCCGGTGACTAAACAGAGAGCGGGTTGCCCACTGTCATCCTTGAGAATCTTTAGACCTGAGGTGATTTCTTTTGGCATAGCGTCCCAAACCTATCGATTGCTAAAGCGATTCCCGATTTTGTTCTTGCACCAGCAATTGTTCTAAATCTGTTAGCCGGCGCAATCCAGCCATTGGTTGAGACATGCGGTGATTGGATTTCAAACGCTCACTGTTTTTGGATAGGAAGTTCCAGTAGCCAGCAGTAAATGGGCAGGCGTCCTCACCGACTCGGACCGTGGGTTTGAATTTGCAGGAGCTGCAGTAGTTACTCATCTTGTTTATGTATGCACCACCCGAGGCATAAGGCTTGGTGGACATCTGGCCGCCATCGGCATAGAGGGACATTCCAATAACGTTTGCCGGCATCACCCAAGGCGTGCCATCGGCGAAGGCGTCGATGAACCAGTCGTTTACTGTCTTCGGGTCAAAGCCGCGCTGCAATGCGGTATTTCCCAGCACCATGAGTCTTGGGATGTGATGAGTCCAAGCTCGTTCGTTGATGTCTTTGAGTGTGCTGGAGAGGCAGTTTGCATCAATGCCCTTGGCACTTAGATCCTGCCAACCGGCAGGAATCTCCGCTGTCGCACCCAGCTCGTTGAGGTTTTGGTGGTCCTGATCGAAGTGCCAGTAAAGCTGCCAGACGTAATCACGCCAGCCGATTATTTGCCTGACAAATCCCTCAACGCTGGCAAGCCGAGCGGATCCGGATTTGCAGGCGTCAACGGCTGCGGTCACAACTTCAATTGGAGAGAGTAGGCCAAGGTTCATTGGGACGGACAGCATCGAGTGAGCCATGGTCCAATCTCGGTTGTCCATCGCATCTTCGTATGGACCAAAAAGGTCTAAGCGATTCGTAATGAAATCATTTAGCGCAGTTAGAGCCTGCTCACGGTCCCCGGGAAAAATTCTTGGGCCATCCAGTCCAATGAAAGTTGCCTTGCCAGATTGTTCAAGCGCATCAAGCTCGGCCCTGACCTGGCTATCTAGCTCGTCCTCGATTGGGCGATAGGGAGTCGGAAGCCCAAGACCGGGCTTTGGGGGAGGGAGCCTATTTTCTTCGTCGAAGTTCCACTTGCCGCCGACCGGCTCAGTGTTATCCATCAAGATCCCAAGTCGAGCGCGCTGCAGGCGATAGAAATCCTCGAGGCGAAGTCTCTTGCCAGCCTTCGAAAGGTAAGCGTCCCAGTTCTCCTTGTTTGAGCAAAAACCTGGGTTTTCTAGCTTGGTTAGGTTTAGCGAAGCGGCCAAAGCATCAAAGGATCTCGAGGATCCGCTGACCATCGAGGTCAACCCGGTGAAGTCTTTTAGGTCGCGATAACTGTCGAGGCGAATCGTCTCAACGTTCGATGCTTTTGCTCTTGCGAGTTGCGCGTAACGAATCAGATGCGCTTTTTGGCGGTGATAGTTGCGCTTGGAAAATTGGCTATCGACAATCGGCAGCAGAAGTTTTTCTTCGAGCTCAAAATGTGGACCGAGTTGATCGGCGAGTAGTAGCTGCACTTTCGCCTCTCTCCCTAGATGTCTTCTAGGTATATGCATTTTGGGACTCAATACATTTCCAAAAGCCCGAAATAAAGCCTTTCTTGGGCCTTAAGAAGACTCGCGAGTTCCCAATTGGCTATTTTTCAAACTGTGTGCGAGAGTGGTTGAACACAAAGGAGTGATACTCGTGTCACAAGTGCATAACCCAAAACACGACCCTGCTGGATACCGAGTGGTACCGAACACCTCTCGAGAACTGAATCAAGACAGAGTTAAAGAGCTACTCGCCAAAGAGTGGGAGCTATTCAAAAAAACTACAAATCTATCTGGCAAAGAGAATATCAAAGCCAGCAAGGCCCTACCGCTTGGAGTTACATCTAGCTTCCAGCACTGGGACCCATACCCCATTTCTGTAGCAAGCGCTAAGGGCGCTTACGTCAAGGATGTTGACGGCCGCAAGCTTTTGGATCTATCCATGGGCTTTGGCGCAATGATGGTTGGACACCTAAACCCAGGTGTTGTCCGCGCGGTAAAGCGCGCACTCAACCGCGTTGGAACCTTGTTCGTTACCCCTTCGCCAACTGCAACCATCGCCGCTGAAGCGTTTAAGAAGCGCTTCAATCTGGACATGATTCGTTTTACCAATTCCGGTACCGAGTCACTGATGTATGCAATTCGAACTGCGCGTGCGGCCACCGGAAAAAATGGAATCATCAAACTTGAGGGCGGCTACCACGGTGGTTACGACGCACTCTTGGTTTCTGTGAAGCCAAGCCTTGCCAACATTGGTGATGGCAATGCGCCAACTCCTGAGGTTCCACCTGAGGTCGAGGCCGGAGAGGTCTTTGTAGTTCCTTACAACGACCTCGTATACCTTGAGAAGATCATGAGCGAAAACGCTCACAAGATCGCCGCTTTCTGCTTAGAGCCGGTGATGGAGAACATCTCCATTGTGCTTCCAGACGAGGGTTACCTACCTGCAGTTAGAGCGCTTTGCGATAAGTACGACATCTGCCTAATCTTCGACGAGGTAAAGACCGGACTCACCGCTGGAGAGGCAGGAGCTGCCGGTCGAACCGGTGTCGAGCCTGACCTAATCACCTTGGCAAAAAGCATCGGTGGTGGCCTTCCGGTTGCTGCCTTTGGTGGCAAGCGGAAGTATATGGACGCTGTTGTCGATGGTCGCATGGCACACTACGGAACCTACAACGGTAACCCGCTAGTGATGGCAGCAGTCATGGCAGTAGAAGAGTTGGTAACTCCGAAGGCAATGCAAAAAGCCGAGAAGATCAACGTCGATACCCTGAACAAGATCAACGCAATTATTGAAGAGTATGAGCTTCCAGCTCACACCATTGGCTTGGGCCTAAAAGGTGCAATCACCTGGTCCAAGACTCCGGTTCGCAACTACCGCGACTTCAAAAACGTTGACTTTGGCATTGCCGAGCTGAGCTGGCTCTGGGGCATCAACCGCGGCATCATCACCCCTCCGGGACTAGATGAGCAGTGGCTGGTTTCTCTGATGCACACTCAGAAGGACATGGACAAGATGGTTGAGCACTTTAGAGAGCTGGCAAAGGCCCTTCGCGCATAAACTCTTTGGGCAACCAAAGGAGTTATGTGAAACCGAAGCAACTTTTTCTAACTTTCGCTAAAGGCGAGGCCGTTACCTGGACGCTACTTATTGCCGCATTGGTGATACGTGCAATGGGAGATCCAATCCCAGCGATTGTGACCATTGCCGGAAGCATCCACGGAGCAGTCTTTCTTGGCTATGCCGTTACCGCTTTGCTTGTGGGCATCAACCAGCGCTGGAACTTTGGCAAATTGGCCCTAGCTGTGGCGCTCGCGATTGTGCCATTTGCGACCATCCCATTTGAGCGCAGGTTGGTTGCAACCTCAGCGCTTGATGGCTCATGGAGAACTGAACCTAGCGATGATCCGAAAGATAAAGGCTTTATTGATCGACTATTCCGCTGGTTCATCGCGCGTCCCTATTTGCTGCTGGCAGTTTTGCTGATCGCCATTCCGGCGGTCTTCGCATTCCTGTTGTTCTTGGGCCCACCAACCGAGTGGTTCAAATAGCGGTTAAAGAAAAAACCCCGGGTCCTAAGACCCGGGGTTTCCTTTTAGCTTTAGTAGTTCGCGAATAGCGAAGGGAAGATGGCTCCAAAGATCAACATCGCTGGAAGCATTCCCACTAGCACAATTGCCTGGACAACGTCCCAATCAATCTTTTTCATTGGAGCCACGACCTTTCTATTAGTCCTTGAACTCGGTCTTTGCGAAGGTTGCGTCGTCCTCAGCGCTCTTGATGCGAGCAATGGTGAAGATCACTAGGCCGAATAGACACTTAGCCAAGATGTCAGCTACTGAGTAGCCAACCTCGCGTAGTACGAATCCAGCCTCGTCGAAACCAGTTGCGTTCATGTTTGCGATGAAGGCGATTGGGTAAACACCCCAGGTTGCTAGAAGAAGCAAACGTAGTTCCTTGATCTTGCGCTGAACAGCAGCGGACTGCTTCTCTAGGGACTTGCCTAGCTCAACGAATAGTACGTACAAGATGTATAGGAATGGGATGGTCGATAGTAGACCCCAGACAGAAGGCGCGATGCCTGCGATGTCTAGCTGTGCGTCTCCTGGGTAACCCAGACCGATCATCAGTGCAGCAGCTGGTACTAGGCGAACTAGTAGAGAGCTCTGCAGTGCACGTGCTAGACCAAGAACAGCAATGACCTCAACTAGAAGTAGAGGAACGGTTAGTAGCCAGTCCACGTAGCGGTAGCCCACGTTGTACACAGTGCCTTCGATGGCGTCTGGTCCAAATGCGTGCTCGAAGCTGTCAAACATTCTGAAGTAGTGGTAAGCAGCGATACCGGTTACGGTTGCTGAAACCATTACTGCCATGCGGTAACGAGGTAGTACGCGGTCCTTTGCCATCACCAAGAAGATGGTGGTGAAAAGCATCGCTGCAATACCCATAGAGAGCATGTTGAATACGATGTTGTATCCGCCCTCAGAGATCATTGATTCCATTTCGAAAGTCCTTTCGATGACTTTTTTATCTTTTTCAAGTCAGAAGTCCACTCGTCGGGCTTTGTTAGCCCAGGCGAATCGGCTACATTGCTCGACTCACAGATTATTAACAGGAAGTTGGTAGCTGTTATTCACCTACTTGGTAACGTTTCGGTAACTTGTTAGAACCCCGTGCAATGCCCCTCTTTGGTAATCTCGATGCGAATGAAGGGGTTGATGGCAAAGTGCAAGAATCCGCATCAGCCCTCAAGCTCAGCTATCCCGATGATCTGCCGGTTTCGCTGCTTCGCCAGGAGATTCTCGAAGCCATTCAAAACCATCAAGTTGTGGTCATTGCCGGTGCTAC
>JBEGUQ010000010.1:0-35554 GCA_041178805.1 Actinomycetota bacterium
GGCATCGAAACCGAGGATCTAGCGAAGTTGCCAAAGCACCTTGAGAAATTTGGCAAGGTAATCACTCCCAAGAATGCCAAATTCGCAGAAGCGCTTTCGACCTTGAGATTCATCAAGGATGACTACGAGATTTCACAAATGCGTGAGGCGGTAAACGTCACAATTCGAGGATTTGGTGACGTCGCTCGCTCACTACCAAAGGCGAAGACTCACGTCCGCGGCGAGCGAATTGTCGAGACAGCTTTTTACTCCCGAGCACGTCTTGAGGGCTATGACCTCGGCTACGGCACTATCGCAGCTTCTGGCTCACACGCCTGCACGCTGCACTGGACCAACAACGACGGCGAAGTAAAGCAGGGGGACTTAATCCTCGTTGACGCCGGCGTCGAACTTGATTCGCTCTACACCGCCGATATCACTAGAACCATCCCGGTGAGTGGCAAGTTCACCGAGCAGCAAAAGCAGATTTACGATGCGCAGCAATTGAAGTAATTGCGCAGAAGGTATCCGAGTTTGGGTTCTTGCCGGTATCTCTTGAGGAGTCCCTAAAGCCAGAGAACCAGCACCACCGCCGCTACATGGTGCACGGCACCAGCCACCACCTGGGCATGGATGTTCACGACTGCGCGCAAGCCAGGCGTGAGATGTACCAGGAGGGCATCTTGCAGCCGGGAATGGTCTTCACCATCGAGCCGGGACTTTATTTCCACGCTAATGACCTAACAGTTCCGGCAGAGTTCCGCGGAATTGGCGTCAGGATCGAAGATGACGTTCTGGTTACCGAGACCGGTGTCGAGAACCTCTCAGCAGGATTGCCAAGAACTACCGCCGAGATCGAAGCTTGGTATGCGCAGGAACTACTCGGAGCTGCCGGCTAGTCCAAGAATCTTTAGTGCTGGCAGAGCGTCATCGTTAGGGACAATTACTTCGTAACGAGTTGCTATTGGCATTTGAGATGACAAGAACGAGCGCTTGTTTTTGGTGCTCGAAAATCTAATGATTTGGAACAGCATGCCCAGGCCTGCTGCGACTACCAGAACCGAGAAGAACTGCTGTGGCAGGTAGGTCACACCACCCTCTGGGGAAACCTCAATCCCTGCTCCAATCAGCAGAGCGAAGATTAATCCCATCCAAAATCCAGTGACAGCGCCTGACAATGCAACGCGTCCGTAGCCCAGGCGAGAGCGAACTCGCTCTACCAAAACCGGGTCGTGTCCAATGATCGAAATCTTGTTGGGTGCAAAGTCGCCAGCAATCAGGCGGTCTACCAACTTGGTGGCATCTTGGTAATTTGGGAACTCGCCAAGCGAATGGCCCTTAGGAACGGTAGGTCCTAAACGGCGACTTTTTGGGTTGGATCGAGCATCGGTCATGAAAGCATTTTGCCAGAAGTTTGCTTTTGGCGAATAAGGTTATCTCTGTGAGCGCAACCAGAGTATTTGTAGCCAGATTGGCTAGCTGTGGCGTCTTTGACCCACTCGGTGATCGAGTTGGAAAAGTCATCGACGTTCTAATGGCGTACCGAAAGAATCTGCCACCTCGCGCAACCGGCTTTGTGATTGAAATTTCTGGCCGCAGAAGAGTCTTTCTGCCGGTAGCAAGAGTCACCGCAATTGCACCTGGTCAGTTGATGACCAATGGCTTTATTGACCTCCGCCGCTTCTCTCAGCGTGGCCAGGAAGTGCGCGCCATTGCAGAGATCCTGGGCCGTAAAGTCACCCTGTTGGATGGCTCAGGCGATGCCACCATCGAAGACTTCGCAATCGAGAAGAACAAGCGCGGCGACTGGGAACTCAGCGAGCTGTTTGTCCGCAGACCAAAGAACACTGCACTTCCTTTTGCTAAGGGGCCGACTGAGTTCGTGATGTGGCAGGACGTTCAGGAGAACCAGCAGAACCCAGCCGAGCAAGATGCGCAGCAGCTACTTTCAACTGTCGCTGATCTTCGCCCTGCTGACTTGGCGACCGCAGTACTGGAACTTCCAGAAGACCGAATGATCGCATTGGCTGAGGAGCTCGATGACGAGCGCTTGGCGGATCTTCTGGAAGAGTTGCCTGAAGAAGAGCAGCTCGAGATCATGAACGAACTTGAAGATGAGCGTGCTGCCGAGGTCTTGGACCTGATGGGCCCTGACGACGCAGCTGACCTTATGCAGAACCTTTCAAAAGAACGTACCGAGACCCTTTTGGACCTTATGGACCAAGAGGAGGCGGATGATATTCGCGAACTATTGAAGTATGAACCTTATACCGCGGGTGGAATGATGACCCCGGAGCCAATCATTTGTGCTGCCGACACCACAGTGGCTGAGGCAATGGCACTGATTCGTCGCAAGGAAGTAGAGCCGGTTCTAGCCGCTCAGGTTTTCGTGACTCTTCCGCCATACGAGACCCCAACCGGCAAGTACCTTGGCGTTGTTCACTTCCAGAAACTACTGCGCTATCCCCCGCACGAGAGACTGGCATCGTTACTGGATTCAGAGCAAGAGCCAATCCACGTTGACACCTCTATCTCGCAGATCCACCGTGACCTTGCCACCTATGACCTTGTCGCCCTTCCAGTAGTGGACGCCGAGCGTCACATGCTTGGCGTTGTAACCGTGGATGACGTTTTGGACCACCTATTGCCCGATGACTGGAGAAGTGAGGATTGATGATGGCTAGAAACCAATCACCCCTCGAGACTCCAAAGTCTCGAAAAGTTTTCCGTGCCCCGACCATGAACCAAGAAGCGGTTGGTCGCATCTCGGAGAGCTTTGCCCGCGCAATGGGCACTGGTGCATTCCTTATCACCATGACCATCATCGTGATGATCTGGTTGACCTGGAACACTTTGGCACCGGTTGATGCTCAGTACGACCCGAGAGCTTTGAACTTCAGCCTTTTGACCTTGATTCTCTCGCTGCAGGCTTCCTATGCAGCGCCACTGATCTTGTTGGCTCAGAACCGCCAAGACGACCGTGACCGAGTCAAGTTTGAGCAGGACCGCCAGCGCGCTGAGCGAAACCTAGCTGACACCGAATACCTTGCCCGCGAAGTAGCCGCTCTCAAGCTCGCTTTGGGCGAAGTAGCAACCAAGGACTTCGTAAAAGATGAACTCCGCGAGGTCGTTCGAGAGCTTTTGGAAGAGCTTCAAGCCAAGCCTAAAAAGACCAAATGAGTAAAGCGCTAGCCGCTCTGAAGCTGGTCATCGACCCAGAACTCAGAGCCCCAATCACTGAGCTTGGAATGGTGGATATCACCTCAGAAACCGACACCTCGGCTGAGGTAATCGTAAAACTCACGATTGCAGGTTGCCCTGCAGCTCAGAAGATCGAGAGAGATGTTCGCGAAGTTCTGAGTGAGAGCTTTTCGTCTTATGAACTGACCATGTCGGTAATGACCCAAGCCGAGCGCGATGAGTTGAAGGCAAAACTTCGCGGTGATGCGCCGGTTAGATTCAACCCCTTCGCCCAAGACGACAACTTCACCAAGGTGATCTTTGTCGGAAGCGGCAAGGGCGGGGTTGGCAAAAGCACGCTGACCACGAATATCTCAGTTGCGCTGGCATCTCTTGGACACAAGGTCGGGCTAATCGATGCCGACATCTTTGGCTACTCCATCCCTGGGCAACTGGGCATTAGCGAGAACCCGACTCAATTGGACGACTTGATCTTGCCTCCGATTGCTTTTGGTGTGAAGGTGATGTCGATTGGCTTCTTTGTCACCGATAACCAACCGGTTGGCTGGCGAGGACCCATGCTCCATCGAGCTATTGAACAGTTTCTAACCAATGTTTACTGGGGTGATTTGGATTACCTGCTGGTCGATCTACCCCCCGGCACCGGAGATGTTGCAATTAGCCTTGGACAGCTTTTGAAGAAAGCTCGCTCGCTTGTGATCACTACCCCGCAGTCTGCCGCTGCCACAGTTGCCGAGCGAAGTGGCGCAATTGGATTGCAAACCGGTCAGGAGATCCTCGGGGTGATAGAAAACCTCAGCTACCTACCAAGTGATTCAGGTAATCAATACATCTTTGGTCAAGGCGGTGGCCAGGCGGTTGCGGATCGTCTGAGTGCGCTCAGCGGTGAGACAGTTGAGCTTTTGGCTCAGCTTCCGATTAGCAGTGAACTGCGAGAGGCATCGGATAGCGGTGTGCCACTTGTGGTTTCAAACCCAGAACATGAAATTTCTAACCAGATTGTCGAAATTGCCAAGCAAATCGCTTCTATACCAATTGGGCTAAGTGGGAAATCTTTGGGGCTAAAACCCCGTTAGATATAGCTATGAATCTTATTTCGGTCGTAAGCCCGCTCACCGGAGAGAAGCTCCACGACATTCAGGCCTTTAGTGCCGACGACGTTACCCACGCGTTTCAGCTGGCTCGCGTAGTGCAGCCAAGCTGGGCCAAATCCGTTCAACATCGCTCGCTTGTTGCCAAGAAGTTGGCTGCAATCCTGGCCAAAGAGCAAGACGCCATGATGGACCAGCTTCAGGCAGAGACCGGGAAATCCCGCTCTCACGCCTTTGAAGAGGTTGCTGGAGCACTAGGAGCAATCTCTTACTATGCCAAAGTTGCACCGAAGCTCATGCGCCGCAAGCGCGTGAAGGCCGGTGTTCCAGTCATGCTCACTGCATTCGTAGAGCCTGCCCCGGTTGGGATTGTTGGAATCATCACACCTTGGAACTACCCACTTGCTCTGACCATGATGGATGTCATCCCGGCGCTAATGGCTGGTAATGCCGTGGTTCAGAAGGCAGACAACCAAACCGCAAAGACCGTGGCATTTGCCAGAGGGTTGGCGATCAAGGCTGGCGTTCCAGAAGCGATTTGGCAGGTAGTCCAGGGCGATGCCGCCGAGGTTGGCAATGCCGTAACCGACAATGCTGACTATGTCGCATTCACAGGGTCTACCCCAACTGGGCGCATCGTCGCGGAGCGCGCTGCTAAGCGCTTAATTGGCTACAGCCTTGAACTGGGTGGGAAGAACCCGATGATCGTGCTTTCCGGTGCGAATCTTGAGCAGGCGGCAGAAATCGCCCTTGGTTCTGCCTTTGGAAACGCCGGACAGCTCTGTGTATCGATCGAGCGTCTCTACGTTCCAAACCACGCACTTGCGGAGTTTGAGACTGTTTTGAAGCGCCGCATCGAATCGATGACCGTTGGCTCTTCGGATTCCTATTCACATGACGTTGGATCTCTAACCTCGAACGCTCAGATCGACAGAGTTTCTGGGTTTGTTGATCGTGCAGTTGCCGAGGGTGCAAAAGTCCTAACCGGAGGAAAGCGCCTGGAGAACCTAGGTCCAAACTTCTACGCACCAACCGTGCTAACCGCAGTTCCAGAGACTGCAGAGATTTTGACCAAGGAAGTCTTTGGACCGGTAATCGCTCTGGTTGGGTATGACTCCCTGGATGAGGCCGTTGAACTCGCCAATGCAACCGAATTTGGCCTAAACGCTGCAGTCGTTGGAGACCGCTCCAAGGCACTTGAAGTTGCATCTCGGTTAATGGCCGGATCAGTGAATATCAACGAGGGTTACCGTGCCAGCATGGCTTCGATGGCTGCCCCGATGGGTGGCATGAAGCAGTCTGGAATGGGAAGACGATCTGGACCTCAGGGACTACTTAGATTTACCGAGACCCGCACCATTGGTGTTGCCAATCGCCTACCGATTGGATTGCCAACCAGGGCAAAGGATTACAAGAGAATGGCGCCGCTGATGACCAAGCTAACGAAGTGGCTTTAGGTAGCCTCTGGGTCAAACGGCGCAGATTCGCCGATATTCAAAGGTTCTTGCACCTTAGGGCGGTTTAGCTTTTCAGCTACATTTGGCTGGCGCAGCGGCTCTCTAAGCGCATCACGGACTATTCGTCTAGGGTCGTACTGACGAGGATCAAGCTTTTTCCAGTCCATGTCTTCAAAGCCATCGCCAAGCTCGGACTTCATTTGAGTCTGAGCGTTGTCGACCATGCGTCTGGCCTTCTTGATCCACTCGGCCAATTGCTTGGAATAGTGAGGCAAACGTTCCGGTCCAATGATCAGGACGGCAAGCAGCGCAAGGAGAATGAGTTTCTCAGCGCTTAGACCAAACATCCTTCGAGTTTACCCCTTTCGAATCCATGCTTTGCACGCATTCGCTACCTATGCTTAGTGACATCATGATTGACAAAATATCCAGCTGGAAATTCGCCGAAGACTATGCCGTCGAACCCGCTGCGATTGCCGAAGCTAGGCAGCATGCCGAGCAACTCGGTGTTGAGTCAGTAACCCCTGCCACCGGTGCACAGCTTGCGGTAATTGCCGCCATTTCTAAGGCAAAAAACATTGTTGAGGCCGGCACCGGAGCTGGAATTTCAGGACTTTGGTTACTGAGTGCGTCAAAGGATTCGGTCCTCACCACAATCGACAACGAACCCGAATATCAAAACGTTGCTCGCAAGAACTTCACTGCTGCCGAGATCCCAGCCAGCCGAATTCGCGTTATTACCGGCAAGGCCAAGGCCGTCATGGGAAATATGGCCGAGAGCGGTTATGACCTGGTTTTCTTGGACATCGATCCGTTAGAGCTCGAGGAGCTGCTGCCAACCGCTGTTGGGCTGATCCGACCTGGGGGTGCCTTGGTTATCGCTCATGCGCTGTGGCGGGATCGTGTTCCTAACCCAGCTCTTCGCGATGAGGAGACGGCAGCGCTGCGCGCGACTATCAAAGCATTTTCAAATGTTGGTGGATTTATTTCAAGCATCTCGATGGTCGGAGACGGCTTGCTGTTTATCGCAAAAGGCGAATAACTACTTCTTGATTACGCCGGCGAGAACTTTGTGAAGTTCGGTTGCTTCGGCTTCATTTACGGAAACGACTAGACGTCCGCCACCCTCAAGTGGGACTCGAAGGACGATTAGGCCGCGTGGTTCGCGTTCTGCCTCCATTGGACCGTCTCCGGTGCGAGGCTTCATTGCTGCCATGAGAATTACTCCTAGGTATTGCGCGGGATGCCTCTAATTATCCCAGAAATACGGCTAGATAGCCAAATTAGTTTTGGCTGAGCCAACTTCGCAAACCAGCTTCGCAGTCAAAAAGATGGCCGGCTGGAACGTTTTCGTTGTCGGCGTGAGCAAGTGATGGGTCACCTGGTCCGTAGTTCACCGCTGGGATGCCCAAAGCGCTAAAGCGTGCCACATCGGTCCAGCCATACTTAGGCTTCACCTCAGATCCAAGAGCTGCGATAAATGCTTGTGCTTCAGGGGTATTGAGCCCCGGTCTTGCACCAACCGCCAGATCAGTAACCGTCAAATCAAACCCTGCAAAAAACTCGCGCATCAAAGCCTCAGCCTCATCGCCTGAGCGAGACGGTGCGAAACGGTAGTTCACCGTCAAGGTTGCCAGGTCAGGGATCACGTTGGTGGCAATGCCAGCCTGAGCCAAAACAGCGTTCAGACTCTCCCGGTAGTCCAAACCATCAACATTCACAGTTTCCGATTGATAAGAAGCTAGCTTTTCGAGCACCGGTGCAAGTTTGTGGATGGCGTTCTCACCCATCCAGGGCCTTGCCGAGTGGGCCTTTTTGCCGGTCGAAGAAACTTCAATGCGAATTGTGCCGTTGCAGCCACCCTCAATTAGAGCACTGGTCGGTTCACACAGCACGGCAAAATCACCCTGGATCAAATCAGGTCGGTTGCGAACTAGACGGCCAAGACCGTTTAGGTCGCTGGCTACCTCTTCGTTGTCATAAAACACCCAGGTGACATCAAACTTTGGTTCCGCTAGCTCCACAGCCAACTTCAGCATTACTGCGACGCCAGCCTTCATGTCCACCGTGCCGCGACCAACAATTACCTGCTCGCGCTCAAAGTGATGTAGTTGGGTTGGCAAGTTGTTCGCGATTGGAACAGTGTCTAGGTGACCTGCGATCAAAACCCTGGAGTCACGTCCAAGATTTGTGCTGGCAACAACCGCATTGCCATCTCTCACAACGCTGAGATGCGGACGACCGGAAAGCAGCTTCTCGACCTCATCGGCGAGCGCCGCCTCATTGCCGGAGACCGATTCGATGTCGCAAATCGCCATCGTTAGCTCAACGAGGTTAGAAGTATCAAGTGCCATGGCAAAAAGGCTACCTGTATTCTGGTGAGGATGAGCGCGACATACCTAACAGATAAGGCCTGGGGCCACGGATTGGCCACCATTGCCCAAGATGGCACCGTTTTGGACGCCTGGTTCCCAGAACCTGCGGTTGGCGAGGCACCGAAGTCAGACCTGCAGTGGTTTTCACCTAGGGAACTAGATGAATTGGTTGGCGTTGACGAGCTGCGCAACGTCAGAACCGAAGTTATTCGCGTGGAGATCGAGCTTTCAAATCCGGTCACCTCTACCCAGGATGCCTACCTAAGGCTTCAGCTTCTCTCTCACCTACTGGTGCAGCCAAACACCATCAACCTTGAGGGCTTGATTCCAAACCTCCCGATTGTGGCATTTACCAATCGCGGTGTGATGACCCTCGAAGATTTTGAAGCCAAGACTGTGACTCTTCGTAACCACGGAGTGATCGCCCACTCAATCGATAAGTTTCCAAGACTGATTGACTACGTAGTTCCAAAGAAGGTCCGTATTGCAGATGGCAACCGGGTCCGTCTAGGCGCTCACCTCTCCCCTGGCACAACAGTTATGCACGAGGGCTTTGTGAACTTCAACGCCGGAACCTTGGGCACCTCCATGGTCGAAGGTCGTATCTCCCAGGGTGTTGTGGTTGGCGATGGCTCTGACATCGGTGGCGGTGCATCAATCATGGGAACCCTTTCCGGTGGCGGAAAGCACAAGGTTTCAATTGGCCAGCGCGCGCTGCTGGGTGCTAACTCCGGAGTGGGAATCTCAATCGGCGACGATTCCACCGTCGAAGCGGGCCTTTACATAACCGCTGGCACCAAGGTGACCCTGAAGCTAGATGGCAGAAGTCAGGTCGTCAAGGCAGCAGAGCTAAGTGGACTGCCTGGGCTTTTGTTCAGAAGGAACTCTCAGACCGGAGCGGTTGAGGCGATTGCCCGCGAAGGTCAGGGCATTGAGCTAAACAGCGAACTGCACGCTTAAGAGCTAACCGAGTCCCAACCCCGCGCTTCCAGCACATTCCCGCCAAGGGTTACCGCGTCCTTCTGGCGCTGCACAACCTGACCAATTACTTTGAAGCCTCTTGGGATCTCCGCACCTTCAGGGAAGGTGGCCAAAAGTGAGTGATCTTCCCCGCCGTAGAGCACCCAATCCATTGGGTCTCGAGCAAGATCGTCTCTGGCGGTCATAGACAAAGCCGCTAACTCCAAAACTGCTGCGTAGCCTTCGAGCTTGGTGCGATCTAGCTCAATCGAGACCTCAGAAGCATTAGCCAAGCGGTTACAGTCCAAAGCCAGTGAGTCCGAGACATCCATCATTGCGGTTGCACTATTCGCTGCCAACACACCAAGTTCAATTGGTGGCGTTGGGCGAAGCTGAACCGCAACCCACTCGTCATAAGCCTTGGCTAAGGACCCATCTGGGTGCAGCAGCAGCTCCAAACCACACGCTGCTCGGCCCAAGGTGCCGGCTAGAGCGACTTTGTCACCTGGTTTGGCACCAGAGCGCAAGACTGGCTGAGCACCCGCCAGATGGCCGTGTGCAGTCACAGCAATGACAATTTGCTCACCGGAGGCTAGGTCTCCCCCGACAATCTCGCACTGCGGGGCAAGTTGATTACACCCAGCTTGTAATCCGCGGGCAAAATCTTCCAACCACATTTGAGTGGTGTCTTTGGTGATCACCATTGCAACCACCAACGCGATTGGTTTCGCTCCCATAGCTGCGACATCTGCAACGTTGCTGGCAACGGCCTTGAAGCCAAGGTCATAGCCGGTCGAGAATTCGTTTCTAAAGTCGTGGCCCTCAACCATGGTGTCGGTGGTCACAACAAATCGGCCATCGCTAACGGCAACGACCGCGGCGTCATCGCCCGAGCCAACCAGAGTGGTCTCCACCTTGCGGAAGTTCTTCACCGCAAGCTTGAGGGCGGCAACTTCACCTAGTTCAAATACGGTTGGGCCTGAATAATTCACAAACCAACGCTAGCCTGTATTTGATGCGAAAACTTCTGCTTCTACTGCTAATTCCGCTACTTAGCGCCTGCGCAGCCACCGTAAACCTTGAGGCAGCGCCAATGGCCAATGATCCGGCCTGCGCGGAGGTTTCGGTTCGCTACCCATCTTCGATTGGCGAGCTCTCCCAAAGGTTCACCAATGCTCAAGCAACCTCGGCCTGGGGTGAACCGGCGGCAATCATCGCAAGGTGTGGTCTTGAGCCAGTTGAAGTTTCACAGCTGAGTTGTGTTAGCGCAGGTGGTGTGGACTGGCTGGTTGATGACTCAAAAGCCCCCAACTACCGTTTTATTAGCTTCGCCAGAAACCCTGCTGTTGAGGTAATTGTTGATTCGAATAACGCCAGCGGAGTTTCGGCTCTTGAAGCGCTCGCCAACGCAGTTTCAAAGATTCCAGCCACCAAGGTCTGCACCGAGATAACCGACTAGCGAGGCTGAGTGCCCTGGCTGAGTCCAGTCTGAATCAAAGTGTCAACCAGCTCGGGATAGCTAACCCCGGTTGCCTGCCAAAGTGATGGATACATCGAAATTGGCGTGAATCCAGGCATTGTGTTCACCTCGGTGATAACAAAACCAGAGTCAGTCAAAAAGAAATCGGTGCGAGCTAGCCCTGAACACCCGAGTGCTCTAAACGCTCGCTTCGCAAGGTCGTGCATTTCCGTCAGTTCGGCATCAGTCAGCGAGGTTGGAACCAAAAGATCCGCTCCACCATCTAGATACTTAGCCTCGTAGTCGTAAAACTCTCGACCGGTAACAACAATCTCCCCAGCCAAAGAAACCTTTAGCTCACCATTTGGAAGCTCTAAGACTGCACACTCGACTTCGCGACCAACTACCGCGGTCTCGACTAATACGGTGTTGTCGTGCGTGAAGGCCTCGATGATGGCAGCGTCTAGGTCGTCAAAGTCTTTGACCTTGCTGACTCCTACCGAGGATCCAGAGCGAGATGGTTTTACAAATATTGGAAGGTCGAAATGCTTCTCACACTGCGTGATAAATGCTTGTGGGTTGAGCTCAAATTCTTTCTCGGTGATGACCAAGCCTTCGGCAACCGCGATGCCGGCATTTTGAAACAGCGCCTTGGCCTTTGACTTCTCCATCGCCACGGCAGATGCCAAAACACCATTGCCAACGTATGGGACTTCGCAGAGTTGAAGTAGGCCCTGGATCGAACCGTCCTCACCGTTTGGACCGTGCAGCACTGGGAATGCGATATCGATAACACCTAGGTCGGTGCCGTCTGCCATTCGCCATGCGCCACCACCCAGTGCTGGGTATACCTCAACTCCATCTGCAACGGTTGGGCTGTCCGAGAGTTTCCAGTCGGCTGAAATCTGATTCAGAACGAACTTACCCGCTGGGGTAATGCCAATTGGAATCACTTCGTACTTGGACTTATCGATTGCGGAGTAAACACCTAATGCGGTCACACATGAAACGCTGTGCTCAGAGGATGCACCGCCGTAAATCAAAGCCAAGCGAATCAAAACTCCACCTCGACATCATCGGCAAGGTTTAGTTGACGACCAAAGTCCTGCGGCTTCATGCGGCCATTTAGGACATCGCTAACCTGAGCGACAATCGGCATCTCGATGCCCTTTTGACTGGCGCTTTCCAAAACTGGTTCAACCGAGCTCAAGCCCTCTGCGCTTTGCTGCATGCGCTTTAGCACCTCGCGCTTGGTGAAGCCCTGACCAAGCATTTCACCGGCTCTAAAGTTTCGTGACAACGATGACTCACTGGTTGCAATTAGGTCGCCAAGACCGGCCAGACCAAACATTGTTCTTCGCCTGGCTCCGTGTGCAACCGCAAACTTTGTGATCTCTGCCAAGCCTCTGGTCATGATCGAGGCCTTGGTGTTTTGGCCGTAACCCAAGCCGTTCACGATTCCAATTGCGACCGCAATCAAGTTTTTGAGAACTCCGCCCAGCTCGGTCCCAATCACGTCTTGATTGGTGAAGACAGTGAAGTAGTCATTCGAGCAGGTTCGAGCAACCTCATTTGCACGATCAACATCGGCGCAAGCACAAACCGAGGCTGCCGGTTCCTGCTTTGCAATTTCAAGTGCCAGGTTCGGTCCAGAAACCACTGCCATGTGAGTCATTGGCAATCCGGTCGCGGAAGCCATAACTTCGCTCATGCGCAGGCCGGTGCCTTGCTCAAGGCCCTTGATCAAGCTAATCAAAGTCGCGCTTTTTGGAATTAGGTCTTTCCAAGCCTCAAGGCTTTCGCGAAGGCTCTGGGAGGGAATCGCAAGGTAAATCTGCTCGGCGTCTTTGAGGGCTAAAGCTAGGTCGCTAGTGGCAGTCAGCTTTGAAGGAAGATCGATGCCCGGAAGGTAGTCGCTGTTGCGCTTGGTCTCGTTGATCTCGACCGCAACCTCATCGCGCCTTGACCAAAGCACAACCTCATTACCAGCATCAGCGATGACCTTGGCAACCGTGGTGCCCCAGGAACCAGCACCCATAACTACGATGCGGCTCAATTGGTTTTCCTAAAGTTACCGATCTCGGTCTGACCATGCTTGGCAGGGTCCCAGAGCTCTTTGGGAGGAGTCTCTCCCCTGAGTTCACCCACGATTGAAGAGATAGCTCGCATTACCTTCTCGGTGGCCTGGTTGACCTCTTGAGCACTTACGCCATCTTTGCGAAGTTCGTCAAAGCGCATAGGTTTTCCAATCTTCACCCGAACCGTGTGAAAAGGATTGGGACGGAACTTCTTTGAGTAGGTCCCCATGATCTTTTCGATTCCCCAGTGACCGGCCGGAACAATTGGCAAACCAAGTTCGATTGCAAGACGAATTGCACCCGATTTTCCGCGCATCGGCCAAAGATCAGGGTCGCGAGTCAAGGTTCCCTCAGGGAAAACCACAACTACTTGCCCGGCCTTTAGAAACTCAACCGCTGCTCGCAGCGGTTCATCGTTGGAGCGACCGGTGCGATAGACCGGAATCTGACCAACCTTAGGAAGGATTGCTCCCAGGACCGGAATCCTAAAAAGCGACTCTTTCGCAAGGTAGTGCGGAGTGCGCTTCATGGAAATGAAGACTGAGTAGGCAAAAGCGAGTGGGTCTAGGTAGTTGACGTGATTGGCAACCAGGATGTAGCCACCCTTAGGCAGGTTTTCCAGCCCTTCGGTTTTAACCCGGAACATTAGGCGAATGATCGGGGCAAGGATCGATGCCACCAGGGTGAAAACAAAGCTCTTCTCGCGAAGGACTTTTGGCAATTTAGCCTCGGCCACTTGATTAGCCTTCGATCTTGAAGTCGGCACCTAGTGCACCGAGCTTGTCGATGAAGCGTTCGTAACCGCGAGAGATTAGTTGGACGTTTGACACATTCGATGTTCCCTCGGCAGCCAAAGCTGCAACGACGTGGCTAAAGCCACCGCGCAAATCAGGAACCCGAATATCTGCTCCGTGAAGCGGGGTCGGTCCGGATATAACAGCAGAGTGGTTGAAGTTGCGCTGTCCAAAGCGGCAAGGGTTGCCACCTAGGCACTCGCGGTAAATCTGAATCTGCGCACCCATTTGGTTCAGGGCATCGGTGAAGCCAAAGCGGTTCTCGTAAACCGTCTCGTGCACAATCGAGATTCCCTTGGCTTGTGTGAGGGCAACAACCAGAGGCTGTTGCCAGTCGGTCATAAAGCCAGGGTGAACATCGGTCTCAATAACCACCGGCTGCAACTCGGTGCCCGGGTGGTAGAAGCGAATGCCATCGTCCTCGATATCGAACTGACCGCCGACCTTGCGGTAGACGTTTAGGAAAGTCATCATCTCTAGCTGACGCGCTCCGCCAACAAAGATGTCGCCCTTGGTTGCCAAGGCGGCAGCTGCCCAGCTAGCGGCCTCGTTGCGGTCAAATAGTGCCTGATGGGTAAAGCCCTTTAGGGACTTCACTCCCTCGATGCGAATCACTCGGTCGGTGTCCACCGAGATGATGGCGCCCATCTTCTGCAAAATCGAAATCAAGTCGATGATCTCAGGCTCGATTGCAGCTCCGGAAAGCTCGGTTAGACCAGAGGCGGTGGTTGCAGACAGTAAAACCTGCTCGGTTGCACCCACGGATGGGTAAGGAAGCGAAATCTTTGCACCCTTTAGTCCACCCGGAGCGCTCAGTCTCGTGCCGGTTGGAAGCTTCTCGATTACCGCACCAAAGGCGCGCAATACATCGAAGTGAAAATCAACTGGACGGTCGCCGATTTCGCAGCCACCAAGACCTGGAATGAACGCCTCCCCTAGTCGGTGAAGTAGCGGTCCACAGAACAAGATTGGAATGCGGGAGCTACCGGCGTGAGCATCGATGTCGACCATGCGAGCCTGCTCAACATTCGATGGGTCAAGGACCATGTCGCCGGTTACGGAGTCGTGAGCGATGGTTACACCGTGCAGCTGCAACAGGCGAGAAACAACCTCAACATCTGAGATGTGAGGAACATCTTTCAAGATGGATGGAGTCTCGCCCAAGAGGGCAGCCACCATCGCCTTGGTAACTAGGTTCTTGGCACCTTTGAGGTCGACCCGACCGGCTAGTGGCTTACCACCGTTGATAGTGATTTGGCTCACTTAGACTCCTTTGGCCGGAAGAGTCTTGGGTCTCCAAGCCTCTCGCTTAGCCTCGAATGCGGCTATCGCTGCCTCGTTTTGCAAGGTGATCCCGATGTCATCGAGACCCTCAGTGAGACGCCACTTAGTGTATTCGTCGATTTCAAAACTGACGCTTAGCTCACCGATGGTGACCAACTGCCCTGGCAGATCGACCTTTGCACTTACACCTGGGTTGGCATCAATGGCCGCCCACATGGCTTCCATGTCACTCTCGGTAATCACACCGGCGATGAGTCCCTGCTTACCGGAGTTTCCTCGGAAGATATCTGCAAACTTAGGGCTGAATACTGCCTTGAAGCCAAAGTCTCTAAGTGCCCAAACGGCGTGCTCGCGAGAGGAACCGGTTCCAAAGTCTGGCCCGGTCACCAAAATCTCGGCATTTTGAAAAACTGGCTGGTTCAAAACAAAATCTGGCTCTTGACCTCGCCAGTTGGCAAACAAACCATCTTCAAAACCAGACTTGGTAATTCGCTTTAGGTAAACCGCAGGAATGATCTGGTCGGTGTCGACATTCGATCGCTTCAGTGGTGCAGCGACGCCTTCGAATACAGAAATCTTCTCCATTTATGCCTCCAGGTCCGAAGGGGCAGAGAGAGTGCCTCGAACTGCGGTTGCCGCAGCTACCACCGGAGAAACTAGGTGGGTCCTAGCTCCCTTGCCCTGGCGACCCTCAAAGTTGCGGTTAGATGTGGAGGCGGCTCGTTCGCCCACTCCAAGTTGGTCTGGGTTCATGCCCAAGCACATCGAGCAACCTGCAAAGCGCCATTCAGCACCAAAGTCCTTGAAGACCTTATCTAGGCCTTCTGCTTCAGCCTGCAAGCGAACCATTGCTGAACCCGGTACAACCATCATGCGAATGCCATCGGCCTTCTTGCGACCCTTAACAATCTCGGCCGCAGCGCGAAGATCTTCAATTCGAGCATTGGTGCAAGAACCTAGGAACACGGTATTTACCGCAATGTCCTTCATCTTGGTACCAGGGGTTAGGTCCATGTATTCCAAAGCGCGCTCTGCTGCCGCACGTTCACTGGAATCTGAAATAGAGCTTGGGTCTGGAACGCTGTCCATCAGAGATACGCCTTGGCCTGGGTTAGTTCCCCAGGTCACAAATGGGTCCAACTCATCTGCGTTGATAAAGACCTCAGCGTCGAAAACCGCGCCATCATCTGTCTTCAGAGTCTTCCAGTATTCGACAGCGGCATCCCAGTCGGCACCGGTAGGAGCGTGAGGGCGGCCTTCAAGGTAATCAAAAGTGATCTGGTCTGGAGCAACCATTCCGGCGCGAGCACCAGCCTCGATGGACATGTTGCAAATGGTCATGCGACCTTCCATCGAAAGCGAGCGAATTGCACTGCCGCGGTATTCCAATACATAACCCTGGCCACCGCTAGCGGTTATCTTTGCGATTACCGCCAAGATGATGTCCTTGGCGCTAACGCCAGGACGCAAAGTGCCCTCAACATTGATTGCCATGGTCTTGAAAGGAGCTAGCGGCAAAGTCTGAGTCGCCATGACGTGCTCGACCTCGCTGGTACCGATACCGATTCCCAGTGAACCAAAGGCACCGTGGGTGGAGGTGTGAGAGTCGCCACAAACAATTGTCAGTCCAGGCATGGTTAGCCCGAGCTGAGGGCCAACCACGTGAACGATTCCCTGGTTCTTATCGCCTAGCGAGTGAATGCGAACACCAAATTCCTTGGTGTTATCGCGCAGTGCCTGAACCTGGGTTCTGGAAGTCAAATCCGCAATTGGCAGATGGATGTCCTGGGTTGGAGTGTTGTGGTCTTCGGTTGCAATCGTTAGGTCTTTGCGGCGTAGTTCGCGTCCGGCAAGTCGCAGACCATCAAATGCCTGCGGGCTGGTTACCTCGTGGATCAGGTGAAGATCAATGTAGATAAGGTCTGGCGCGCCGTTTTCGCCCTTGACCACCAAGTGGTCTCTCCACAGCTTTTCAGCCAATGTAAGTGGCTTGTTTGACATGTTTCACCTCGCGAGTGCGTAGGTTACGAGTTTACCGCAAGCTGTAGGTTTAGGTGGTGAGTAACTATCAGCCAGAAGAGCTTTCGAGACTTCAGAAGCGCACTGTAAAAGTTCTAGCAACCGGACAAGCCTTCGGTGGCTTCGGACTGGGTGCGACCCTCTCGGTGGGAGCGCTCATGGCCGTCGAACTTTCCGGAACACCTGCCTGGGCTGGAGCCGCTGCGACGTTGAGCACCCTGGGAAGTGCCGCAAGCGCTATTCCGCTTGCCAACCTGGCCTATCGCATGGGTCGCCGCGTTGCATTGGCAACTGGCGCAGCCCTAGCCATCACAGGTGCGATGAGCATGATTTTGGCGGCAACACTTCGCTCTTTCCCTGTCGAATTGATTGCGCTGCTATTACTTGGTGCTGGCTCGGCAGTATCACTGCAGGCCAGATTCGCCGCCGCCGACATTCCAGTTTCCGGCCCCAGAGGTAAAGATCTTTCTCTAGTGGTTTGGGCAACGACGATTGGAGCAGTTGTTGGGCCAAACTTGATTGCCCCTGGAGAATCCCTTGGCTTAGCGATTGGGCTGCCTCATCTAGCGGGACCATTCCTATTCACGATTGTTGCCCAGATCACCTCAACTTTGATTTTCTGGTTTGGCCTAAGGCCTGACCCGCTTTTGATTGCCAAGGAAATTGCTGGGCTCCCGGCTCGAAGAATCAACCCCGGCTTCAAAGCTGCCATTGAGGTAATTCGTGAACGCCCAATGGCTGGTTACGCGGTTCTGACCATCGCACTTAGCCACATGGTCATGGTGTCGGTGATGAGTATGACCCCCGCACATCTGAGTTCTGGAGGTCATTCACTTTCAGACGTTGGCCTCACCATCTCGCTACACATCGCTGGAATGTATGCCTTTGCACCCGTATTCGGCATGCTTACAGACCGAATTGGCTCGGTAAAAACCATCGTTCTCGGGCAATTTATCTTCCTTGCCGCAATTGGGATTGCAGGGCTGGGCCAGAACAACTTCGAGATGGTGATGCTGGGATTGTTCTTACTGGGCCTTGGCTGGTCGGCTTCTACCGTCTCTGGAAGTGCACTGCTAACCGAGGTGCTACCCACCGATGAGAAAACCAAAGTTCAGGGCTTTAGCGATTCTCTAATGAACCTATCGGGAGCATTTGGCGGCGCGGTATCGGGCACCATCTTGCTGCTCTACACCTTCGGTGGGCTAAACGCGGCAGCATTAATTCCGGTTGTGTTTATTGTGATCGCGACCAGCTTCTCAAGGCGCTGGCGCGGATAAAAAGAAATCCGCCCCTAAGACCAAAGGTCAATCAGGGGCGGAATTCGTGACTCCAGCGGGATTTGAACCCGCGCTACTGCCGTGAGAGGGCAGCGTCCTAGGCCGCTAAACGATGGAGCCGAAAGCAACCTGAGAATTTCGCCATCGCAAGAAATTGGGTAATTGTCATTTTCGAGGCGAACCGATTTTGCCTTGAAAATCTCCACCTCTGGGAACTTGACGTGTTCTCCCTTGTAGACGGTTGGAAAGATCTTTAGCAGCCTTGGCCTTGAAACTTCATGCAGGATAAAGACCTCAAGCTCACCGTCCTCGCAATTGGAATCCGGCGAGATTCTCATGCCACCGCCAAAGTTTTGAACATTGGCAACACCGCAGAGCATCGCCCTGACGGTTCGGTGTTCACCATCAACGGTTAGTCGGTACTCGATTGGCTTAAAACTTGGAAGCTCCAACAGCATGGCAGCGACATAGGAATTCGGACCCTTGGGCCACTTCAAACCATTAGCCCGCTTTGCACAAATAGCGTCAAAACCAGCAGAAATTGAACCGAAAGACCAGAACTCTCTATCCCCGGTTGCCACCCGCATCACATCCACTCGTTTTGGAGCGTCAATGGAAGCAAGAATATTTTCGATTGCAGCTTCTGGGTTACCAAGTTGGATTTTTAGCTGTCTGGCCTGGTCGTTTCCACTGCCGGCAGGAACTATGCCTAAGGGGATTTGATTCGGAACGCAAATGTTCACACCTAGCTGGGCGGTTCCATCGCCTCCGACTGCGATGACGCCGGAAATCTCTTGGTCGCTGATTGCGACTTGTGCCTTGGATGCTGCTGCTATCGCAGACTCGGCAGAGAGGTTTATCGCTGGAATACCTGCCTTGGCAAGCTGCTGGAAAACCTGATCCCCAACCTGGTTTCCGCGACCTCGATTTGCCGCAGGGTTTACCAGTACTCCAATTGGCTTCATTGCCGACCTTTCACAGATGCCACAAACATAGACTGTTCTGTGAGGCGGTAACCATGAAAATCACCAAATTCGAACATGCTTTTTTGCAGCTGGAAGAATCTTCGCAGCAGCTATTGGTCGACCCAGGCATTTACTCGCCGACGCTTCCACCACTAGAAAATGTGGTCGGCATCGTGCTGACCCACTTGCACGATGACCACAGCTACCTGCCACACATTTCAGCCATCAAAGCTCAGTTCCCCCAGGCCAAAATCTTTGGACCCCTTGATGTTGCAGCCAAGCTGGGTGAGATCGACTGTGAGGTGGTAACCCACGGGTCGCACGCCACGGTCGGTGAATTCCAGCTGGATTTCTTTGGAGACCTGCACCAAGAGATTCACCGCAGTATCCCGCTGGTGCAGAACGTTGGAGTGCTAGTGAACTCCAAGCTTTATTACCCGGGCGATAGCTACACCCAGTGCGACTTCCCGTTTGAGGTGCTGGCTTGCCCATCGGCTGCGCCATGGATGAAGATCTCGGATCTGATTGATTACCTTGAGGCGGTAAAGCCAAAGCGGGCGTTCGCTACTCACAATGCGATTTTGAATGACAATGGCCACCAGCTTCAGAACAATCGCATTCGAGAGATCGTGACAAAGCACGGTGGGGAGTTCAACTACCTGCTGCAGGGCGAGTCAATAAACGCTTAGAGCGCCACAATCACTGCTGCGATAAGCATCGCAATGGTTGTTGAACCCCAGAGTCGCTTTTCTTTTTTCGACCTGGTGATGTTGTTCATAACCGCGGCAGCGGCTGCGAAGCCGATAAGACCCCAGTTGACCCACTGGTTTAGGTCTTCACTCAGTAGCTTTGGCACAACGCCAAGTTGAGCTAGGTAGTGCCCTGCAATACCAAGGGTTAGCAAAAAGGAGACGCTGCTAGCAATTCGGTAAGCAATTGGAAGCTTGCCAGGCATTTGACCACCGTAGGCATACTCCCCCATCGGTGCACCAAAGACGAGGGCTAGCTGAAATAGCGAAGTTGCCGTGAAGGCAAAAACTAGAAAACCGGAGGCAAATGCATCAAGCATTCTTACCTCCGGATCTAATTTGCTGGGATACCTGGACTCGAACCAAGAACAAAGGAACCAGAAACCTTCGTGTTGCCAATTACACCATATCCCAATGGTTGGGCCTAGGCCCGACGCTCTATCTTAGTGCGCGGAAGCGAAAGCCTCTAGTCGAGAAATGCTTCTTTCCTTGCCCAAGAACTCCATGCATTCAAAAAGCGGTGGGGTGACCCTTCTTCCCGAGAATGCGGTTCGGATTGGACCAAAGGCGTTTCTAGGCTTCTCGCCAAGGCCTTCGACCAATGCATCACTTAGGGTCGCCTGAATGGCATCAGTGGTGAAGTCAGCAAGGTTACGAAGAGCTGAAACTGCCGTTTCAATGATCAACTTGGAGTTCTCTGGAAGCTGTTCGATGGCATCTGCCTCGTAGTGAAGCTGATCGTCAGCTTGGAACATGAACCCCAGCATGCCGGCTGCCTCGGAGAGCACAGTGATGCGCTCCTGAACTAGCGGAGAGAGCTTGTGCAGTAGCTCTAGCTGCTCGGCGCTTGGAGAACCAGGCAGCACTCCTGCGGACTGCAGGTAAGGCAGAATTCTTGCCTCAAAGTCAGCTGGCGCAAGCAGTCTGATGTGAGAGGCGTTGATCGAGTCAGCCTTCTTCTGGTCAAAACGAGCCGGGTTAGGGTTCACGTTCGCCACATCGAAGTTTGCACAAAGCTCATCGAGGGTAAAGATGTCGCGATCTGCGGCAATCGACCAGCCCAAAAGCGATAGGTAATTCAGAAGACCCTCTGGGATAAAGCCGCGGTCTTTGTGCAAGAAGAGATTGCTCTCCGGGTTGCGCTTAGAAAGCTTTTTGTTTCCCTCACCCATAACAAATGGCAGGTGGCCAAAACGCGGGATGAACTTGGTGATGCCCGCCTCAAACATCGCGTTGTAGAGCGCAATCTGGCGCGGGGTTGATGACAGCAAGTCTTCACCGCGAAGTACGTGCGTGATGCCCATGAGCGCATCATCAACTGGGTTCACCAAGGTGTATAGCGGTTGACCACCAGGGCGGACCACCACGAAGTCTGGGAAGGAGCCAGCTGGGAAAGTGATTTCGCCGCGCACCAGGTCATCAAAGGTGATGTCTTGGTCTGGAACTCTCAGTCGAAGTGCTGGCTGGCGACCTTCGCCCAAGTAGCGCTCGCGATCAGCTTGGGATAGCTCGCGCTCCGAGTTGTCATAGCCCAGCTGAACTGCTCGACCGTTGGCCTTGTTTCGCTCTTCAATTTCCTCGGCGCTGAGGAATGACTCGTAGACGTGACCCGACTCTTTTAGCTTGTCGATGACGTCCATGTAGATCTCGGTGCGCTGTGACTGGCGGTATGGCTCGTGCGGTCCACCGACCTCAACACCCTCGTCCCAGTCCATGCCCAACCAGCGCAGGGCGTCAATGATCTGGTGGTAGCTCTCTTCAGAGTCACGCGCGGCATCGGTGTCCTCGATGCGGAAAACAAATGTGCCACCGACTCTTCTGGCATAGGCCCAGTTGAAAAGTGCGGTTCTAACCAAACCAACGTGCGGGGTTCCGGTTGGGGATGGGCAAAAGCGGACTTTGATATCTGAGCCCGAAGCGGAAGTGGTAGGTGCGGTAATTAGCGTCATAACAACTGACAAGCTTAGGCAACTTGGTTGTGCAAAACGCCAATACCCTCAATCTCGCACTCAACCGAGTCACCGTGGGAGATGCGAGAGATGCCGGCTGGGGAGCCGGTGAGAATGATGTCGCCAGGGAAAAGGGTTACGTTTTCTGAGACAAAAGAAACAATGGTTTCAACATCGAAGATCATGTCTTTACTGGTGGCGTGCTGACGCTGTTCGCCCTGAACTCGGGAATCCAAACGCTTACCGGTTGGGTCAAAATCGGTTTCAATCCATGGACCTAGCGGGCAGAAGGTGTCAAAACCCTTTGATCTTGCCCACTGCAAATCTGAGAACTGAATATCTCTCGCGGTGATGTCATTGCCAATGGTGTAGCCAAAGATGTGGCTTTTGACTTCGCTCTTTGAGATGTTCTTGGCCTGCTTGCCAATTACAACTGCCAGCTCGACTTCTAGCTCAACCTGGTCAGACTGGTGTGGCAAAACGATGGTGTCACCCGGGCCGATGATTGCGCTTACAGGCTTGAAGAACATCAGCGGCTCGTCTGGGACATCCTGCGAGATTTCAGCTGCGTGAGCCGCATAGTTCATGCCGATGCAAATGATCTTGCTGGGAACAACCGGTGCCAAAAGTTGAATCTGGTCTAGCGCAACGCTTTGCCCAGATAGCTTTTTGGATTCCAATGGGTTACCCGCAAAAAGCGATACTTGAGCGCCGACTATCGAGCCGAATCTAATCTCACCGTTGAGACTGAATCTCGCAATTTTCATTGGGCTAGTCTGCCAGCTTCAGCATCCAGTTATGGCGATCTGGAACGGTGCCGTACTGAATGCCAGTCAGCTCCTGACGCATCGAAGCGGTGAGGTTTCCTGGCTCATTGCCACCAATAACGATTTCCTCACTCTCGGATTTGAACGTTCCAACCGGAGTGATTACCGCCGCAGTGCCACAGGCAAAGACCTCAACGATTTCGTTCGAGATAACGCCGCTGCGAACCTCATCCAAGCTCACCTTGCGCTCTTGAACTTCTATGCCGCGATCGCGAAGCAAGGTGATTACCGAGTCGCGGGTGATGCCGTGAAGAATCGTGCCATCAAGCGCTGGGGTTGCAACATGGCCGTCTTTGTATACAAAGAAGAGGTTCATGCCACCGAGTTCTTCGATGTAGGTTGCGCTTTCGGCATCCAAGAACATCACCTGGCTACAGCCGTTTTCTAGACCCTTGGACTGGGCTAGCAAAGATGCTGCGTAGTTTCCACCGGTCTTCGCTTCACCGGTACCGTGCCTTCCAGCGCGAGCGGAATCTAGCGCGATCCAAATAGCAACCGGCTTTAGCCCCCCGGTGAAATAAGGACCAACTGGAGATGCGATAACTCGGTATTCCGCACGCTGAGCTGCGCGAACACCTAGGAAGTTCTCGGCAGCAATCTCAAATGGCCTGAAGTACAGAGTCTTCTCGCCCTCAGGTGCTGGAACCCAGTCACCATCTACGGCAATGAGCTGCCTTAGTGACTCAACGAAGACATCGGTAGGCAGTTCAGGCAGTGCCATACGGTGGGCAGAGCGCTGCAAGCGCTTGGCGTTAGCCTCTGGTCTAAAGGTCCAGATTGAACCGTCCTGGTGGCGGTAAGCCTTGATGCCCTCGAAGATTTCCTGACCGTAGTGCAAAACCGCAGCCGAAGGGTCCATCATGATAGGGCCGTAAGGGATAACCTCGGCGGAGTGCCAACCCTTGTCCTTTTCCCACACCACAACCACCTGGTGGTCGGTTAGCTTTGCGCCAAAAACTGGGTTTGCGAGAATCGCATCGCGCTCAGCCTTTGGAGTTGGGTTTGGGTTCTTAGTTACCTTGAAGTCCATGTTGTCACCTAAATAAGTTCGAGGATGCTTTGAGCAACCTGATCGGTCGAACGCTTTGAATCCCCGCGGTTAGCTAGGTCTTGCGCTACCGCTTTTTCAATCCTGACGGCTGCCTCGGTGTAGCCGAGGGTTCTAGCCAGAAGCGCTGCAGAAAGGATTGCTGCAGTTGGATCAGCGAGGTTTTTGCCCGCGATGTCCGGGGCTGATCCATGAACGGGTTCGAACATGGATGGGAAAGCACCGGTTGGATTTAGGTTAGCCGAAGCCGCTAGGCCAATACCACCGCAAATAGCGGCGGCCAAGTCAGTGATGATGTCACCGAATAGGTTGTCGGTAACAATCACATCAAAGCGTTCCGGGGAATTCACCATGTGAATGGTGGCGGCATCAATGTGCATGTAGTCGTGGGTCACACTTGGATACTGCTTAGAAACTTCCTCGACCATACGAAGCCAGATCTTGCCGGCGTGAACCAAGACGTTGGTTTTGTGAACCAGAGTGACGTGCTTACGGTCGCGGTTTGATGCCAGGTTGAATGCGTACTCAACTGCTCTGCGAACACCAAAGGCGGTGTTGACCGAAACCTCGTTAGCAACCTCCTGGTCGGTGCCCTGGCGAATAGCGCCACCGTTACCGACATAAGGACCTTCGGTGCCTTCGCGAACCACAACAAAGTCAATGTTCTTGGCATTGGAAAGCGGTGAGACAACGCCTTCGAACAACTTCGAAGGACGAAGGTTGATGTGGTGGTCAAATGCAAAGCGAAGCTTCAGTAGTAGCCCGCGCTCCAAAACTCCCGATGGGACACGTGGGTCACCGATTGCACCGAGCAAGATTGCATCGTGCTTGGCCAGCTGCTCAAGATCGTTTTCGGTTAGCGCTTCTCCGGTTGCCAAATAGCGATCTGACCCGAGGTCGTAGCTTGTGATGTCCAGCTCTACTCCGGCAAGGGCCTTCTCCAAGGCAGCAATGCCAACCGAGGTGACTTCAGGGCCAATGCCGTCTCCGGCGACTACGGCAAGATTGATGGATTTCACAGCTAAGCCTTACAGATTGTTTAGAACAACCCTACCCTTTTGCCCAATGAATTGGAGCTTGAAGCTACTCTGTGGTTACTACTGCAAGACCGGTCTCACCGGCAGCATTTGCTACTGCTCCGCCGTTTACCAACTTGCCGGTGAAGCCAGCGGAGGTCATGTAGTCGATTGCCTGCCCCGCGCGGTTTCCGCTTCGGCAGTAAATGTAGTAATCCGCGGCCTTATCCAATGTGTCAAGCTGCTGAGCAAAATCTGCATCTGCGATACCAATACGAACGGCACCTTCAAGGTGGCCGGTGGCCCACTCCTCAGGGGTTCTTACGTCGATGATGGCAGCGTATGCCGCTGGATCCTCGGTCTGAGTTACACAAGCGCTGAGAGAACCAATAGCAAACAACGCGATTAGAGCTGCAGCAAAAAACTTCAAAATCTTCATGAGCGATCCTTTCAAGATACCCCCTAGGGTATGTGATAGAATTTAGTCAGTCAAGTTGAAAGGCTGAACTAATGCAAATTCCTGAGCAGGATTTAGACGCGGTAAAAAAGCGTTTGGCTCGAGCCCAAGGTCAGCTCGGTGGAATCATCCGCATGGTTGAAGAGGGCCGCGAGTGCACCGATGTGCTAACCCAGCTTGCAGCTGCACAGGCCGCCATCAGCAGAGCAGCGTTCACTCTCATCGCATCTGGCATCTCACACTGCGGCAGCGATGAGGCGGGCATAGCAGACAAGGCAAAACTAGAAAAGGCTTTCCTCTCGCTCAGCTAGAGGATTTAGAAAGGAAAAAGTATGGCTAACGAAGTAACCATCGATGAACTAGAGAGTGCGATTGCCGAGGGCAAGCTTGTGATTGATGTTCGAGAAGACCACGAGTTCGAGGCTGGACACGTTCCAAATGCCCGACACATACCACTGTCCACCGTTCCAGACCGCACCGCAGATCTTCCTGCAGGTGAGCAGATTTGGATTGTTTGCCAAGGTGGCGTTCGTTCCATGAAGGCAGCAGACTTCCTCGAGGCTCAAGGCTTCGATGTGGTATCCGTTGCTGGTGGCACTGGCGCGTGGATTTCTGCGGGCAAAGAAGTGTCTTTCGAGGCCAGCAAGTAATGGGCTTTTTCGATCTTTTCAAAAAGAAATACCAGACGGTCTCCCCCGCCAAGGCCTTAGAGGCACAAACTCAAGGTGCCATGCTGATTGATGTTCGCGAGTCATCCGAGTACCGCTCGGGTCACGCTCCAGGCGCTAAGCACATTTCAGGTCAGGTAATTGAACGTCGCCTAGGTGAAATTCCAAAGGAACGACAGATTGTTGTGGTTTGCCAGTCCGGCATGCGCAGTCAACGTGCTGCAGACATCCTCAGCCGCAATGGCTACCAGGTGCTAAATGTCTCTGGCGGAATGATTGGTTGGCAGCGCGCCGGCCTAAAGATTGTGAAGTAATTGAAGGTTGTAATTGTTGGCGGTGTGGCCGGCGGAATGTCCGCTGCCACCAGACTGCGCAGACTCAAAGAAGACGCCGAAATAATTGTTTTTGAGCAGGGTCCGCACGTTTCCTATGCAAACTGTGGGCTTCCATATCACGTTGGTGAAGTTATCCCAGCAGAAAGCGACCTACTACTTCAGACTCCGCAATCTCTGAAAAACCGCTTCAACTTGGATGTGCGGGTCAACTCGCGGGTGATCAAGTTGAACCCGAGCGAGAAGACGGTTGAGGTGCAGAACCTCAGCTCTGGGGAAACTTACTTTGAAAGCTATGACTCCCTGGTGCTGTCTACCGGCGCTAAGCCTCGAATGGCGGATATTCCAGGAGCCGAGCGCGCCCATGTGTTGCGAGACGTTCCCGACGCAGTAAGAATCAAAGACCTAGTAGACAACGGTCGCATTGCCTCTGCCGCGATTATTGGGGCTGGCTTTATTGGGGTTGAGCTAGCCGAAAACCTGCAACATCGTGGAGTCCAGACCACTTTGATTGGCTCAAGAGAGACGATCCTGCCGCAATACGATCCAGAGATGATCGAGCCACTGCAGGCGCTGCTTGTAAAAAACGGCATTCGTCTGGCGCTCAACGCTCAGACCGTTGAAGTCAAAGAGCGTTCAGTGCTTCTTGCCGATGGCAAAGAGATAGCTGCGGACCTTGTGGTCATGGCAATCGGCGTTGAAGCGGATCGCTCGCTAGCCGTGGCTGCTGGATTGCGCATTGGTGTAGCCGGAGGCATTTGGGTCGATGACCAGATGCGCACCTCAAGCCCTGATATTTATGCGGTTGGAGATGCTGCCGAGAAGGCAAATTCACTCACCGGCCAGAGCCAAATGATTTGGCTGGCAAACCTTGCAAACCGTCACGGTCGCCTCGTCGCGGATGTGATTGCAGGAGAAACGGTTTCGGCCCGCAAGGCTATTGGCACGGGGATCATTGGTGCCTATGGGATGGCTGCAGCGGTCACTGGGCTAACGGAGACTACGGCCATCGCGCTTGGCATCAAGCACCAGGTAATTCACCTGCACCCAGGCAGTCACGCAGGCTATTACCCAGGAGCAGAGCGTGTATCGCTGAAGGTGCTGTTTGACCCTGACAGCGGAAAACTACTTGGAGCCCAAGGAATTGGATTTGATGGAGTTGATAAGCGCATCGACGTTATTGCAACCGCGATTTTTGCTGGCCTAACAATTGATGACCTAATGGATCTAGAGCTGGCATACGCTCCACCATTTGGAAGTGCCAAAGACCCAATCAACCAGGCTGGATATGTCGGGAACAACGTCCGTGAGGGCAAAACTCCGAACATCCAGTGGTATCAAGTTGAGGCTGCTCAGGCAGCCGGAGCGGTTGTAGTCGATGTTCGCACCGAGGGCGAGCACCAGGCGGGCAACATTCCAAACACCACGCTAATTCCGGTGGATGTTCTCCGCGAGCACATCGCGGAACTTCAAGGCAAGGATGTAATCGTTACCTGTGCGGTTGGTCAGCGCGGTCACACCGCAACTCAGATCTTGCGCAGCCACGGCATAAAGGTTCGCAACCTAGATGGTGGTTACACCACTTGGCGAAGCGGCATGGATGCCAGAGAGCGTGCTGTCACAAAGTAATTCAGGCAATAAAAACAGGGCCCCGACAGGAGCCCTGTTTTTTTATGACCTAATAACCTTCGGTGATCGAGATTGCCTGCATGACATCAGCCTGGATCTCGGCCCTGAGCTTCTCTAAAATCTCAGGCGCGACTGGGGAGTCAACGGTAATTACGCTGAGTGCCTTGCCGCCCTTTTGCTGACGAGCAATGGTCATGGCAGCGATGTTCACAGAAGCTTCGGCAAATGCCTTGCCGTAGACGGCAACGATTCCCGGACGGTCCTGGTAAACCATGACAACCATGTGGTCAGCCATCGACAGCTCAACGTCGTAGCCGTTGATGGAGACAACCTTCTGGTGGTGCTTAGGCCCAATAACCGTTCCACCGGCAGACACAACCGAACCATCGGAAAGTACTGCCTTCAAGGTGGTGACATTGCGGTATTCATCGCTCTCAGTTACTTGAGCTAAACGAACCTCAACACCGCGCTGCTCTGCCATTAGCGGGGCATTCACATAGGAGACCTGTTCGGTCACCATGGTCTGGAACAACCCCTTTAGCGCAGCAAGCTTCAAAACAGTGACATCGTGTGCCGCAATCTCTCCCCTAGCTTCAAACTCAACCGAAACAATCGAAGTGTGTGCAAGTCCTGCAACAATCTGGCCAAGCTTTTCCGCTAGTGGAATACCTGGCTTCACGGAAGCATCAATCACGCCACCAGCGACGTTCACAGCATCTGGAACCAGGTCACCGGCTAGGGCTAGTCGAACCGAGCGTGCAACTGAGATACCAGCCTTCTCCTGGGCCTCATCGGTAGATGCGCCAAGGTGTGGGGTAACCAAAATGTTTTCCAAGGTTAGAAGTGGTGAGTCCTTTGGAGGCTCGTTTACGAACACATCCAAACCGGCACCTGCGATGCGGTTGGTCTTTAGCGCTGCATACAGTGCAGCCTCATCGATGATTCCGCCGCGTGAGCAGTTCACGATGCGAAGGTTTGACTTCGCAATTGCAAACTGGTCGGTCGAGATCATGCCGGTGGTCTCAGGAGTCTTTGGGATGTGAATGGTGATGTAATCAGCACGCTTCATCATCTGATCCATGTCAACTAGCTCAACGCCGATTTGCTCGGCACGAGCCTGAGTAACGTATGGGTCATAGCCAATGAGGGTCACACCAAAACCAGCTAGTCGCTGAGCAACCAAGGTTCCGATGCGACCAAGGCCGATGATTCCGATGGTCTTTTCATACAGCTCGACACCGGTGTACTTCGCACGCTTCCACTCACCGTTTTTGAGCGATGCATTGGCATCTGGAATGTGACGGGAAAGCGCCATTAGCTGTGCAATTGCGAGTTCTGCTGCAGAGATGACGTTGGAGGTTGGTGCATTTACAACCATTACGCCCGCATTGGTCGAGGCCTTGATGTCTACGTTGTCTAGGCCAACTCCAGCACGCGCGATCACTTTGAGTTTTGGTGCGGCTGCAATAGCCTCTTCGTCCATCTTGGTCGCAGAGCGAATCAATACGGCGTTGGCTTCAGCCAGTGCAGGCAGAAGCTTGGAGCGATCCGCACCATCAACATGGCGAATCTCAAAATCTGGACCGAGGGCTTCAACTGTGGCAGGCGAAAGCTCTTCGGCAATTAGAACAACTGGCTTAGACAATGGCAAACCTAACGTCGTTATCGACAGCGATGGGAATGGCTAAAGTCTAGTGCTGTAATAGGCGAATTAGTCGCGTGGGCAGGTGCAAAGCTGCTCATCTGGAACGCCAGCGAGAGCCTCTTCAACATGCTGGCCACAACCCTGCCAGGTGATCTTGTTGCAGTCGTAACACATTGCTTGTGAGCACATAATCAATTCCTTTGTCTGTTCGAAATCAAGAAACACACTACTACAAAATACCCCCAGGGGTATTAGTTTGATGGAAGTTTTGCCAATCGAAGCTCGACCAATCCGGTTTTATAGGCCCTGCTGGATTGCAATTCGAATTGCTGCTTGATCTTGGATCCCTTGAAGAACTTGATGCCGTCGCCGAGGATGTCTGGAGCAATAAACAGTCGCAAATCATCTATCAACCCCATCATCAAAAGAGTGTCGACCAGCATGGCTCCTCCCCCAATAAAGAGGTTCCCTGGGTGCTTTTGCTTGATGGTGCTTACAACTTCCCTGAGGTCACCGGAGATGAAATGAAGGTTTGGGATTTGTAAACCATCGAACTTCAAAGGCTGCTCGGTCAAAACGTAGGTGGGGAGAATGCGCTCCATTTCTGGAACCGACTCGAGTTCAAACTCGAAGGTCTTTCTGCCCTGCAGCATTGACCCGGAGCTCGAAAGTAGCTCCATCCAACCAAAGTCTTCATCCGGCGAGAGGTACTTCTCCGCCCAGCTCATATCGCCATCCGGGCCAGCAAGGTAGCCGTCGAGGGAGATTACGCCATAGAAGATTGATTTAGACATTGCCCCAGAATAGCCAAAAACCCCCGATTTCTCGGGGGCTTTTGATTGAGATTTAGCGGGCTGCGCTACCTTCTTGGTAGTCGTCGTCCGTCTTGATCCAGCTGAACAACTTGCGCAGTTCGCGGCCAGTGGCCTCGATTGGGTGAGCCTCACCCTTAGCGCGAAGTGCCTTGAACTCTGGGGCACCAGCATCCTGGTCATCGATGAAACGCTTTGCGAATGCACCGGTCTGGATGTCGGTTAGAACTTCCTTCATGCGAGTCTTTACCTCAGGTCCGATAACGCGTGGACCGGAAACGTAGTCACCGTACTCAGCGGTGTCGGATACGCTCCAACGCTGCTTTGCAATGCCACCCTCGTACATCAGGTCAACGATGAGCTTTAGCTCGTGTAGTACCTCGAAGTAAGCGATCTCCGGCTGGTAACCAGCCTCGGTTAGAGTCTCGAAACCGTACATAACTAGCTGAGAAGCACCACCGCACAAAACAGCCTGCTCACCAAATAGGTCAGTCTCGGTCTCCTCGGTGAAGGTGGTCTTGATGGTTCCCGCGCGGGTTCCACCAATTGCCTTGGAGTAGGAAAGACCTAGCTCAAATGCGTGACCGGTTGCGTCCTGCTCAACAGCAATTAGGTTTGGAACACCCTTACCTGCGACATACTCGCGGCGAACTAGGTGTCCTGGACCCTTTGGAGCTACTAGGAATACGTCAACATCGCTCGGTGGGGTGATGTATCCGAAGCGGATAGCAAAACCGTGACCGAAGACGATTGCGTCGCCTGCCTGCAGGTTAGGTGCGATGTCGTTGGTGTAAAGGTCGCGCTGCTTAGGGTCCGGAGCTAGCACCACGATTACGTTCGCCCACTTCACTGCCTCACCAGGAGTCAGAACCTTTAGACCCTGTTCGCTTGCCTTAGCGCGAGACTTAGATCCTTCTGGAAGACCAACTACGACGTCGACGCCGGAGTCCTTTAGGTTCAGTGCGTGAGCGTGACCCTGTGAGCCAAAGCCCAACACGGCGACCTTGCGGCCCTGGACGATGCTTAGGTCTGCATCCTTGTCGTAGAAGATTTCTGCCACTTTATTTCTTTCTCTGATGGTTGATAGGAAAACTATTTGTTTAGCGAAGTACTTTTTCGCTCATGGACTTAGAGCCACGCGAAATCGCGATTGCTCCAGATTGAACTAGTTCTTTGATGCCGAATGGCTCGAGCACCTTTATGAACGCCTTGCACTTTGCTGAGTCGCCGGTGACTTCGATAACAACCGAGTCGCTCACAACATCAACTACTCGGGCTCTAAATAGCGTAACGGCTTCTAGCACCTGTGAGCGAGTTGACGCATCAGTTTTGACTTTGATCAGCATGTGATCGCGAGCGATGGAAGCATCCTGCTCCAACTCGACAACCTTTAGAACATTGATCAGCTTGTTTAGCTGCTTGGTTACCTGCTCAAGCGGCTGGCCGTCAAGGCTAACCACTGCGGTGATGCGGGATAGGCCCTCGACCTCGGTGGTTCCCACCGCAAGCGACTCAATGTTGAAACCACGGCGAGCAAAAAGCGCTGCAACGCGGGTCAAAATACCAGGCTTATCCTCAACCAATAGTGAGAGTACGTGCTGAGACATTTCTACTCCTCCCCATCCCAGATCGGAGCTGCGTCACGGGCATACTGCACCGCATCGTTTGATACACCTGCTGGAACCATTGGCCAAACCATTGCATCTCGTCCAACGATGAAGTCGATCACAACCGGACGGTCATTGGTCTCGATCGCCAGCTTGATAGCGGCATCAATCTCATCTTCTCTTTCAACGCGAATCGCAAGGCACCCATAAGCGTCAGCCAGTTTCACGAAGTCAGGAATCATCATGGTGTCGGTACCGGTGTGCAGATCAGTGTTCGAGTAGCGCTTGTCGTAGAACAGGGTCTGCCACTGGCGAACCATGCCCAAAGAAGAGTTGTTGATAATTGCAACCTTGATTGGGATGTTGTTGATCGCACAGGTAGCTAGCTCCTGATTGGTCATCTGGAAACAACCATCGCCATCTATTGACCAAACCAAACGCTCTGGCTGGGCAACCTTGGCACCCATTGCCGCAGGCACCGAGTAACCCATGGTTCCCGCACCGCCGGAATTGATCCAGGAGTTTGGACGCTCGTACTTAATAAACTGCGCAGCCCACATCTGGTGCTGGCCAACTCCCGCACAGTAGGTGGCGTCTGGGCCGGATAGTTCACCAATGCGCTTTATGACCAGCTGAGGTGACAACTTTCCGTCATCAGTGTCGACATAGCCAAGTGGGTAGCGCTCTTTGAGGCCGTTTAGGAACTGCCACCAAGAGGCAAAGTCTGGCTTCTTGCCGGCTAGCTGCTTCTCAATCTCTGCGGTAAGCATTGCGATTACAACCTTTGCATCGCCAACGATTGGGACATCTGCGTGGCGGATCTTGCCAATTTCCGCAGGGTCAATGTCAACGTGGATGACCTTGGCGCCCGGGGCAAAGCTCTTTACGTCTCCGGTTACGCGGTCATCAAAACGAGCACCCAAAGTGATTAGCAGATCTGCCTTCTGCAAACCGGTCACCGCAGGAACGGTTCCGTGCATACCTGGCATACCCAGGTGGTTTGGGTGAGAGTCTGGGAAAGCACCGCGTGCCATCAAAGTGGTGGTTACCGGAGCACCAACTAGTTCAACTAGTCGAGCCAGCTCCGCGTGTGCCTCGGCACGGATAACTCCACCACCGACGTAGAAGATCGGCTTGTGTGAGGAAAGAATTAGCTCTGCAGCTGCCTGCACCTGCTTGCCGTGCGGGTCGGTTACTGGCTTGTAGCCAGGAAGCTCAACCTTTGGCGGCCAAGAGAATTCAAACTTCTTGTTCTGCGCATCCTTGGCAACGTCAACCAATACCGGACCTGGGCGACCGGTGGTTGCAAGCTCATAAGCCGCTGCCATGGTCGCTGGGATTTCAGCTGGGTCGGTTACCAAGAAGCTGTGCTTGGTAATAGGCATCGTGATACCAACGATGTCTGCCTCTTGGAACGCGTCGGTTCCAATAGCGTGAGAGTTCACCTGACCGGTGATTGCAAGCATTGGGACCGAGTCCATCATGGCGTCCATGATCGGGGTAACCAGGTTGGTTGCACCAGGTCCGCTGGTTGCGATACAGACGCCGAGCTTTCCGCTGGCAGCTGCGTAACCTTCTGCAGCGTGACCAGCACCCTGTTCGTGGCGAACCAAAATGTGACGGATCTTCTTGCTGTCCATCAATGGGTCATAGGTAGGGAGAATCGCCCCACCAGGAAGTCCGAAGACAGTGTCAATCCCCAGCATCTCTAGCGAGCGGATGATTGCCTGTGCTCCGGTGAGCATTTCCTTGGACATTGGACCTTCTTCGTTCGTGGTGTGCAACTAACCGCAGTAAGCGCCTTCTGCGGCGGAGTGCACAAGCTTGGAGTACTTAGCGAGAACACCGCGGGTGTAACGCGGTGGCAGCGGCTGCCAGTCAGTCTTGCGGCGAGCCAACTCTTCATCGTCGACCAGTAAGTCAAGCGAACGAGCTTTGATGTCAACCCGAATCAGGTCTCCATCACGCACCAGGGAAATAGGTCCACCTTCGGTGGCCTCTGGTGCGATGTGTCCGATACATAGGCCGGTTGTGCCGCCCGAGAATCGTCCGTCTGTCAATAGTAGGACATCTTTGCCCAAACCGGCACCCTTAATTGCACCGGTAATGGCAAGCATCTCTCGCATGCCCGGGCCACCCTTCGGGCCCTCATAGCGAATAACCACAACGTCACCAGACTTGATTTCGCCGCGAGAAAGTGCCTCCATAGCTCCAGCCTCACGCTCAAACACACGAGCTGGGCCTTCAAAGAACGCAAGGTCAAAGCCTGCGGTCTTCACGACCGCTCCATCTGGAGCAATAGTTCCATGTAGCACCGCGATGCCGCCGTCTTTGTGGATTGGGTTGTCCATCGCGCGAATGATCTTGCCGTCTGGGTCAGGCGGGTTGATATCCGCAAGGTTCTCGGCAACGGTCTTGCCGGTTACGGTTAGGCAGTCGCCGTGAATAAGCCCAGCGTCCAAAAGTGCCTTCATTACAACCGGCACTCCGCCAACGCGGTCAACATCGTTCATCACGTATTGACCAAAAGGCTTCAGGTCACCAAGGTGTGGCACCTTGTCTGCAATGCGGTTGAAGTCGGAAAGCTTTAGGTCAACCTCAGCCTCGCGAGCAATTGCAAGCAGGTGAAGCACAGCGTTAGTGGAACCACCAAAGGCCATAAGAACTGCAATTGCGTTCTCAAAGGCCTTCTTGGTCAAAATCATGCGCGCTGTGATGCCCTTGGCAATCAAGTTCACAACTGCTTCACCAGAACGGTGTGCCCAAGCATCGCGACGACGGTCAGCCGATGGTGGAGAAGCCGAACCTGGAAGGCTGAGACCGAGGGCCTCACCAATGGAAGCCATGGTGTTAGCGGTGTACATACCGCCACAAGCACCTTCACCCGGACAGATTGCACGCTCAATGCGGTCAACATCCTCAAGGCTCATCTTGCCGGCCTTGCAAGCACCTACCGCCTCGAAGGCGTCAATAATGGTTACCTGCTTCTCGGTACCGTCAGAAAGCTTTACCCAACCCGGAGCAATAGAACCGGCGTAGAGAAATACTGAAGCCAGGTCCAAACGTGCTGCGGCCATCATCATGCCCGGTAGCGACTTGTCGCAACCGGCCAATAGAACCGAACCGTCTAGTCGCTCAGCCTGCATAACTGTCTCAACCGAGTCTGCAATTACCTCGCGGGAAACCAGTGAGAAGTGCATACCTTCGTGACCCATGGAGATACCGTCGGAAACAGAAATGGTTCCGAATTCAAGTGGGTAACCCTTGGCTGCGTGCACGCCCATCTTGGCGGCATCTGCTAGTCGATCTAGGGAGAGATTGCAGGGGGTAACTTCGTTCCAAGACGAGGCGACGCCAATCTGGGGCTTCTCCCAGTCTTCATCACCCATTCCGACCGCACGGAGCATGCCGCGAGCGGCTGCTCTCTCTAGGCCATCGGTAACAGCAAAGGAGCGTGGTTTCATCGAGCTAGGCATGGTTCAATCCTACCCACAACTGCTAGTAGCCTAGAAGGGTGGAAAGCCAAGATACGACAAAGGTCCCGACCGGGCTTGCCCTCTACTCGCAGGCAGCGCATCGCGCCAGCAAAGAGGTCATCTACAGCTACTCGACCTCATTCGGGATGGCAACCAGACTGCTTTCCGACGACGTAAAGCACCACGTCGAGAATATTTATGCCTTGGTGCGCGTTGCCGATGAGATCGTCGATGGCTCTGCCGCCGATGCAGCACTTAGCGCTCCGGAAATAGATCCGGAAGCAGAGCTGAACGCATTTGAGCAGGAAACCTATCGCGCAATGCGCCTTGGATTTAGCACCAACCTGATCATCCACGCCTTCGCCGTATCTGCCCGCGAGGTTGGCATCAGCAAAGACAT